>CAZQTL010000168.1:0-9258 GCA_964595975.1 uncultured Thermoanaerobaculia bacterium | reverse complement strand
CCTGCCGCCCGACGGTGCACCGGCTGTCGTGTGTCGTTAATCCGGTTTGGAGCGTGCCGGGTGGGCGGTGGAGGCCCGTGTGTTCCCCCTGGGGTGCCGCGTCGCGGCAGTCCCCTCCAACTCCACCGCTCTCCGGGTCGATCCATTTGCCGTCCGTGCGGCTCGCGCCGCCGAGCACGAAGCCGAGCTCGCAGCGGCGGAGGAGCGTCACCGTCGCGAGCTCGCGGCGCTCGAAGCCGAACTGCGGCTGCGTCTCGCCGAACGCGTCCGCGTCCGGCTGATCGAGCTCGCCGCCCGCGGCGCCGGCGAGCGGGTGGGCGTCGCTGCCGGAACCACCCCGGGGGCGGCATGAGCCTCGGAAAGACCTTCCGTCACGGAATCCATCCGGAGGAGCACAAGGAGGCGACGGTCGGCCTCGCGAGCGAGCGCATGCCGTTCGTCGAGCGCTACGTACTGCCGCTCTCGCAGCATGCCGGGGCGCCGTCACGGCCGCTGGTCCAGGTCGGCGAGCGGGTGGCGCGCGGACAGCTGATCGCCGAGTCGGTCGGCTTCATCTCGACCTCGCTGCACGCCTCGGTCGAGGGCCGGGTCGTGGCGATCGCGCCCCGCCCGCATCCTTCGGGCAAGCTGGTGCCGGCGATCGAGATCGTCGCCGATCCCTACTCGCCCCAGCGCCTGCCGACGGGTACCGCGCTCGATCCGTTCGGCCTCTCGCACGAGAGCTTCGTCAGCGAGCTGCAGGCGGCCGGGTTGGTGGGGCTGGGCGGAGCCGCCTTCCCGACGCACGTCAAGTATCGCGTCCCCGAAGGCCGGAAGATCGACCGCCTGCTGCTCAACGGCTGCGAGTGCGAACCGTTCCTGACCTCCGATCATCGTCTGATGCTCGAACGCACTGCCGACGTGGTGCGGGGCGCCGAGATCGCCGCCCACCATCTGGGCGCGACGGAGATCGTCTTCGGCGTCGAGGAGAACAAGCCCGACGCCATCGCCGTGCTCGGCCGGGCGGTCGCGGGGCGCCCAGGGATGCGGGTGGTCGGCCTCGCGGTCAAGTACCCGCAGGGCGCCGAGAAGATGCTGATCCGCGCCGTCTGGGGCGAGGAGGTTCCGAGCGGCAAGCTCCCGTTGGATCTCGGAATCGTGGTCAACAACGTCGCCACCATGGCGGCGATCGCCGACTGGTTCGACCGCCGTCAACCGCTGCTCGAACGCCTGGTGACCGTCGCCGGGCCGGGCGTGCGGCGGCCGGCGAATCTCCTGGTGCCTCTCGGCACCCCGGTGCGCGCGGTCCTCGAACATTGCGGTGGCCTCGACGAGGCGACGCGCGAGGTGATTCTCGGCGGTCCGATGATGGGCACACCGCTCGCCAGCCTCGACGTGCCGATCGTCAAGGGGACTTCGGGCCTGTTAGCCTTCACCGATGCCGAGGCCCGTCTGCCGGCCGAGTACACCTGCATCAAGTGCGGACGCTGCGTCGAGGCCTGCCCCCAGTTCCTCAATCCGTCGCGGCTCGGACGCCTGGCGCGCGCCGGCCGTTTCGAGGAGATGGTCGGCTACCACGCCACCGACTGCGTCGAATGCGGCTCCTGCAGCTTCGCCTGCCCGTCGGGAATCCCGATCGTGCAGCTGATCCGGGTCGCCAAAGGGGCGCTGCGCGAACGCGCGGCCGCCGCGCCGCCGCAGGGGGAGGCCAAGAAGTGAGCAGCGCTGCCGAGCCGCGCCTCGTCGTTCATCCGGCGCCCTTCCTGCACCCGCAGGTCACGACCCCGCGCATCATGGGCGACGTGTTGATCGCTCTCGCGCCGGCGTTCGCGGCCGGTATCTGGTTCTTCGGCCTGTCGGCGCTGCTGGTCGTGCTCGCGGCGACCGCCGCCTGCGTGGCGACGGAGTGGGCGCTCGTCGGCCGCGCCCAGCTCCGCGATCTCTCGGCCGTCGTCACCGGTGTCCTCGTGGGACTCATCCTGCCGCCGTCGTTGCCGCTGTGGATGGCGGCGCTCTGCGGTTTCGTGGCCATCGCCCTGGGGAAGGTCGCCTGGGGGGGCCTCGGCAACAACCTCTTCAACCCGGCGTTGGTCGGCCGCGCCTTCCTGCAGGCGGCCTTCCCGATCGCGCTCACGACCTGGGTGCCGCCGCAGGGACCGTTCGCGCTCTACAGCGGCAATCTCGCCTTGCCTTTCCTGCACGGGCCGGCCGACGCGGTGACTGCGGCGACGCCGCTCGGGCAGATGAAGTTCCTCGCCGCGGCGACGCCGCTCGCCGACCTGTTCTGGGGCAACGTCTCGGGCTCGATCGGCGAGACGAGCGCCGCGGCGATCCTGCTCGGCGGCGTCTATCTGCTCGTCCGCCGGGCGTTCGACTGGCGGCTGCCGGTCGGCATGCTCGCCGCTGCGGCGCTGCTCGCCGAAGTCATCCACCAGGTGCATCCGGAGAAGTATCCCGGCGCGCTCTTCACGCTGCTCTCCGGCGGCCTGCTTCTGGGGGCGATCTTCATGGCGAGCGATCCGGTGACGTCGCCGGTCTCGCCGCTCGGGGCCTGGATCTTCGCCGCTGGCGCCGGTGTTCTGGTCGTGCTCATCCGCTTCTGGGGCGGACTGCCCGAGGGGGTCATGTACGCCATCCTGCTGATGAACTCGGCCAGCCCGCTGATCGATCGCGCGCTGCAGCCGCGGCGGTTCGGCTCGCATGCCCTGAAGGAGAAGCGATGAGCGCCGCCGCCGGCTCGTCGCGCGGCGAGGTGCTGCGCCTGGTGGCGACCTTGACCATCGCCGGCCTGTTCTCGGGGTTGTCGATCGTCATCGCCTATCGCACCACGCTGCCGCGCATCCAGGCCAACCAGCGTGCGGCCCTCGAGCGCGCCGTCTTCGAAGTACTGCCGGGGACCGTTCGTCTCGAGCGGCTGACCTGGAACGGCACCGCGCTGGTCGCCGGCGCCGCCGGCCAGGGCGCGCTCGACGAGTCGATCTTCGCCGGCTATGACGGCGCCGAGAAGCTCGTGGGCTATGCGGTCCCGGGATCGGGCGCCGGATTCCAGGACACCATCAAGCTGATCTACGGCCTCGATCCCACCGCCGCGCGCGTCCTCGGCATGACGGTGCTCGAGAGCCGCGAGACCCCCGGGCTCGGCGACAAGATCTACAAGGACTCGAAGTTCATCGGCGAGTTCCGCGAGCTCGTCGTCGAACCGGTGATCGAGCTGATCAAGGGACACGGCGACAAGGACAACCAGGTCGATGCCATCACCGGCGCGACGATCTCGTCGCGCGCCGTGGTCAAGATCCTCAATCAGACGAACGCCATCTGGCGCCCGCGGATCGCGGCGCTGGCGGCGCAGCCAGCGGCAGCGGGAGGTGGCGCGAGCCCGGCCGGCGCAGCGAGTCTGCCACCGGACCTCGAGCGCGGCGGCCCCGTACCCGGGGGAAGGGCGGGGGAGAAGCCATGAGTGCCGAGAAGAGTCGTTTCGTTCCCGAGCTCACCAAGGGGATCTTCCGCGAGAATCCGACCTTCGTTCAGGTGCTCGGGATGTGCCCGCCGCTCGCCATCACGAACTCGGTGATGAACGGCATCGTCATGGGGATCGCGACGACGTTCGTGCTGGTGATGTCCTCGATGATGATCTCGGCGTTGCGCAAGGCGATCCCGGGTCAGGTGCGCATCTCCACCTACGTGGTGGTCATTGCGACCTTCGTGACCGTGGCCGACTTCACCCTGCAGGCGCTGCTACCGGCGGCGCATCACGAGATGGCCGCTTTCATCGCGTTGATCGTGGTGAACTGCATCATCCTGGGGCGCGCCGAGGCGTTCGCCTCGAAGAACCCGATCCTGCTGTCGATCGCGGATGCCATCGGCATGGGGGTCGGTTTCACGCTCGCCCTCGTGCTCATCGGCTCGGTGCGCGAGGTCCTGGGCAACGGAACCTATCTCGGACATCCGGTGTTCGGTCCGCACTTCGAGCCCTGGGTCGTGATGATCCTGCCGCCGGGCGGCTTCCTGGTGCTGGGCGTCCTGCTGCTCGGATTGGCGAAGCTCGCGGAAGTCCGCAATCGTGCTGCCGCGCGGCAGAGTCCGGTCTCCGGAGGCGAGTCGCGATGAGCGCGAAGCTGCTCACGATCTTTTTCAGCGCCCTGCTGATCAACAACTTCACGCTGAGCTACTTCCTCGGGCTCTGCCCGTTCTTCGGCGTCTCCGGACGACTGCAGACCGCCTTCCGGCTGGGCGTCGCCAACACTTTCGTGCTGGTCATCACCTCCCTCGCCACCTGGGCGCTCAACACCTACGTCCTGGTGCACGCACCCTACCTCGCGCTGATCGCCTACATCCTGGTGATCGCTTCGACGGTACAGTTCGTCGAGATGGTGATCAAGAAGACGCTCCCGGCGCTCTTCCGCGCGCTCGGCATCTACCTGCCTCTCATCACCACCAACTGCGCGATCCTGGCGTTGGCGCTGTTCCAGACCAGCCGCGGCTACGGCCTGATCGAGGGGCTCGTCTTCGCCGTCGCTTCCGGGCTCGGTCTGATGCTGGCGCTCGTCCTGATGGCCGGCATCCGCGAGGAGGCGGAGCTGTCGAACGTGCCGCGGCTGCTGCGCGGCACGGCGATGAGCTTCCTCATCGCCGGCATCCTGTCGCTCGCCTTCATGGGATTCGCCGGCCTCTTCGGAGGGTCGTGATGCGCGATCTCTACGCCATCCTCGGACTCGCCGCCGCCGCCGCGGTGTGGGCCCTCGTCCAGCGTCTCGCCCTGCGCGCCGATCCGGCGAACCCGGGCGTCAAGCGCGAGTGCGGTGGGACCTGCAGCGGATGCGACAAATCGTGCGATGACTGAGCGGCGGCCGGGTTCCCCGGGCGCTCCCGCGCGCGGCCGGCTCGCCTTCGTCCTGGTGCTCGTCGTCGCCGGCCTGGTAGGGCTCCAGCTCGTGCGCGCCGCGAAGACGCCGCGGTTCGCGTCGTTCGACGGCGAGGCGATGTCGACGACGTGGCAGGTCACGCTTCCCGAGCGCGGCGATCGCGCGGCGGCCGCCGCCGCTGCCGCGGACTGTTTCGCCCTCTTCCGGCGGCTCGATCTCGAGCTCTCCGAGTGGAAGGACGGCTCGCCGCTGTCAGCGGTCAATCGCGCCGCCGGGGTGGCGCCCGTCGCCGTTCCCGAGGAGCTCTTCGGCCTCGTCTCGCGCGCCGTCGGGATCGGCCGCGAGACCGAGGGCGCTTTCGACGTGTCCTGGGCGGCGCTGTGGGGATTGTGGGACTTCCGTGCGGCCACCCCGGTCGTGCCGGACGCGTCGGCGATCGACGCGCGGCGCGCGCTCGTCGACTACCGGCGGGTCGTCCTCGATCCCGCCGCGCGCACGATCTTCCTGCCCGCGGCCGGCATGAAGCTCGGGCTCGGTGGCATCGCCAAGGGCTATGCCCTCGAACGAGCCGGCGCGCTCCTCGCCGGGCGCGGCTACGCGGACTTCCTCCTGGTCTCCGGCGGACAGGTGTACGCCCGCGGCTCGCGCGGCGGACGGGCCTGGCAGGTGGGCGTGCGCGATCCGCGCGGGCCGCGCGACGAGGTCTTCGCCACCCTGCCGCTCGGCGGCGGCTCGCTCTCGACGTCGGCCGACAACGAGAGCTTTTTCGTCGTCGACGGCAGGCGGTACCACCACATTCTCGATCCGCGGACCGGCTGGCCGAGCCGGGGCCTGCGCAGCGCGACCGTCCTCGCCGCCGATCCAACGCTCGCCGACGCCCTCTCGACGGCGGTCATGGTGCTCGGCAAGGAGCGCGGCCTGGCGCTCGCCGAGCGCCTCGGTGCCGGTGCGCTGGTCGTCGACGAGCAGGGGGAGGTCGCCATGACTCCCGAGCTCGCCGCCATCGTCACCCTGCTGCATCCCCCTCGCCGCGACTAGCTCCCGGCGTCCCGACGACTCTCGCCGCGCCATGAAAAAGGCCAGCCCCGCGTCGCGACGCGGAGGCTGGCCTTTCGGCGCGCAGCCGGTCGATGCAACTAGTTGCGGCGCAGGATCCAGAACGCCGCGAAACCGAGGCCGACGAGCATCAGGGCCAGGCCGGCGGCCGAGAGCGTCGGAACCTCGACGATGTTGACCTGACCGGTGACGGTCGCCGCGGCGCTGTTGTTCGCCGGGTTGGCGTCGGTGCCGTCGGAGCTCGCCAGGGCGCCGTTGGTGAAGTTGCCGGCCTGGTCCACGGTGACCGTGACGTTGCAGGTGGCGGAGGCCGCCGCGGCGAGGTTGCCGGCGTTCCAGGTGAGGGTGGGCGCGGCGAAACCGGCGCCGCAGTCGTTGCTCACGTAGGAGAGGCCCGCCGGCAGGGTGTCGGTCACCACGGTGTTCGCCGCCGCTCCGGGGCCGTTGTTGGTCACGGTGAGGGTGAAGACGGCGTTGCCACCCGGCGCAACGGAGGCGGGCGCGACCGTCTTGGTGAGGGCGAGCTCGGCCTCGACCGCCGTCGTGCACGGCAGGTTGACGATCTCGAAGCCGAAGGTGCAGATCGCCTGCGCGCTGGTGTTGGTGACCACCAGCACCATGTCCGTAGCGGCCGGCACGTCGAAGGAGAACGGCTGCGTGAGGCTCGATCCGACGTCGCCGACGTAGTTCGTCGCCTGATTGTTCGGGTCGTAGGAGTTCAGGTAGGCGCTGGCGTGCGCGTTGGTGGCGCACGGGTTCGCGCCCGAGGTGTCCGGATTGAAGTTGACCGTCACGCAGGCCGTGGCGCCGCTGGTGTTGGTATAGGTGAAGGTTTCGTAGTTGAAGGTCGTGCCGACGCCGAACTGGCCGGGATAGACCTTGCTCGGGCAGGTGCTCGGGACGGCGTCACGGAAGATTCTGCCGTCCTGCGTGTTCGCGCCGGTAAAGGCCGCGTCGACCTGTCCGGTCGGCGGACAGGCGGTGCCTTCGACGTAAGGCGTGCCGGGTCCCATCGCGGGGCCGGGCTGAACGGAGACGCCGACGTCGTTGGCGGAGCCCTGGGCCCAGGAGGAGCTGGCAACGAGCAGCGCGAGAGCGGAAATCGAGAGCAGTTTTCGCATCATTCCTCCATCGAAGTTCTGGTCGGTCCGGCCGGCGGAAATCGCCTCCGATTCCCGGGAGCAGGTCAGGTTGTGGTGTGAAGAATATCACTGTGCACCGGGCGAAACGTCGTTGGCAAGGCCCGGCAGGCTGCCGCGTCCGGCGTCGCGAGGTGCCGGGGCGTGCAGCGGATCGCCCGTTCCTCGTGTATCATCCGTGCAGTTCTTCACGGTGCACGATGGCGCCAGTCGCGGGTGCGGGCAGGAGCCCGCCCGCGGGGCGCCAGAGAGGGGGAGCAATGCGAAGTGAGCGGATCTTTCTTGCCGCGCTGGCGCTGGCGGCGGCCGCTGCGGCCGCGGGAGCCCAGGCTGGCGGAACGCCGGCGGCGACCTATATCGGCGCCGAGGCGTGCCTCGAATGCCACTCGGAGGTCGCCAAGACCCTCGGACCCCACGGCAGCCCCGGCTTCGGGAAGCTCTCGGACCACGGCTGCGAGAGCTGTCACGGTCCGGGCTCGCTGCACGCCGACGACCCCGACGTCGTGGCCAACCGGCCGTCGCTGAAGGGCAAGAGCGCGGACGAGATCTCGGCAACCTGCCAGTCCTGTCATGCCGGCCGGGAACAGTTCTTCTGGTCGAGCAGTACCCATGCGACGCGCGGCGTCACCTGCACGGACTGCCATTCGGTGCATGCGCCCAAGTCGGAGGACGCGCGACTCCAGGCCTCGAACATGCTGGAGCAGTGCTTCTCCTGCCACAAGAACGTCCGCGCCGACCTGTGGAAGAACTCCCATCACCCGGTGCGCGAGGGCAAGATCTCCTGCAGCGACTGCCACAATCCGCACGGCACCCAGACCGCCAAGATGGTGCGCGGCGATTCGGTCAACGAGCTCTGCTTCACCTGCCACACCGAGAAGCGCGGACCGTTCATCTGGGAGCACGCCCCGGTGCGCGAGAGCTGCCTCAACTGCCACACGCCGCACGGCTCGAACCACATCAAGCTGCAGAAGACCTCGGTACCGTACCTCTGCCAACAGTGCCACGCCAACACCCGGCACCCCGGCACGATCTACGACAACACGAAGCTGCCGACGCCGGACAACCCGACGACGGGCAGCAACCGGATCTTCAACCGGGCGTGCCTCGACTGCCACGCGGCGATCCACGGCAGCAACCACCCCTCGAGCCCGTACCTCGCTCACTAGGAGCCCTGACATGAGCGCGCACACGACAGTACGCCTTGCGTTCTTCGCCGCCCTCGCTGTGGCTTGCGGATCCCTCTCCGCCGAGGAGAAGCCGGGCGGATTCACCCTGAAGATGGACCGGCTGGATCTCGCCGTCTACGACGTCGACGTCGACACGAACTCCTCGAAGTTCAACGAGTACCGTGACTGGTCGTCGGGTTTCGCCATTCCCCGGATGAAGATCTCGGGCGAGGATGACAAGGGGCGGTACCTCGAGTTCAAGAGCAGCTGGGTCGGGCGCCGTGACGCCCGGTACATGCTCGACTACGGCGTTTCCGGCAAGTGGTCGATGATGCTCGACTACAACAAGATCCCGCACAACTTCGGCAACGACGGCCTGATCCTGTTCGCCGAGACCTCGCCCGGGCGCTGGCAGATCTCCGACAGCATCCAGCGGTCGCTGCAGACGACGCTGACGCAACAGTTCGCCACCGATCGCACGCGGATCAACTACGCCTACCTGGACGGCCTGATCACTCCCTATCTGAACGCCGCGAGCACGATCGACCTGGGCCTGCAGCGCGACCGGACGCGGGCGGTCTTCAACGTCGGGCAGATGGGTCGTCTGGCCTGGAAGCTCGACTACAGCCACGAGAACCGCACCGGCAACCGTCCCTACGGCGCCTCGTTCGGCTTCGGCAACGCCATCGAGCTTCCCGAACCGATCGATTACGCGACCGACGGCGCGACCCTGTCCGGCGAGCTCAGCGGCAAGCACGGCGGGCTCACCTTCGGCTACCGCTACTCGGCGTTCAAGAACGACGTCGACGCGCTGATCTACGACAACCCGTTCCGCATCACCGATTCGACCGACCCGTCGGCCTATCAGGCGCCGGGCAGCGCCTCGGTGGGTGGAGCGGCGATCGGCCAGGCCGACCTCGCGCCGGACAACGAGGCCGGCACGCTGTTCGTCAACGGCCGCTGGCGCGCCGGTTCGTGGACCATGAACGGCGCCCTGAGCCTCAACCAGATGAAGCAGAACGACGCCCTGTTGCCGTACACGCTCAACTCGGCGAT
>CAZQTL010000167.1:0-9283 GCA_964595975.1 uncultured Thermoanaerobaculia bacterium | reverse complement strand
GTCCCGCGCAGCGATGCGAACAACGACTACCTGCCCGATCCGGTGTTCGGCTTCCGGCCGAAGAGCGCGCTCCGGCTCTACGATGGTCCTGCCGAACTGGATCAGGTGCATTTCGACGGCACCAGTTCGACCGCGACCGCGGGCGTGCTCCATCGCGTGACGCCCTGAGCGGTTCGCGGCACGTCCCGCCTTGATCCCCGGGGGCTCGCGGGTAGCATCCCCGGGCCGGGAATCGGCCGACCAGGCCGCGAGGGATTCCACGGCGATCCGAACGTCCGCCACGATCCGACGAGGAGGAGCGCGTGGGAGAGAAGCCCCCCCCGATCACGCCGCCCGCGCAAGCGGCGGAGCACCAGCCGTTCATCCGCCACGACCAGACGATCGCCGAGTTCACCGTGAAGTCGGTGATCATCGGCGTGTTCTTCGGGCTGATCTTCGGCGCGTCGACGGTGTACCTCGCGCTGAAGGCGGGCCTCACGGTCTCGGCGTCGATCCCGATCGCGGTGCTGTCGATCTCGCTGCTGAAGAAGCTCGGCGGCTCGACGATCCTCGAGAACAACATCGTGCAGACGATCGGCTCGGCCGGCGAGTCGATCGCCGCCGGCGTCGCCTTCACCATTCCGGCGCTCATCTTCCTGTCGAACGGCGAGTCGTATTTCAACTACTTCAACATCTTCACCCTCTCGCTGGTCGGCGGCATCCTCGGCGTGCTGTTCATGATCCCGCTGCGCCGCGCGCTGATCGTCAAGGAGCACGGCATCCTGCCCTACCCGGAAGGCACCGCCTGCGCCGACGTGCTGATCGCCGGCGAGAAGGGCGGCTCGCTCGCCAAGATGGTGTTCAAGGGGCTGGGCATCGCGGCGCTCTACAAGGTGTCGATGGAGATCCTCGGGCTGTGGAAGGCGACCCCGATCTACTCCGCCGCCAAGACCTCGGCCTTCCCTCGCGCCACGGTCAACTGCGACATCACGCCGGAGTACCTGGGCGTCGGCTACATCATCGGCCCGAAGATCGCCGGCGTGCTGGTCGCTGGCGGCATCCTGTCGCAGCTCGTGCTGGTGCCGCTCATCGCCATCCTCGGCGACACCATGACCGCAGCGCTGCCGCCGGGGACGATCCCGATCGGCGACATGAGCTTCAACCAGATCCGCCTCTCCTATGTGCGCTACATCGGCGCCGGCGCGGTCGCCGCCGCCGGCCTCATCACCCTCATCAAGACGCTGCCGACGATTGCCGCTGCCTTTCGTGACAGCTTCAAGAGCCTGCGCGAGAAGAAGGGAGCCGCCGGATCGATTGCCCGCACCGAGCAGGACCTGCCGATCACCTGGGTGATCTTCGGCTCGCTCGCCCTCGTCGCGGTGATCGCCCTGCTGCCGCAGCTGCCCGGCAGCGGCTTCGGCTCGAAGCTGCTGATGGGCATCCTGGTCGTCATCTTCGGCTTCTTCTTCGTCACCGTCTCGTCGCGCATCGTCGGCATCATCGGCACCTCGTCCAATCCGGTCTCGGGCATGACGATCGCGACCCTCATGGGGACCTGCCTGCTGTTCGTTTCGCTCGGCTGGACCGGCGACGCCTACCAGGCGGTCGCGCTCTGCGTCGGCGCCATGGTCTGCATCGCCGCCTCGAACGCCGGCAACACCTCGCAGGACCTGAAGACCGGCTACATCGTCGGCGCGACGCCGAAGTTCCAGCAGTGGGGCCTGATCATCGGCGTCATCGTCTCGGTCTTCGCGGTCGGCGGCACCATCATGCTGATCGACCACGCGCAGGTCGCCGAGCCTCTCGTGCAGGGCCATGCGATCGGCTCTTCGGACTATCCGGCGCCACAGGCGAACCTCATGGCGACGATCATCCGCGGCCTGCTGGCGCAGGATCTGCCGTGGGGCCTGGTCTTCGCCGGCATGGCGATCGCGGTGGTGATCGAGCTCTGCGGCATCAAGTCGCTGTCGTTCGCGGTCGGTCTCTACCTTCCTCTTTCCACGACCATGCCGATCGCGATCGGCGGCTTCCTGCGCGGCCTGATGGATCGCAAGTCGGGCAACACCGGCCACGACGAGTCGGAGATCACCTCCGGCATGCTCTATGCCACCGGCCTGGTGGCAGGAGGGGCGCTCACCGGCGTGCTGATTGCGGGCTTGCAGGGAGTTCGCACCGGACCGCAGCGAAGCCTCGCCCAGGACATCCTCGACAAGGTCAACGTCCACGGCTGGGAGAGCATGGGTGCGACCGCCGACATCATCGGCATCGTGATGTTCGCCGGCCTCTGCGCCCTGCTGCTGCGCGCCGCGCAGAAGAAGCTCGCCTGAAGACGGGCTGACGGCGCTGCGGCCCTCTAGGCCGGCTCCTCCCGAAAGGGGCGAGCCGGCCTTTTCGTTCTAGCGCGACTTCGAGTCGTCGCGCTCCTCCACCTCGACGCCGCGCAGGGCGAAGCTGCGCTTGCGGAACCACCAGACGCCGACGAGATCGACGGCCGGCTTCCACAGGAAGGCGACGAAGCCGTAGCTCGACCTGCCTCCCAGCCGCGGCCGGTGGTTCACCGGCTTTTCGGCCAGCCGGAAGCCGCCGGCCTTGGCGAGGGCCGGCATGAACGAATAGAGCGTCTTCAACGGCAGCAACACGGCGACGACCTCGCGGCGAAAGACCTTGAGCGCGCAGCCGCTGTCCTGCACCCGGTCGTCGAGCATGCGGCCGCGGATGGCGTTGGCGAACCGCGACATCGCGCGCCGCAGGAACGAGTCGCGGCGCCCGGCGCGGATGCCGATCACCATGTCGGCCGAATCGAGCAGCGGCACGAGCGACGGGATGTCTGCCGGGTCGTTCTGGCCGTCGCCGTCCATGGTGATCACGAAACGCCCGCGCGCCCGGTGCATGCCGGCAGAGAGCGCCGCCGCCTGGCCGCGGTTCTTCGGCAGTCGAAGGTAGCGATGGTTCGCGTGCGCCGCCGCCGCCTGTTGGAGGATCTCCCCGGTCGCGTCGCGGCTGCCGTCGTTGACCATCAGCAGTTCCCAGGGCTCCCCCAGCGACTGCATCGCCTGCTCGATCTCGGCGATGAGAGCGGCGGCGGTCTCGGCCTCGTTGTAGAAAGGGACGACGACGGAGTAGATCGGCTCGGCGGTCGCGTGCAGGGCGGTCACTGCGACAGTTTAGCGGCTCCGCCGGCGGCCGGCGGCAGCAGCTCCGCCGGCGGGGGCGAGGCGAGCTCCTGCAGCACGGCGTGCGAGACCGTCACCCGGCCGGCGCCGGGTTCCGGGCAGGGGCCGAAGACGACGAAGTCGCCGCCCTCTTGCCACATCGGACGGGAGCCGGCGGCGAGCAACGTGCGCACCCCCTCGTTGCGAAGCCGGACGACGAAAGCGCGCGGCGTCGCGCAGTCGAGGATCGCCCCCGCCAGCCAGGCGGGAGGCCGCAGCGGCCCGTCTTCCGCCACCATTTGCGGGTAGCGCCGCTGAATGTAGTTGCTGCGCAGGTGCACGCCATCCGCCGACTCGATGACCAGCGGGCGTTCGAGGTAGAACGGCAACGAGGCCGGGAACGTCTCGACGGCGACGACTTCGATGCCGGGCGGCAGATCGCGCTCGATTCCGGCCGCCAGCCCGCGGGCCGAACGATGATCGCCAATGGCGTTCGCGAGCGGCGCCGAGAACAGCAGCAACGCGAGCGGCGGCAGCGTCAGCACGGCAAAGGCGCGCACCAGCGAGCGGCTGGAGAAGACAGCCACGACACCCGCAAGAGTCCAGGTGGCTCCGAGGGCGACAGCGACGCCGGCGACCACCTCGGCGGGCGCGCCGTCGACCCGCTCCAGGAGCTTCGGGGCCGCCCCGAGCCCCAGGGCGAGAACCGCGCCGCCGAGGACGGCCCAGATCGCTCCCGCGGCGCGCACCCCCGGCAGGCGGGCGCCGCGCGGGGTCTGCACCCAGAGTCCGATCGACAGCAGGATGAGCGCCGGCACCAGCGGCAGAATGTAGTGCACGCGCTTGGAGTGCATCAGAGAGAAGAGAAGGTACGGCACCGCGAACCAGAGGAGCAGGAGGCGCACCTCCGATCGCCGGGCGCGCCAGGCAGCCGCGAGACTCCGCCAGCCGGCGAGAGGCGCTACCGACCAGGGCAAGGCGCCGAGCAGCGCCACCGGCAGGTAGAACCAGGCCGGCGCGTCGCGCTTGAGCTCGTTGCTGCTCAAGCGGCTCCAGGTCTCGGTCACCAGGGCGTAGTGGAGAAAGCCGGGGTCGGCGCGATTCACGACCCAGATCCACGGCACGATCAGAACGACCAGTGCGAGCGGCGCGCCGCCGGCCATCAGGCGCTTCGCGCGGCGGCGCCAGAAGGCCCACGGCAGCACCCCGGCGAGCGGCACGAGGAGAGCCACCGGCCCCTTGGTGAGGACGCCGAGAGCCATGGCCGCCCAGGCGACCGTGCTCCAGAAGGCGGGCGTGTAGTCCCCCGCAGCCGGCTCGCTCTCGACGGCCATGGCGAGGGCCGCCAGCGCGAGGCACATCCAGAACGCCAGCATGGCGTCGAAGATCACGATCTGGGCATAGAGGATCGGCAGCGGCGCGGCGACAGCGGCGATGCCTGCGAACAGCCCGGCGCGGCCGCCCCACCAGCGCCGCGCGAGCAGCCCGACGAGCACCCCCATCAGGACCGTGAACAGGGCGCCGGGAAGGCGCGCCGCCAGCTCGTTGGCTCCGAGCACCCGCATCGCCAGGCCGCCGGCCGCGAAGTGCAGGAACGGCTTGTCGAGGAAGAGCAGGTTGTTCAATCGCGGCACGAAGTAGTCGCCGGAGACGCTCATTTCGCGCATCACTTCGGCGTTGCGCCCCTCGTCGGGATCGAACAGAGCCCGGCTGCCGAGCTGGAAGGCGATGGCAAACAGGATGAGGAGCCCCCAGCAGGCGAGGAAGAGGCTCTGTCGGGCCGTCAGGCGCGAGTTGGAACGGTCGGCGTCGGCCACGGTAGCGAAACGATAGCGCAAAGGGCGCGGGCGACCGGCGACCTTCGACCCTTGCCGCCGGGCGACTTCTGTAGACTGGCGGGCCTCCGATGAAGCTCGCCCTTCTCGTCTCCGGCGCCTCTGGCATGCTCCTGCCGCGGCATCTGCTCGCGGCGCTCGCGCGTCGCGCCGATGTCGACCGCCTCCATCTCGTGGTTTCGAAGGGGGCGAGCCAGGTGCTCTTTCACGAGCTCGGCCGCGACCGCACCGGCGCCGACGCGCTGGTCGATGCTGCAGACCTCCCGGCGGCCGCGCGCGCGAAGGTCGTCATCCATCGCGACAACGAGCTCGACGCGCCGATCTCCTCGGGCTCCTACCGTCTGGCGGGAACTCTCGTCCTGCCGTGCAGCTCGGGCACGCTCGGGGCGCTCGCCACCGGCTCGGCGACGACGCTGCTGCACCGCGCCGGCGCGGTGGCGCTCAAGGAGCGCTGGCCGCTGGTGCTCGGCTTCCGCGAGACGCCGCTCAACCTGGTGCAAGTCGAGAACCTGCGTACCCTGGTCTGGGCCGGCGCCATCGTCGCGCCGCCGATCCCGGCGTTCTACCTCGGCGGCGAGACGCTCGAGCAGTTCCTCGACGCCTACACCCTGCGCCTGATGGATCACCTCGGACTGCCGGGCGGCGACCCGGCCCTGCGCTGGACCGGCGGCCGGCAGGAGCCCACGTGACCCGGCGTGTCCTCCGGCGCGCCGGCTGTGTCTTCGCACCTCTCTTCGGGGTGCCTCTCGCCGGCCTTCTCCTCTACTTCCTGATCGCGGCGAACTGACTCAGGGTACGACCGCCGACCAGCCGGCGCTCGCGCCGGTCTCGAAGCCGTGCAGGAAGATGTGGTCGGGGTCGATCAGGCCGCTCGCGCCGGCGTTGTTGCCCGGATTCGGAGTCGTCGGGCCGAAGTCGTTGGCGGAGTCGTCGGTGTCGTCGTTCGGCGTCGTGCACTCGAGCGTCCCCGAGCCGCCGGCGATCGACAGGCTGCGCTGCTCGGCGTCGCCCGGCGTGATGCCGACGCCGGCGTCGAAGGGCGTACCGATGGTCGCGTCGGGGAGGGCGGAGTAGTTCCCCCAGCCGAAGCAGTCGATCGGGCTCACCCCGGGCTCGAAGCAGAGTTTCCCGCCCACCGGCCGGATGCTCGCCGGCATGCGCAGGTCGGCGGTGAGACCGAAGAGCCTTTCGGCGCTGCTGGTCGCGACGAGCACGCGGTCCTGGCTGTTGCCGCTGGCGACCGGACCCGGGAAGGCCACCGGCGTGCCGATCGCCACGCCGGACGCGTCGAAGAAGCCGACGTCGTGGCCACCGAGTTGGTTCTGTCCGGCGATGCACATCTGCAGCACGACGTACTGCGCGTCCGGATGCGTCACGTCCCCGGCGTAGACCTGCACGATGCGCATGACGTGGAAGTTGGCCGCGGCCGGCGCCGCGACGAGGATGAGGCCGGCGACGCCAGCCGCCGCGAAGACATTCTTCTTTCGCATGAGTGATTCCCCCGAAGTCGGCGGAGTCTAGCCCGGGAAGAGCCGGAGTGCCTGTGAAGCACCCGACCCCCTGCCCACCGGCCAGCGCGGCGGCCAGCGTCCGCCGCGGGCGTACAATCGGCCCCACCTCCCGACCCGCGAGGTCACCCCTGATGCGTACCCGGTCGCGACCCCTCCTCTCCGCCGCCGCCCTCCTGGGCCTGCTGCCGCTCGCCGCCACCGCCCAGCCCGCCTACATGGTGGCGGATCTGGGCGACACCGTCCCCTATGGCTACGACATCTACGCCGGGCCGCTGTCGGATCGTCTCGAGGTCGACGGCAAGTTCTACTTCTTCTCCGACGACGGCATCCACGGACGCGAGCTCTGGCGGAGTGACGGCACCGCTCTGGGCACCTTTCTCATTCGCGATCTCTGTCCGGGCACCTGTGGCTCGCGCTACCCGGGCTGGAGCGCCTTGGCGGCGCTGGGCGACCGCGTGGTCTTCGCGGCCGACGACGGCGTGCACGGCATCGAGCTTTGGGTCACCGACGGTACCGCTCTCGGCACGCACCTCGTGGCGGACCTTCGACCGGGCTACGCCTCCTCTTTCATCCAGGTGCTGACGGCCGCGGGCGACCAGGTCTTCTTCACCGCCCTGCGAGACGAAGCGACCTCCGCGCTATGGAGAACCGATGGCACGGCCAAAGGGACCTATCCGATCCTCCCGCCAGGGCCGGGCGTGAGCTTCGCGCCGACCTCTATCCACCCTGGACCCGGGTTCCTCTATCTGTGCAACGCGAGCTGGGGAGGCCAGTCGGGACTCTGGCGCAGCGACGGATCGCCGACCGGAACGACCTTCGTCGCCGCGGTCGATTGCTGGCAGAACTCGATCGGCAAGCGCGGCACGATGCTCGTGAGCCCAGATGGCGTGCTCTATTTTCAGGGCCAGATGGCGTCGCTCGGCCCCGTCGACCCGGAGCTCTGGCGCTCCGACGGCACTTCCGCCGGGACATGGCGCGTGAAAGACATCTATCCTGGCGACAACGGCTCCTGGCCGTCCGGGCTCGTCTTCCTGGGAGGCGAGCTTCTGTTCACCGCCGAAGGTCTCTACGGCACCGAGCTTTGGCGCTCGGATGGAACGGAGGCGGGAACGACGTCGATTCCCCTCTCCGACGACGCCCATCCGCTTTCAGGATGGGGAGGCAGTTGGACCGTCGCCGGCGGCCGGCTCTTCTTCGCCGCCAACGACGAGGCACATGGCGTCGAGCCCTGGGACTACGACGGTCTGCTGGCCTCGAGAATCGCCGATCTCGCCCCCGGGCCCGACTCCTCGATCGTTGCTGCGTTTCCGGACTTCTTCGTTCCGTTCTGCGAGACGTTCGTTTCCCAGGCTTTGTTCACCGCCACGGACGGTGTCTTCGGTACGGAGCTCTGGCTCACCGACGGCACCGAGGCGGGAACCGTCCGTGTCTCCGACATCGCTCCGGGGCCGGCGAGCCTTCACCTTCCGATCTTCTGGGGGGGGCTCGTCTCGTCCCTCGGAGGGCGCCCGATGCTGGTCGAGCACCAGACGACGACGGGCGAGCGCCTGTGGCGGCTGAGCGCCTCGGGCGCGACCATGGAGTTGGTCGACGTCCTGAATGCACAGACTCCGACGTTCGACCGCGTCGGGACGGATCGGTTCGCGCTGTTCGAAGCCGACCGCGGGCATATCTGTTTCGAAGGTGCCGGTTCCCGTCTCTTCTTCGAGCAGCATCGAACCGGCGAGCAGGAGGTTCATCTGTGGCGAACGGACGGCGCGCTTTCGCCGCCGGAGCACCTGCTCCAAGCCTTGCCGTGGAGCGACGCGAACGTGTGCGGCAGCCTGGGCGGGTTGCTGCTCTATCCGCGGGTAACCGACCCGAATCCCGGTGGCGACGTCGAACTGGTGGCTTTGCAGTCGCTTTCGGACGGCACAGAAGTCGTTCTACCCACCGGCGCCTTCCTGCGGACCTCGCCACCCTTCCTGGACCGCGCCGGCAGAAAGGTCTTCGGAACGCCCTTCTCGCTCTTCGCGACCGACGGCACGGCTGCCGGCACTGCCCTCCTCGCCACCGGGGTGGAGGAGTACGGCGGCCGCATCGACCTGTTTCTCGGCGAGGTCGTGGAAGTGGGAAACGCTGTCCGGATGACCGACACTGCCGAGCCGACGGGCGCGCGGGTCCTTTTCCAAGGCGACGGAATCGAGACCTATCCCGAGCTCGATCTCGCTCCTCTCGGTCCGCAGTTGGTCTTCGTGGCGCACGATCCAGCCCACGGCAGCGAGCTGTGGATTTCTGACGGCACGACGGAGGGAACCTCGCTCCTGGTGGACGCGATTCCCGGCGCCGACTCTCTCTTGAAGCGCCCCTTCTCCGCCGATCGGTTCGTGGAGATTCGCGAGCCCCGACTCCTCGGCGCCGACACCTTCGCCGTTCTGGCCGGCACGAGCGCGTCCTCCGGCGAAGAGCTCTGGGTAACCGACGGCACTGCGCTCGGCACCGGGCTGCTCAAGGACATCTATCCCGGCGACTATCCCTCGACTCCGCGCCAGTTCACTCGCCTCGGCGACCGCATCGTCTTCTCCGCCGAAGATGAAGAGCACGGCCTCGAGCTCTGGGTGACCGACGGGACGTATCCCGGCACCAGTTTGCTCAAGGATGTCGCACCGGGCCTCGCCTCCTCCGTTCCCGACGATCTCGTCGTCCGCGACGGAGTGCTCTACTTCTCCGCCTGGTCGCCCAGCTACGGCAGAGAGGCGTGGAAGAGCGACGGCACAGCCGCCGGCACGGTGCGCATCTCCGACGTCGCCCCCGGGCCGCTCTCCTC
>CAZQTL010000166.1:1838-9351 GCA_964595975.1 uncultured Thermoanaerobaculia bacterium | reverse complement strand
CCTCGGCCTGCTGCCGCTCGAAGCCCTGCGCGCCGCCGCCGAGGACGAGGGCGACAGCCTCGGCTTCACCACGGCACTCGACACCGCCGTCGCCCTCGCGAAGCAGCTTGCGACCGGCGCCGGCTGAGAACCTTCGCGGCTCGACGGGAATTCAGCCCGGCAGCTCGGCCGCGCGGCGAATCGCCGCGGCCGAGCGCTCGACGTCGGCGTCGGTGGTCGACCAGTTCGCGACCGAGATCCGCATCGCGGCCCTCCCCTGCCAGGTCGTCCCAGAGAGCCAGCAGGTGCCGTCGAGCTGAACGCGGCGGATCACCTCGCGGGTGTAGTCGTCGCCGGCCGCCGCGTCGGCGGCGCCAGCCGGCGGCGCGAAACGCACCAGGACCTGGTTGAGCACCACGTCGTTCAGGATCTCGATGCGCGCCGGCGTCGCCAGCAGCTCGGCGAAGCGCCGGGCATGCCGGCAGCAGCGATCCACGAGGTTGGCGACGCCGTCGCGTCCGAGGTGCCGCAGCGCGGCCCAGACCGCGAAGCCGCGGGCGCGGCGCGAGAACTCCGGCGCCCATTCGAACGGATCGCGCTCCCGGCCCTCGGTCTGCTCCAGATAATCAGCGTGGGCAGTGAGCGCGGCGCGATGGGCTTCCGGATGGGCGCAGAAGACCAGTCCGCTGTCGTAGGGAACGTTCAGCCACTTGTGGGCGTCGGTCGCCCACGAGTCGGCGCGCTCGAGGCCGCGCACCAGCTCGCGGTGCCGCGGACTGGCTGCCGCCCACAGACCGAAGGCCCCGTCGACGTGCAGCCAAGCGCCGTGCGGAGCGGTGAGATCGGCGATCTCGTCGAGCGCGTCGAAGGCCCCGCTGTTGACGTTTCCCGCCTGGACGCAGACCAGGGTCGGCCGGCCGGCGAGAGGTGCGAGCGTCGCCGCGAGCGCCGCCGGCAGCATGCGGCCCTGGTCGTCGATCGCCACCCGGTGAACGCGCTCGCGCCCGAGTCCGAGCATCTGCAGCGCGGTATGCACGGTGACGTGCGCCTCGGCGCCGACGACGACGTCGATCTCCGGCGCGCCGTAGAGCCCGCGCGCCTCGACGTCCCAGCCCGAGCGCTGCGAGAGTGCATGGCGGGCGGCGGCGAGCGCCGAGAAGTTCGCCGCCTGGCAGCCGGTGACGAAGCCGACACTCGCTCCGGCGGGCAGGCCGAAGAGCTCGCGCAGCCAGCCGCCGGCGGTCTCCTCGGCGACGGCGTTCGCCGGCGACAGGACGAAGAGACCGGCGTTCTGGTCCCAGGTCGAGGTCAGCCAGTCGACGGCGACCGTCACCGGCAGCGTGCCGCCGACCACGAAGCCGAAGTAGCGCGGGCCGGCGGTGGCGACGATGCCAGGGTCGGCGCCGCGCGCCAGGTGCCCGAGGACCGACTCTGCGCTCTCGCCCGCTTGCGGCAGAGCGCCGCCGAGCGCCCGGCGCATGTCGTCGACGGTCGCGGTGCTGCCGACCGGACGCTCCGGCAAGCGCTCGAGGTAGTCGCTGGCGATCTCCGCCGCGCGGAGCAGAAGGTCCCGTGAGCTCATCGGCGCAGTCTACCGTTCGGCCCGGGGGGCCCTTGCACTGTCGAAAGTTAGGGTTGGAGCGGCGGGTGCCATCCGCTCCGGGGCTCGGGGACACCATGCCGGGACACGATGATCATCGTGTCCCGGCATGGTGTCCCGCGACTCAGTCGCGCAGGTAGTGGCAGGTATAGCCGCCGGGGTTCTTCACCAGGTAGTCCTGGTGATACTCCTCCGCCGACCAGAAGTCGGAGGCGGCGACGATCTCGGTCACCACCGGGTTCTTCCACTTGCCCGACTTGTCCACCCGCGCGCGCACCTCCTCGGCGGTCGCCTTCTGCGCCTCGCTGGTGTAGAAGATCGACGAGCGGTAGGAGGTGCCGATGTCGTTGCCCTGGCGGTTCTTCGTCGTCGGATCGTGCATGCGGAAGTACCAGCCGAGCAGCTGTTCGTAGCTGATCCGCTTCGGATCGAAGATCACCTTGACCGCCTCGGCATGGCCGGAATCGCCGTGTTTGACGATGGCGTAGGTGGCGTTGGGCACCGTGCCGCCGGTGTAGCCGACCTCGGTCTCGACCACGCCGGGGATGTTGCGCAGGATCTCCTCCATCCCCCAGAAGCAGCCGCCGGCGAGAATCGCCGTCTCGCGCTCGCCGGAGTCCTTCGGCAGCTGGCCCGCCTTCTCGAACGCCGGCAGGTACTGCTCGTAGCCCTCGTCGACCAGCCGGTCGACCGGCACGAAGCGCAGCGCCGCGGAGTTGATGCAGTAGCGCAGCCCGGTCGGCGCCGGACCGTCTTCGAAGACGTGGCCGAGGTGGGAATCGGCATGCTTCGAGCGCACCTCGACCCGCTCCATGAAGAGCGAGCTGTCGGTCCGGCTGGTCACGGTTCCGGAGTCGATCGGCTTGGTGAACGACGGCCAGCCGCAGCCCGAGTCGTACTTGTCGAGCGACGAGAAGAGCGGCTCGCCGGAGACGACATCGACGTAGATGCCGGGGCGCTTCTCGTTCCAGAACTCGTTGTGGAACGACGGCTCGGTGCCCTGCTTCTGCGTGACTTCGTACTGCATCGGCGTGAGCCGGGCCTTGAGCTCGGCGTCCGAGGGCTTGGCGAAGTTCGACATGGACTTTCCTTTCGGGGACGGCGCAGCGGCTTCGCCGGCGGCGGACTCCACGGCTTCGCGGCTCGGGGCGGGCCGCTGCAGGGCGGCGAGCAGCCAGGGGCCGGCGACGAGGGCGACTGCGGCGGTGAGGGCGGCGGCGAGGAGGCGGTGGCTCTTCATGGCAAGTGTTGGATGCGCGGGACGGCTGACGGTTTCGCCGCGCTCCCTCCATTCTGCTCTACGTCCGCGACACCGCCAATGGATGTCGGCACAGATGGGAGAGAATCGCCCCATGCGGCGCCTGCATTTCCTCCTCTTCGGTCTCGCCGGCTATCTCGCGTCGCTCCTGTCGATGGTCTACTTCGGTCTCTTCCTCGCCAACCTCGGCGTCCCCAGGAGCGTCGACAGCGGCCCCGCCGGCCCGCCGGGAAGGGCCCTGGCCGTCGACCTGGCGCTCCTCCTCGCTTTCGCGCTGGTGCACAGCCTGCTGGCGCGCCAGGCAGTCAAGGATCGCCTCGTCCGGCACTTCCCCGCCGAGCTCGAACGCAGCCTCTATTCGCTCGTCGCCGGGCTGCAGATGGGCCTGCTCTGCTGGGGCTGGCAGGCGCTTCCGCGGCCGGTCTGGGAGGTCCCCGCGGAGTGGGCGGCGCTCGATCTAGGACTCTGGGCACTCCAGGGCGCCGGCTGGGTCGTCGTCGTCATCGCCCTGGCGACGATCGGCAGCACCCACCTGTTCGGCCTGCAGCAGGCCTGGTGCGCGGCGCGCCGCGTGCCCTACGTCGCGCCGCCGTTCGCCAGCCGCGGCCTGTATCGCCGGGTACGCCATCCCGTCTACACCGGATCGCTCATCGCCATCTGGTCGACGCCGACGATGAGCCAGGGACGGCTCCTGCTGGTGGGCGTCCTCACGGTCTATCTCTTCGTCGGGCTGTGGTTCGAGGAGCGCGATCTCGAGCGTCAGTTCGGCGAGGTCTATCGCGAGCACCGGCGGCACGTCCCGGCCTTGTTCCCGCGCCTCTTGAAGTAGGCTTCGAACGGGAGAACTGCGAACCATGGCGCGTACCGTTCCGCATTTCCGCCGGCTCTTCACCCTGCTCTTCGCCGTCGGCACCGTGGCTGCCGGCCAGACTCCGGCGCCCGCACCGGCCGCGCCGGCGGCACCGGCGGCCGCCAAGGCGCCGACCTGGGAGGAAAGCGTCGCCGCCTGGAAGCAGGCGCGCTTCGAGCGCCTGCAGCGGCCCGACGGCTGGCTGACCCTGGTCGGCCTCGGCTGGCTGAAGGAGGGCGACAACGCCATCGGCAGCGACCCGAAGAGCGCCGTCGTGCTGCCCGCCGGCAAGGCGCCGGCGAAGCTCGGCACGCTGCGGCTCGCCGGCAGCGGCAAGACGGCGGCGGTGACCTTTGTGATCGAGAAGGGTGTCGCGGTCACCCACCTCGGGGCGCCGGTGACGACGCTGTCGCTCGTCGCCGATGCCGACGCCAAGGAAGACGACGGTCCGACCCTGCTCGAGCACGGCAGCCTTTCCTTCTTCGTCATCCGGCGCGGCGACCGGCTCGGAGTACGGGTCAAGGACAGCGAGGCCGCGGCCCTCAAGGCCTTCCACGGACTCGACTACTACCCGCTCGATCGCCGGTGGAAGATCGAGGGCCGCTTCGAAGCGGCGGCCGAGATCAAGGAGATTCCGATTCCGAACGCACTCGGCTTCGACGAGCCGATTCTCTCGCCCGGCCATGTCGTCTTCGCGCTCGACGGCAAGGAGTACCGGTTGCTGGCGCTCGACGACACCGGCGACGGCCGGCTGTTCCTCGTCTTCGGCGACAAGACGAACGGCAAGGCGACCTACGGCGGCGGGCGCTTCCTCTACACCGATCCGCCCCAGAACGGCCGCGTCGAGCTCGACTTCAACCGCGCCTACAACCCGCCCTGCGTTTTCACCCCGTACGCCACCTGTCCGCTGCCGCCGCGCGAGAACCGCCTGCCGTTCCCGATCGAAGCCGGCGAGAAGCGCTTCGCCGGCCACGAAGCCCAGCCTTGAGCGGCGCCGGGCTCTACGAGAAGGTTCTGGCCGCCGCCGGCGGCGAGCTGGGAGCGCCCAAGCCGCCTCGTCCCTCGGCCGCCGTGGTGCTCTTCCGCCGCCTGACGGACGGGCAGGTCGAGCTCTTCTGGCTGCAGCGCGGTGCGATTCTGCCGTTCATGGGCGGCTGGCACGCCTTCCCCGGCGGCGGCCTCGAGCGCGGCGATGTGAGCCTGCCGGTGAGCGGCGTGCCGACCGAGCTCGCCGCGGACGGCTGGACGCCCGCGAGCCCGGAGAGAGAGGCGTCGCCGAAAGAGCCCGATCTCGTCCCCGGCCTCGTCGCCTGCGCCCTGCGCGAGCTCTTCGAAGAGACCGGCGTCCTGATCGCCGCGCCGGCCGGTGAATCAGCGACAACAGCGACGGCAGCGAGGGGTGGCTGGGCCGAGGGCTCGCATGGGCCCGGAGCGCGCTTCGCAGCGCGAGGACCCATGGGAAGCGGGCCAGACAGGACCCCGAGCGGCGACCGTCCCGACAGAGCTTCGGTCGCCGAGGTCCGACAGACCCAACTGGCTGGCGAGAAATCGCTGGGCCCGTGGCTGGAGCAGAACGGTCTCGCCCTCGACGCCTCCCGCCTCCGCTTCGCCGGCCGCTGGCTCACCCCGCCTTTCTCGCCAGCGCGCTTCGACAACCGCTTCTTCCTCCTCGAGTGGCGCCCCGAGGACGGTGAACCGCGGATCACGCCGCCGGAGAGCGAGACCGGCGAATGGATCGCCCCGCGCGCCGCCCTCGCCCGTCTCGACGACGGCGCCGCGATCGCCGCGCCGCCGATCCTGCATATCCTGAAGGTCCTCGCCGCCGCCGATCCGGAGCGCGCCACACCGCGCCTGCACGACACCTCGGAGGCGCATCTCGGTCCCCTGCCGCGCATCGAGGTGCGACCGGGCGTGGTGCTCTTCGCGCTGGCTGCGGCGACCTTGCCGCCAGCGGCCCACACCAACGCCTATCTGCTCGGCACCGGCGACTGTGTGCTGGTCGATCCCGGCTCGCCGTTCGAGGCGGAGAACGGCCGGCTGCTGGCGGCGCTCGAGGTCGCCCACCGGCGGCTGGGCCGCAAGGTCGGCGCGATCTGGCTCACCCACCATCATCCCGACCACGTCGGCGGCGTCGAAGTCGTGCGCCGGGCGCTCGACGTGCCGGTCTTCGCCCATGCGCGAGCCGCCGAGCGGCTGCGCGAGCAGGGCATTGCGGTCGACGGCTGGCTGCACGACGGCCAGCGCGTCGAGCTCGCCGGTACGCCGCCGTTCGTGCTCAAGGTGCATCACACCCCCGGCCACGCCAGCGGCCATCTCTGCTTCGAAGTGGAGGCCACCGGCGACCTCATCGCCGGCGACATGGTCGCCGGCTTCGGGACGATCGTGATCGATCCGCCCGAGGGCGACATGGACCACTACCTCGCTTCGCTCGACCGCCTGCGCGAGCTGGCGCCGCGCACGCTCTTCGTGAGCCACGGCGCGCCCTTCCTCGACAGCGTCGCCAAGCTCACCGAATACCGCGACCATCGCCTGGCGCGAGAAGCGCAGGTGCTCGCGTGCTGGGTGAGCGGCGAGCGCGAGCCGCGAGCGATGATCCCGCGGGTCTATCCCGACATCGCCGCGGCCGTCGTGCCGCTCGCCGAGCGCCAGATCGTCGCGCATCTGGCGCGCCTCGACCGCCTCGGCCGGCTCACCCCCTAGTCGCCCCGCGGCCTCCCGGCTCGTTCACGATCCGTTCATCGGAGGTGCGAGACGATGCGCCCATGCAATCTTTGCCGACCAGCAAGTCGGGAATCTTTTCGCTCTGTCTCGCGCTTCTCGGAGCGGCTGCTCTTTCCGCACAGCGGCCGGCGGAGAATCCGCACGGCGCGCTGAAGAATGAATGCACCGAGTGCCACTCGACCCAGGGCTGGTCGCCGCTCCGGTCGCCGCTGCCCTACCGCCACTCGGACACCGGCTTCGAGCTTGCCGGCAGACACGCGGAGGTCGCTTGCCGAAGCTGTCACGGCAGCCTCGAGTTCGCGCGCGAGAAGGGCAAGAGCGACTGCTTCGCCTGTCATCAGCGGGAGTTCGAGACGGCCCGCAATCCCGTGCACGCCGGCTTTCCCGCCACCTGTCGGGACTGCCACGGTGTCGCCGGCTGGCAACCGGCGACGTTCGACCACAACCAGACGGCATTCCAGCTGCTCGGCGCACACCGCACGGTCGAGTGCACGCTCTGCCACCGCACCGGCTATGCCGGCACGCCCATCGAGTGTTTCTCGTGCCATGAGACCGACTTCACCCGCGCGCGCAATCCGGTCCATGCCGGCTTCCCCATCGCCTGCCGCGAATGCCACGGCTTCACCGCCTGGCAGCCGGCGCTGTTCAACCACGACAACTCCGGCTTCCCGCTGAGCGGGGCGCATCGCTCGACCAGTTGCGTCAATTGCCATCGCACGGGCTACGCCGGCACCCCCACCGACTGCTTCTCCTGCCACCAGAGCGACTACAACGGCGCCAGCAACCCTCGGCACAGCGGATTTCCCACCACCTGCCAGGACTGCCACGGCCTGACCGCCTGGCAGCCGGCCACCTTCGACCACAACGCCACCGGCTTCCAGCTCGCCGGGGCCCACCGCTCCGCCCCCTGCACCTCGTGCCACGCCAACGGCTATGCCGGAACCCCGGCCGACTGCTTCGCCTGTCACCAGTCGGACTACAACGGGGCGCGCAATCCGAGTCATGCCGGCTTCCCGAGCACCTGCCAGAGCTGCCACAGCTCGACCGCCTGGCAGCCGGCGACGTTCGACCACAACTCGACCGGCTTCCAGCTCGCCGGCGCGCA
>CAZQTL010000166.1:0-1738 GCA_964595975.1 uncultured Thermoanaerobaculia bacterium | reverse complement strand
TTCGACCACAACTCGACCGGCTTCCAGCTCGCCGGCGCGCACCGTTCGGTGGCCTGCACCTCGTGCCACCGCAATGGCTACGCCGGCACTCCGTCCGATTGCCTGTCGTGCCACCAGAGCGACTTCAACGGCGCCGCGAATCCGAGTCACTCGGGCTTCCCGACCGCCTGCCAGAGCTGCCACAGCACGACCGCCTGGCAGCCGGCGTCGTTCGATCACAACGCCACCGGCTTCCCGCTCACCGGCGCCCATCGCTCGCTCGCCTGCACGACCTGCCATCGCAACGGCTACAGCGGCACGCCGTCCGACTGCTTCGCCTGCCACCAGAGCGATTTCAACGGCACCCACAATCCCAATCACGCCACCGCCGGCTTCGGCACCGGTTGTGCCGACTGCCACGGGACCAACGCCTGGACGCCGGCGACCTTCGATCACGAGAGCTCGTTCCCGATCGCCTCGGGCCGGCATCAGTTCCCGTGCTCTTCCTGCCACGTGGCGGCGGGCAACTACAACGTCTTCGAGTGCATCCTCTGCCACGAGCACAGCCAGGGCGAGACCAACAGTGAGCACCGCGGCGTCGGCGGCTACGTCTACGAGAGCCGCGCCTGCTATCAGTGTCACCCGCGAGGACGCGAATGAACCGATCCGGCGCGCCCGTTCATCGTTCGTTCACATCTCCGGCAATTTTCAACTTCCGCGAGATGGTCGCCTTCATAGAGCCCGGTCCGCTGACGCGAAAGAATTCGCGGATGCACCACGCGCTGCACCCGCCGTCGCGCAGGTCGATGCACTTTCCGCAACTCGCCGCGCGCATCGCCGCAGCGCTGGCGCTCGTCGTCGCACTGACTCCTGCGCCTGCGGCGAGAGCCCAGGGTGGCACCGCCAATCCGCACGGCGCCCTGAAGGTCGAGTGCGCCCAGTGCCACTCGATGGAAGGTTGGACGCCGCTCAAGTCGCCGCTGCCCTGGAAACACTCCACGACCGGCTTCGAGCTCGGCGGTGCGCATGCCGACGCCGCCTGCAAGGCCTGCCACACGTCCCTGGACTTCGCGACGATCAAGGGCAAGTCCGACTGCTTTGCCTGTCACGAGCCCGCCTTCCGCCGCGCCACCCGCCCGAGCCACGCCGGCTTTCCCAACACCTGCAAGACCTGCCACGGCGTCTCGGCCTGGCAGCCGGCGACCTTCGATCACAACCAGACGACGTTCCAGCTCAACGGCGCCCACCGCTCGGCCGAATGCGCCTCCTGCCATCGCAACGGCTACACGGCGACGCCGACCGATTGCTTCTCGTGTCATCAGAAAGACTTCACCGGCGCGCGCAATCCCGTGCACGCCGGCTTCGCCACCAGTTGTCAGGACTGCCACGGCGTTTCCGCCTGGCAGCCGGCGACCTTCGATCACAACGCGACCGGCTTCCAGCTTCTCGGCGCCCATCGCACCGTCGAGTGCACGACCTGCCATCGCACCGGCTACGCCGGCACGCCCGCCGAGTGCTTCTCCTGTCACCAGGTCGACTTCACCAGCGCCCGGAATCCGGTGCACGCCGGCTTCCCGATCACCTGCCGCGAATGCCACAGCTTCACCGCCTGGCAGCCGGCGCTCTTCGACCACAACGCCACCGGCTTCCAGCTGAACGGCGCCCATCGCTCCACCGAGTGCGCGAGCTGCCATCGGACCGGCTACGCCGGCACACCCTCGGACTGCTTCTCCTGTCACCAGAGCGACTTCAACGGCGC
>CAZQTL010000165.1:0-9517 GCA_964595975.1 uncultured Thermoanaerobaculia bacterium | reverse complement strand
CTCGCCAACCCCGTGACCACCGAAGTGCTGGGTCTCGCGGGCTTCGACTGGCTGGCGCTCACCAGCGTGCACGCGGTCGAGGCGGTAGCGGCTCTTCGCCCGGACCTGCCGCCGGCGATCCGTGTCGCGGTCGTCGTCGCGTCGACCGCCGCCGCCGCCCGCGCCCTCGGCTGGCGCATCGATCGCCAGCCCGACGAGTTCCACACCGAGGCGCTGCTGGCGTCTTTCGCCGGCGACGAGCACGGCGTCGCCGGACGGCGCGTCCTCTTTCCGGCGAGCGATCGCGCCGCGACCGCGCTGCCGGACGGGCTCGCCGCCCTCGGCGCCGAGGTCGTGCGCGTCGAGGCCTACCGCACCCTCCCCGCCGCTCTCGACGCCGCGAGTTGTCTCGCCGCGGCGGCGCGCGGAGAGGTGGACGTCGTCACCTTCGCCTCGCCCTCGGCGGTCGACGGTCTGGCCGCGGCGCTCGGCGACGCCGGTCTCGCGGCGCTGCTCCGCGAGGCCGCCGTGGCAGTGATCGGACCGACGACCGCCGGAGCGCTCGTGCGCCGCGGGCGCGTCCCCGACGCCATCGCTTCGCCGGCGACCCTCGACGGACTCGTCGCCGCCGCCCGTTCCGCTCACCTCCGCTTCGCCGAAAGGAAGCTGCCATGTCGCTCCTGACTCAACGTCCGCGCCGGCTGCGCCAGAACGCCGCCTGGCGGGGAATGGTCGCCGAGACCGCGCTCTCCGCCCGCGACTTCGTCTATCCGCTGTTCGTCATCGACGGCGAGAAGGTCGCCAACCCGATCGCCAGCATGCCCGGTGTCGCCCAGCTGTCGATCGACAACCTGATCGCGGAGTCGCGGCGCGCGCACGCCCTCGGCGTGCCGGCGGTCATCCTGTTCGGCATCCCCGATCACAAGGACCCGGAGGGCAGCCCGGGCTACGACCCGGAGGGGATCGTGCCGCGCGCCATCCGGGCGCTGAAGAAGGAGCTGCCGACGCTGCTCGTCTGGGCCGACGTCTGCCTGTGCGAATACACCAGCCACGGCCACTGCGGGCTGCTCACCGCTGCCGGCGAGGTCGACAACGATGCGACTCTGCCGCTCCTCGCGCGCGCGGCGGTCGCCTACGCCCAGGCCGGCGCCGACGCGATCTGCCCCTCCGACATGATGGACGGGCGGGTCGGCGCGATCCGCGAGGCGCTCGACGACGCCGGCTACGCGACCCTGCCGATCGTCTCCTACGCCGCCAAGTACGCCTCCGGCTTCTACGGCCCGTTCCGCGACGCCGCGCAGTCGGCGCCGGCGTTCGGCGACCGCCGCGGCTACCAGATGGATCCGCCCAACGCCGACGAGGCGCTGCGCGAGGTGGCGCTCGACATCGACGAGGGGGCCGACATCGTCATGGTGAAGCCGGCCGGCCCGTACCTCGACATCATCCAGCGGGTGAAGGAGGCCTTCCGCATGCCGACCGCGGCTTACCAGGTGTCGGGGGAGTACAGCTGCATCAAGGCGGCGGCCGAGCGCGGCTGGATCGACGAGCGCCGCGTGGCGCTCGAGAGCCTGATCGCCATCAAGCGCGCCGGCGCCGACATCATCCTCACCTACTATGCCCCGCAGGCGGCGAGCTGGCTCGCCGAGGAGAAGGCATGACTGCGCTCGAGGCTCGCCGCGAAAGTCCGACATCCGCCGCCTGGCTCGCCGAGGACGGTCAGTGAGTGGAAACGACGACCATCTGCCGGCGCCGCTGCCGCCGTTCCTCGCCGCTTGCCGGCGGCAGCAGACGGCCTACACGCCGATCTGGATCATGCGCCAGGCGGGGCGCTACCTGCCGGAGTACCGGGCGCTGCGGGCGAAGCACGACTTCCTCACCATGGTGCGCACGCCCGAGCTCGCGGTCGAAGTCACGCTGCAGCCGGTGCGGCGTTTCCCTCTCGACGCGGCGATCCTGTTCAGCGACATCCTGACGCCGCTCGACGGACTCGGCCTCGGTCTCGAGTTCCATCCGGCGCCGGTCTTCGCGCAGCCGCTGCGGACGGCCGCGGCGATCGACGCCCTGGTGCTGCCACCGCCGCAGGAGAACGCGCCGCAGGTCTTTGCCTCGGTGCGCGGCCTGCGCGCGGCGCTGCCGCCGGAGACGCCGCTCATCGGCTTCGCCGGCGCGCCGTTCACTCTCTTCTGCTATCTCGTCGAGGGGCACGGCTCGAAGGGCTTCTTCGTCGCCAAGAGTTTCCTGTTCTCCGAGCCCGCCGCCGCCGACCGCCTGCTCGACAAGCTGGCGACGCAGACGATTGCCTATCTCACCGCGCAGGCCGAGGCCGGCGCCCAGGCGCTGATGGTCTTCGACTCCTGGGCGGGGCTCCTCGGGCCCGACACCTACGCCCGCTACGCCCTCCCGGCGGTGCGCAAGGTCCTCGCCGGCCTCGCGCCACTCGGAGTGCCGGTCATCTACTTCCCGAACCAGGGGGCGACGCTGCTCGACCAGCTGCGCGGCCTGCCGCTCGACGTCGCCGGCATCGACTGGCGGCTGCCGCTGTCGCGGGCGCGAGCGATTCTCGGCCCGGAGATCGCCGTGCAGGGGAATCTCGACCCGGCGGCGCTCACGGCGCCGACCGCCGAGCTCCTTCACCTCACCGACCGGGTGCTGGCGGAGGCCGGTACGGCTCCCGGACATATCTTCAATCTCGGGCACGGCATCGAGCCGGTGACCGATCCCGACCAGGTGGCACGCCTGGTCGATCATGTGCACGAGCGCACCGCTGCCGGTACGCTCGCGGGTGGCTCCGGGGGGAGACCATGACGACTCGCATCGCGATACCCGATCCGGAAGTGGTGCAGCGCTTCGACCGTCCCGGTCCGCGTTACACCTCGTACCCGACCGCCGTCGAGTTTCACGACGGCGTCGGCGAGAGCGTCTATCGCCAGCATCTCGCGCGCGCCAACCGCGAGCACGCCGGCGAGCCGCTGAGCCTCTACATTCACATCCCGTTCTGCGCCAAGCACTGCAGCTACTGCGGCTGCCACGTCATCGCGACGCCGAAGCGCGAGATCGCCCGCGAGTATCTCGATTACGTCGGACGCGAGCTCGAGCTCGTCGCCGCCCTCCTGCCGGAGCGCCGGCGTCTCATCCAGATGCACTGGGGGGGTGGCACGCCGACCTATCTCGAGCCGGAGCAGCTCGAGCAGCTCTTCGCGCTGGTCGCGCGCCACTTCGAGCTCCTGCCCGACGCCGAGCGCGCCATCGAGGTCGACCCGCGGGTGACGACGACGGCGCACCTCGAGGCGCTCGCCGGGCTCGGCTTCAACCGCCTGAGCTTCGGCGTGCAGGACTTCACGCCGGCGGTGCAGGCGGCGATCGGCCGCGGCCAGACCTTCGAGCAGACGAAGACGCTGATGGAGAGCGCCCGCCGCGTCGGTTTCGCCGACGGCATCAACCTCGACCTGGTCTACGGCCTGCCGCTGCAGACCGAGGCGACCTTCCGCGACAGCCTCGATCTCGTCACCGAGCTCCGCCCCGACCGCCTGGCGATCTACTCCTTCGCCTTCGTGCCGTGGATCCGCCCCAACCAGAAGAAGATCGACCAGGCCGACCTGCCGGCGCGCGAGGCGAAGATGGCGCTCTACTTCGCGGCGCTCGAGAAGCTCCTCGACGCCGGCTACGAGCCGATCGGCATGGACCACTTCGCGCTGCCGGGCGACGAGCTCGCCCGTGCGGCGCGCGCCGGCCGCCTGGACCGCAACTTCATGGGTTACACCGTGAAGCCGTCGAACACGATGATCGCCTTCGGCGTCTCCGGCATCGGCGAGGTCGAGGCGGGATTCTTCGCCAACGAGAAGAAGCTGTCGCGCTACTACGAAGCGATCGACGGCGGCCATCTGCCGGTCGAGCGCGGCTACGAGCTCGACGCCGACGACCGCATCCGCCAGTTCGTCATCCGCCAGCTGATGTGCAACTTCAAGGTCGTCAAGGCCGAGGTGGCAGAGCGTTTCGGCATCGCTTTCGACGACTACTTCGCCGCCGCCCTCGCCGCGCTCGACGAGGTCAAGGCCGAGGGGTTCGTCACCGTCGACGCCGACGCCGTCACGGTGACTCCCGCCGGGCGCCTCTTCGTGCGCAACGTCTGCATGGCGTTCGACCGCTACCTCGAGGCGAAGCGCGAGGCCAACCGGCCGGTCTTCTCGCGCACGGTCTGACGGCGCTCGTGAGCCCGCGATGAAACGGATCGTCGTCGTCGGCGGGGGGATCGCCGGGCTCGCCACCGCCTACGAGCTGCGCGAGCGCGCGGCGCGGGTGCCCGGCGGTCTCGAGGTGCGCCTGGTGGAGGCCGCGCCGCGGCTCGGCGGAAATCTGCGCACCGAGCGCGAGGGCGGCTACCGCGTCGAGTGGGGCCCGAACGGCTTTCTCGACAACGTGCCCGAGACGCTCGACCTGGTGCGCCGGCTCGGACTCTCCGCCCAGCTCTGCCCCTCGGACGCCGCGGCGGCGCGGCGCTTTCTCTTCCGCAACGGACGGCTGCACCTGCTGCCCGGCGGCCCAGGGAGCTTCCTCACCTGCCCGGTGCTCTCCCTCGGCGGGCGGCTGCGGGTTCTCGGCGAGCCGTTCGCGGCCAGGCACCCGGGCGGCGACGAAACGGTCTACGACTTCGCCCGCCGGCGTATCGGCGCCGAGGCGGCCCACGTGCTCGTCGGCGCGATGGTCTCCGGCGTCTTCGCCGGCGACGCGCGCGCGCTTTCGCTCCAGAGTTGCTTTCCGAAGATGGCCGAGATGGAGGCCGAGCACGGCGGGCTGGTGAAAGCGATGCTCGCCAAGCAGCGCGCCCGCGGCGCCGCGAAGCGCGAGCTGGCGCAGCGCCGGGCTCGTGGTGAAGAGACGCCCGAGATGGCGGCGATGGAGCGTCCGGGCGGCCCGGTGGGGCCGGCCGGCCGGCTGACATCGTTTCGTGGCGGCATCGAGACGTTCACCGACGCGATCGCCAGGGCGTTGGGCTCGGGGGTCGAGTGCGGCCGCGCGCTCGAGCGCTTGACTCCCCTCGACGGACGCGACGGTTCGACGCGCCTCTGGCGGCTCGACTTCGCCGGCGGCGAGCTGCTCGAGGCGGACGAGGTCGTGCTGGCGGTGCCGGCGGCACAGGCGGCGCCGCTCCTCGCGCCGGTGGACGCCGAGCTCGCGGCGACCGTCGGCGCGATCCCCTCGGCGTCGCTCGCCGTGCTCGCTCTGGCCTACGACGAGAAGACCTTCCATGCGCGCGCACTCGGCGGGCGGCCTGGGGCGCCGAACGGCTTCGGTTTCCTGGTGCCGCGCGGCGAGCGTCCACGCATCCTCGGCGCGCTCTGGGACTCGAGCGTCTTCCCCGGCGAGCGCGCCCCGGCGGGCAAGGTCCTGCTGCGGGTGATGATCGGCGGCGCCCTCGACCCGGAGGCGGTGACGCTCCCCGAGGACGAGCTGTTGCGCTTCGCGCGCACCGACCTCGCGACGACGATGGGGCTCGACGCTGCCGCGCCGGCGCCCGAGCGCCACTGGCTCTTCCGTCACCGGGTCGGCATCAGCCAGTACACCGTCGGTCACGCGGCGCGCCTGGCGACGATCGCGGCGCGGCTCGCGACGCTCCCCGGGCTGCACGTCGCCGGCCAGTCGTACTTCGGCGTCAGCATGAACGGCTGCTGCGAGCAGGCGGCACGCTTCGCCGAAGCGCGCATCGCCGCGCTGGCGACGTCTTGAGAGTCCTCATCGCCGGCTGCGGCGACCTCGGCACCGCCCTCGGCCTCGAGCTCGCCGCGGCGGGCGACGAGGTGATCGGCCTGCGCCGACATCCAGAGGGCCTCCCGGCGGCGATCTCACCGTTCGCCGCCGACCTTGCCGATCCCCGGACGCTCGAGCCGCTGCCGGAGGTCGACGCCGTGGTCTACGCCGCCGCCGCCGACAGCTCGACCGACGAGGCGTATCGCCGCGCCTACGTCGACGGCCTGCGCCACCTGCTGGCGGCGCGCGCGCTTCAGGAGCACCCTCCGCAGCGCATCCTGTTCGTCTCGAGCACCGCGGTCTACGCCCAGAATGATGGCGAGTGGATCGACGAGGGCTCGCCGGCGGAGGCGGCCGACTTTCGCGGCCTCCGCCTGCGCGAAGGGGAGGATCTGCTCCGCGCGGCAACGCCTGCGGCAACGGCCACCATCGTCCTCCGCCTCTCCGGCATTTACGGCCCCGGCCGCACGCGACTCATCGACCTCGTGCGCTCCGGCAGGGCGACCTATCCGCCCGGCCCGCCGCGCTACGCCAACCGCATCCACCGCGACGACGCCGCGGAGGCGCTGGCCCACCTGCTGCGCCTGCCGGCGCCGGCGCCGCTCTACCTCGGCACCGACGACGCGCCGGCCGACCTCGCCGAGGTCCTCACTTTCCTCGCCGTCGAGCTCGGCGCCCCACTGCCGCAGCTCGCGGAGGCGCCGAGCCCCGGCGGAGTCGAGCGCGCCAGCAAGCGCTGCTCGAACGCCCGGTTGAAAACCACCGCCTACAGCTTCCGCTACCCGACCTATCGCGAGGGCTATGGCGACCTGCTGCGCCGGCTCGCCGGTTGAACCCCAACCTCCCCGGCGCAGGAGTTGCACGCTCAAAGTAGCTTCTCCTGGAGGGCACCATGAACCGAGCCCGTTCTGCCTTCAACGGTCTTTTCCTCGCGCTGACCATGACCGTTCCCGGAGCGGCCACCGGCCCGGCCACCGGCAGCGCCCGCCTGGGGGCCCCCGCGGGAGTCGAGTCGACCCTGAACGCCGCGGTCAGCCTGCCGGTACGCGCCATTCCTGCGACGGTCGGAGCGCCGGTGCCGAAGGGTTCTATCCTGGTCGAGATGAACGTCGAGAAGATCGAGCGCGAACTGCGCGAGCTGCAGCGCACCCTGCGCGAGGTGCAGGAGGAGAAGCGCTATCGCAAGAGCAACAAGGAGGTGCAGCGGGGCGGCGGCACGCAGGCCTTCCAGGGTCCCGAGAACTCGATCGAGACGAACCTGGCGATCAAGGAGGCGGACGCCATGCGCGACCTGCTCGAGGTGCAGACGAAGCTGTCGATCGCCTCGCCGCGCGCCCCGGAGGACGGCTACCTGCTGCGGAGCTTCTACGCCGTCGGTGCCGACGCCAAGCGGCGCAAACCGCTGGTGAGCTTCGTCGCGGCGAGCAAGACGGTGCTCGAAGTGAGCCTCGCGGGGGCGACCCCTGACGACTTTCCGGTCGGAAGTGCCGTCACGGTGCGCTCGGCCGAGGCGGCCCAGCAGGCCTTTCGTGGCGTCGTCCTGACGAGCCTCGCTGGTGCCGGGGGGGTCGAGCTCGCCGTCCGCCCCGTCGAGCTCCCTTTTCTGGCGCTCGACCGGCCGGCGGCGGTCACGATCGAGAAGACGCCCTAGCTACTCGATCGTCCCCTGGCCGTCTTCCTCTTCGGGCGGCAGCTCGGCGAGGCCTTCGGTGTCGTCGTCACGCTCGAGGACCTTGGCGATCGCCACCAGGCGGTCGTCCCCCTCGAGGTTGATGAGCCGCACGCCCTGGGTCGAGCGGCCGATCTCGCGGATGCCGTCCACCGCGGTGCGGATGATCATCCCCTCCTGGGTGATGAGGATCAGCTGGTCGCCCGGCAGCACCTGGGCGATGCCGACGACCGGGCCGGTCTTCGAGCCGACCTTGAGGTTGATCACCCCGAGGCCGCCGCGGCCCTGCTCGCGGTACTCGGCGATCGGCGTTCTCTTGCCGACGCCGCGCTCGGCGGCGGTGAGGATCGCCCCCTCCTTCTCGAGCGCCTCCATGCCGATGACGCGGTCGCCCTTGCGCAGCGAGATGCCGCGCACGCCGGCGGTCGCCCGGCCCATCGGCCGGCAATCGGCTTCGGGGAAGCGGATCGACATGCCGTCGGCGGTGGCGAGGAAGAGGTGCTTCGAGCCGTCGGTGTTCTTGACCGAAAGGAGCCGGTCGCCCTCGTCGAGGTTGATGGCGATGATGCCGCCGGCGCGCGGGTTGCCGTACTCGGAGAGCGCCGTCTTCTTGATCGTCCCCTTCTCGGTGGCGAAGACCAGGTAGCGGTCGGCCGCGAAGTCGCGCACCGCGATGGTGGTGGCGATCTTCTCGTTGCCGTCGAGATTCAGCAGGTTGACGATCGCCTTGCCCTTGGCCGCCGGGCCCGCCTGCGGGATCTCGTGCACCTTGATCCAGAAGACCCGGCCGGACTGGGTGAAGACCAGGACGTAGCTGTGCGCCGAGGCGACGAACAGGTGCTCGACGAAGTCGCCGTCCTTGGTCGTCATCCCCGTCCTGCCCTTGCCGCCGCGGCCCTGGGCGCGGTAGAGCGACAGCGGCGAGCGCTTGACGTAGCCCGAGGAGGTGACGGTGATCACCATGTCCTCGTCGGCGATCATGTCCTCGATGGTGATGTCGTGCGCCTCGGGGATGATCTCGGTGCGCCGCTTGTCGCCGAAGCGGTCGCGGATCTCGACCAGCTCCTTGCGGATCTCCTCGAGCAGCAGCTTGTCGGAGGCGAGGATCGCCCGCAGCTTCTCGATCAGCTGCATCAGTTCCTTGTACTCGTCGACGATCTTCTGGCGCTCGAGGCCGGTGAGGCGCTGCAGGCGCATGTCGAGGATCGCCTCGGCCTGCGGCTGGGTGAAGCCGAAGTTCGCCATCAGGCGTTCCTTGGCCTCGGGCGGGTTGGCGCTCTGGCGGATGGTGGTGATCACCTCGTCGAGGTGATCGAGCGCCTTGAGCAGGCCCTCCAAGATGTGCGCGCGCTCTTCGGCCTTCCGCAGGTCGTAGCGGCTGCGCCGGATGATGACGGTCTTCCGGTGATCGAGGAAGAGCCGCAGCATCTCGGCGAGCGACAGCACCTTCGGCTGGTTGTCGACGATCGCCAGGAAGATGATGCCGAAGGTCGACTGCATCTGGGTCTGCTTGTAGAGCTGGTTGAGGATGACCTCGGGCACCTCGCCGCGCTTGACCTCGATGACGATGCGGATGCCCTCGCGGTCCGACTCGTCGCGGAGGTCCGAGATCCCCTCGATCTTCTTCTCGCGGACGAGCTCGGCGATCTTCTCGATCAGCCGCGCCTTGTTCACCTGGTAGGGGATCTCGGTGACGATGATCGCCTGGCGCTCGCCGCCGCGCTTGGTGGTCTCGATGCCGGCGCGGGCGCGCATCTGGATGATGCCGCGGCCGGTCTCGTAGGCGTTGCGGATCCCCTGGAGACCGTGAATGAAGCCGGCGGTCGGGAAGTCGGGGCCTGGCAGGACGCGCATGATCTTGTCGAGCGGCGTCGCCGGGTCGTCGATCAGCAGCATCAGCGCGTCGCAGACCTCGGTGAGGTTGTGCGGCGGGATGTTGGTCGCCATGCCGACGGCGATGCCGGAGCCGCCGTTGATGAGCAGGTTGGGGATCTTCGCCGGCAGGACGAGCGGCTCCTTCTCGGTGCCGTCGTAGTTCGGCCCCCACTCGACCGTCTCCTTGTCGATGTCGTCCTTCAACATCTCCTCGGCGAGCTTGGTCAGCCGCACCTCGGTGTAACGCAT
>CAZQTL010000164.1:0-9535 GCA_964595975.1 uncultured Thermoanaerobaculia bacterium | reverse complement strand
GGACGCCGGGACTTGCGCCGGCGCAAGACACCGCGCCCGGCCCGTCGCCCGGAGTTGATCCGCGTCAAGCGCTCGCCGCCGCCGTTAACGCAAGTCAAGGTCGCCGGACTCGACGCGGCACTAGATTGGCACGATGGCGATCGCCACTGAACCCGCGGACGACGTGCACGGCGGCGGCGCGCGCTCGCGCGCCCGGGCGCTCTTCGACCGCGTCGACGCGCTGTTCGATCCGGTCTTCGGCCCGCGCGCCAATCCGTGGCGCCTCCTGGGCGCGCTCTCATGGTTCCTGTTCTGGGTCGTCTGCGCGACCGGCATCTACGTCTACGCGGCGTTCGACACCAGCGCCGCGGGCGCCTACGCCTCGGTCGAGCGGATCACCGCCGACGTCTGGCCGCTGACCGGGCTCGCGCGAAGCCTCCACCGCTACGCCTCCGACGCGTTCGTCGTCGCGATGCTGCTCCACCTGCTGCGCGAATGGACCCATCGGCGCTACGCCCACGTGCACCGCTTCGCCTGGCTCACCGGCGTCGCGCTGGTCTGCTTCGTGTACGCGGCTGGCATCGGCGGCTTCTGGCTGGTCTGGGACCGGCTCGCGCAGTTCTCGGTCGTCGCGACCACCGAGTGGTTCGACGCGCTGCCCCTCTTCTCCGAACCGCTCGCGCGCAACTTCGACACCGACGCCAAGATCAGCGACCGGCTCTTCTCGCTGTTCATCTTCCTGCACATCGGCATTCCGCTGGGCACGCTCGCCGTCATGTGGATCCACATCCAGAGACTCGCCCGGCCGGCCACGACGTTGCCGCGTCCGCTCGCCTGGGGCACGCTCGCCTCGCTCGCGATCGTCTCGTGGGTCAAGCCGGTGACGAGCGACGCTCCCGCGTCGATGAGCGTCGAACCGCTGTCGCTCGCGCTCGACTGGTTCTACCTCGCGCCCCACGCGGTCCAGTACTGGCTGTCGCCAACCGCGCTCTGGGCGATCGCCGCCGCCGCGACCGCGGTCCTGCTCGCGCTGCCGTACCTGTCGCGCGCGGCCCGCGCGCCGCACCCGCGCGCCGCGGTCGTCGGGCTCTCCAACTGCAACGGCTGCAAGCGCTGCGTCGCCGACTGTCCGTACAACGCGATCGAGATGATCGCGCGCACCGACGGCCGGCCGCATCCGCTCCAGGCCGCCGTCGACCCGGCGCTTTGCGCCGGATGCGGCATCTGCGCCGGCGCGTGTCCGTCGTCGACGCCGTTCCGCTCGGTCACCGAGCTCGTCACCGGCATCGATCTGCCGCAGAAACCGGTCGGCGCCGCCCGCGACACGCTGGAGCGCGAGCTCGCGCGGGTCGGCGTCTCGGGGCGCGCCGGTCCCGCGCCGACGCCGCGCGTACTCGTCGTCGGCTGCGACGAGGCGATCGACGTCGTGTCGCTGCGGTCGGCGGACACGGCGGCGCTGACGCTGCTGTGCGCGGCGCAGCTCCCGCCGTCGTTCGTCGAGTACGCGCTGCGCAGCGGCGTCGACGGAGTCCTGGTGACCGGATGCCGCGAGGGCGACTGCGTCTACCGGCTGGGACAGGACTGGGTCGACGAGCGGATCGCCGGCGCCCGCAAGCCGGGTCTTCGCGCCGCGGTGCCGCGCTCCCGCGTCCGCGTCGTCTGGGCCGGACGGGGCGATCGCGACGCGCTCGACGAGGCGATCGCGACGTTCCGGTCCGCGCTCACGGCGCTCGCGGACGGAGGCCGTCCCAAGCCGCTGCCGCCGAAGCGCGAGACCGCGCGGCGGACCTCCGCGACGCCGCGCTAGCGCACCGCCGAAGATACCCGTTCGACCGTCAGGGTCGGCGCTTGACCGCGTCGCGGGTGCCCTCGACAATGCCCCCGCGTTGTCGAGTGGGGGCGGCCGCGCACCGTTCCGGACGGGAGATGCTCCATGCGTGCGCTCGACTTCCCGCGGTGGATTCTGCTCCGCCTGCTCGCCGCGGGGCTGCTGTCCACGGGCGCCGCCGGGGCCGCCACGCTCGACGTCCTGGTCGACAGCGACGCCAACGCCGCCACCGGCTGCACCGTCGCCACGCCCGCGGGTCCGTTCGCCGGCGTCGAGTTCATCGTCACCACGACCGTCGACGCCAGCGTATCGCCACCGCTGGTCACCGGCGTGACGCGCAGCGACTGCGTCGCCCCTCCCGGCACCTTCTCCAGCCCGGCGAACGTCGACGCCGGCGGCTGGTCGGTCGGCGTCGGCGACGGCACCGCCGGCTACGACGTGATCGAGACCTACGCGCCGGTCGGCGCGCCCCAAGGCCGCTACCGGCTGGGTTTCGTCTTCAACGACCCGGCGGCCGGCGGCGACGCGGTGCTGACGACCGACGGGTCGCCCTCGGGAAACGCGATCCTGCTGAGCTTCGCCCCGCCGGCGGCCGTGCCGACGATCGCCCACGGCGCGCTGCTGTTGCTGGCCCTCGTCCTCGCGGGAAGCGCCGTGCGCGGCCTGCGCCGTCACAAGGCGTCGACCCTCGTCGTCTGCGGCGTGCTCGCGGGCGTCGTCGCCGGCACGACCTGGGCCGCGATCGTCCTGGACGGACTCGTCGCCGATTGGACCGGAGTGCCGCCGATCGCGACCGACGCCACCGGCGACGCGGCGAACGGAGCGGACATCGCCGCGGCCTTCGCGAAGTTCGAGAACGGCCGGATCTACTTCCGCGCCGACGTCAAGACCGCCGGTCCGCCGGCGATCACGAGCGCGGCCTCGGCGACGTTCATCGCCGGGGCATCGGTGAACTTCGCGATCACGACCACCGGCAATCCGCCGGTGAACAGCATCACGACCGGGGGCTCGCTCCCGACCGGCGTCAACTTCTCCTACCTGCCCGGCGCCGCGACGGCGACGCTGACCGGGTCGGCGGCGAACGGCAGCGGCTCGACCGGTCCCTACACGCTCAACCTGACCGCCTCGAACGGCGTGGCCCCGGACGCGACGCAGGCGCTGACGATCAACGTCGTCGACGTCAACGTCGCACCGTCGTTCACCAAGGGCGCCGTCCCGGCGGTGCTCGAGGACGCGGGCGCGCAGTCGATCCCCGGCTGGGCGAGCAGCATCAGCAAGGGCGGCGCCTGGGAGGGCTCGCAAACGCTCGCGTTCCAGATCACCGGCAACACCAATCCGGGCCTGTTCAGCGTCGCGCCCGCGGTTTCCCCGCTCGGGACGCTCACCTACACGCCGGCCCCGGACGCGTTCGGCAGCGCGGACATCACGCTGGTGCTGCACGACGACGGCGGCACCGCGAACGGCGGCGCCGATTCGAGTCCGGCCCAGGTGTTCACGATCAACGTCACCTCGGTCAACGACGCGCCCGCTTTCACCAAGGGTGCGGACCCGTCGGTGCTCCCGAGCGCCGGCGCCCAGTCGATCCCCGGCTTCATCAGCGCGATCTCGCCCGGGCCGGCGAACGAATCGGGACAGACGGTCGCGATCAGCGCGACCGGCAACAGCAATCCCGGGATCTTCAGCGTCGCGCCGACGTTCGCCGGCAGCGGGACCACCCGGACGCTGAACTACACGCCGGCCTCCAGCACCTGCGGCAACTCGACGATCACGGTCCAGGCGCAGGACTCCGGCGACACGTCCAACGGCGGCGTGAACACGTCCACGCAGACGTTCGTCATCACCGTCCGCTGCGTGAACCAGGCGCCGAGCTTCGTGAAGGGCGGCAACCAGGCCGTGTCCGAGGACGCCGGCGCGCAGACGGTCAACGGATGGGCGGGCTCGATCTCGCCGGGGCCGCCGAGCGAATCCGGCCAGCTGGTCGATTTCATCGTCAGCAACGACAACAACGCGTTGTTCTCGGTCCAGCCGGCGATCAGCCCGTCGGGCGTCCTCACCTACACGCCGGCAGCGAACCAGAACGGCTCGGCGCTCGTCAGCGTGCGCATCCACGACGACGGCGGAACGGCGGACGGCGGCATCGACACCAGCGCGGTCCAGACGTTCACGATCACCGTCAACGCGGTCAACGATCCCCCGACCGTCACCGCCAAGAACTACTCGGCGCAGGCCGGCATGCCGATCGACATCCCGGCGGCGAGCGGACTGCTGGCGGGCGCTTCGGACGCGGCCGACAACGGCGTCGGCGGATGCGTCTCCACGACGGTCACGCTGAACCTCGGGAGCATCAGCGCGACCACCCCGGCCGGCGGCTCGGTCGCCGCCGCCGCCGACGGGTCGTTCCGGTTCACCCCGCCGCCGGGCGTGACCGGCAACGTGACGTTCACCTACACGATCGCCGATTCCGGTTGCCCCGGACCGGGCGTCGACAGCGCGCCGATCACGGTGACGTTCAATGTCGCCGGCCCGGTGATCTGGTTCGTCGACACCGCCGCGGCCGGCGGCGGCAATGGAACCCTGCTCAGCCGGTTCAACACGCTCGCCGCGGCGACCTCCGCGATGGGCAGCACCACCAACCAGCGCATCTTCGTCTACACCGGAACCCAGACCTCCGGCGCCGGCGTCACGCTGCCGGCGTCCGGCTGGCTCGTCGGACAGGGCGTGACCGGGGCGTCGTTCGACGCCGTCATGGGCATCACGCCGCCGGCCGGAACCGTCGCGCGCCCGTCGATCGCCCTCGCCCACCCGATCATCCAGGGGACGGTGAACATGAACGGCGGCAATACGCAGGTCCGCGGCCTGCGCATCCAGCCGCCGGCCTCGTCGAAGGGGCTCGCCGCGACGCTCGCCGGGCCGTTCACCGGCCTCGTCGTGTCCGACATCCCCAACGTCACGACCAACGGCGCGCGGGCCGTGGATCTCGCCAACGTCAGCGGCGCGTTCGCGCTGACGTCGGTGAACGCGAGCGGCGCCGACATCGGAATCAACCTGTCGAACGTCAACCCGTCGTCTGGCAGCTTCACCGTCACCGGCGCCGGCGGGACCTGTACCGCAGCGTCGCCGACCTGCAGCGGCGGCACCATCACCGGATCCAGCGACACCGGTGTGAAGTTGACCAGCGCGAAGAACGTCAGTCTGACGCGCATGCGACTCAACGGCAGCACCAACTTCGGTCTGAACGGCAGCACGGTGACCGGACTCTCGCTCGACACCTGCGTGTTCGACGGCAGCCATGGCGGGGCGGTCGACGAAGGCGCGCTGTTCGTCACCGACTGGCTCGGTACCGGCACGATCTCGGGATCCGAGATTCTCGGCGGCTTCAACGACAACGTCCGCGTGAACAACACGACCGGCGTGCTCGACCGGCTGACGATCAGCGGCACGACGATCCGCAACAGCGGGAACAACCACGGTCTCGCCCTCTACACCTGCCTGGGCGGCGGCGCGTTGTCGTGCTCCGGCGTGACGATGAAGGTGACGGTGACCGGCTCGACGTTCACCGACAACTCGTCGAACCACATCGACGTCGGATCGAAGGGTCTGGCGACGATGGACCTCGTGATCAACGCCAACACCTTCCAGTCGGCGAACACGACGGCCTCGCAGCCGTTCGGCGGGGCGGTGAACGCGTCGACCGACCATTCGTCGCACCTGACCTTCGACGTCGATGGCAACACCTCGACGTTCTCGAGGCTCACCGCGTTCAACTTCTTCATCAGCAACCAGACGACGGACAGCGCGTCGATGAAAGGCCGGTTCCGGAACAACCAGGTCGGGCTGGCGGGAACCGGGCCGGGCTCGGTGTCGTCCGCCTCGGTGCAGGGCGGAGGACTCGCGGTCACCGCGACCGGCGCCGCCGCGCTGGTGATGGCGATCACCGGCAACTCGATCCGCAACTGGGGCGGGAACAACGCGGTCGACCTGAACGCCGGCGACGGCGGTGCGACCGGTCCGCTCGTCGATCTCACGCTGACCGGCAACACGGTGGACCTCGAGAGTCCGACGGTGAACCAGTTGCACGGGATCATCGCCAACATGGGAACGACCAGCGGCGGCGGCGTCGTGACGGCCTGCGTCGACATCGGCGGAGCGGGCCTCGCCAACGATGTCGCCGGCGGATCGTCGGTCGCCGGCGGCGGCAGCGAGATCCGCTTCCGGCAACGCTTCACCTCGGTCGTGCGGCTGCCGGGCTACGCGGGCGGCGCGACGGACACCACCGCGCTCAGCACCTATCTCGCCGGGCGCAATACGACCAGCGGGACCGCCTCGATCAGTTCCTCGATCAACACCTTGGTCTCGGGCGGGGCCGCCTGCACCCAACCGCCCTGATCCACCGCCAGGCGCGCGGCCGGCGCCGGCTTGGCTCGCGACCGGGCGGCATGCGACACTCGTGCCCGCAGCACGAGCGACGAGCCTTGTCCCCCGAACCGCATCGCCGAACCCCGATCGCCGCGCGGCGTCCCGAGCCGTGTCGCGGGGCGGACGGCGCCACGTGAGGTCGCCCGCACCGAGGCGAGCCGACGGCGAGGGCGCCGGCCCGGCGAAGCTCCCGCTCGACCTCGCCTTCGGGCACTACGCGCTCGCGATACCCCGGGACGGCCGCTCGCGGCTCGCGACCGGGTGGCTCGCGCTCGGCGTGTGCGCGCTCGCGGCCTCGGGACTGCTCGCGGTGTTCCTCGCGCTGGCGCGCACGCCCGGCGTCAACCGGCTGCTGCCGGCGGGTGATTTCTTCCGCACAGTGCTGGTCGCCCACGTCGACCTGTCGGTGCTCGTGTGGTTTGTGGCGTTCGCGGGAACCGTCTGGAGCCTGAACAGCACGCCACGCGCGCTCTTCCTCGGCCGCGTCGCCCTGATGCTCGCCACCGTCGGGTCGATCGCGATCGCGATCGCGCCGTTCGTCGATCCGCCCGCGCCGATCATGGCGAACTACATCCCGGTCGTCGACGGCCCGGTGTTCCTCGCGGGACTCTCGGTGTTCGGCGCCGGCGCGCTGCTGCTCGTCGCGCGCGGACTCTTCGCCTCGCCGCTGGTCGGCGTGCGGCTCGACGGCGCGGGCACGCTGCGCTTCGGCCTCAACGCGGCGATCGTCGCCGGCGCGATCGCCCTGATCGCCTTCGCCTGGTCGGGACTGACGGTGCCGCGCTCGCTCGAGGCGCGCGCCTGGTACGAGCTCGCGTTCTGGGGCGGTGGACACGTGCTGCAGTTCGCCTGGACGCTGGTGATGCTGGTCGCGTGGCTGCTGCTCGCCGACGCGGCGGGCGTGCGCGTGCCGATCTCGCCGCGCGTGGTCGCGCTGCTGTTCGGCATCCAGCTCGTGGCGGTGTTCGCGACCGTCGTGATCTACCTCGCCTACGACACGACCGCGGTCGAGCATCATCGGCTGCAGACCTGGCTGATGCGCGTCGGCGGCGCGCTCGCGATCCCGGTGGTCGCCGCCGCGGTCGCCGTCGGCGGGGCGCGCCGGCGGCGCGCAGGCCCGTTCGCGCCGCCGGCGCGCCCGCTCGCGGCCGCGCTCGCGACCTCGATCGTGCTCTTCGGCGTCGGCGGACTGATCGGATTCGCGATCGAGGGGAGCAACGTGCGCATCCCGGCGCACTACCACGGCGCGATCGTCGGCGTGACGATCGCGCTCATGGGCCTCACCTACTGGCTGCTGCCCCGGCTCGGCGCCGCCGCGCCGCGCCCGAGGCTCGCGGTCTGGCAGTCGGTGCTCTACGGCGCGGGACAGCTCATGCACATCGGCGGCCTCGTCTGGTCCGGCGGGTACGGCGTCCAGCGCAAAGTCGCCGGCGGCGAGCAGGTGCTGCGCACGACGAGCGAGATCGCGGGGATGGGGCTGATGGGACTGGGCGGGCTCGTCGCGGTGATCGGCGGGATGCTATTCGTCATCGTCGTCGCGATCGCCGTGCGCGAGCGGCCGTACACGCCATGAGCGCGATACCGGCCGCACCCGATGCCGCGCCGGCGCGACGGATCGCCTACCGGGTCTCGCTGGCCGCCGCGATCGCGACCTTCGCTGTCCTGGTCGCCAGCGCCTGGCTGCGCCACTCGCTCGCCGGGCTGGGCTGCGCCGACTGGCCGGCGTGCTACGGCCGGATCGCCTCGGCGATCGGCGGTCCGCTCGCGCTGCTGCCCGGCGAGGGCGGCGCACGGCTCGTGCATCGGATCGCCGCGTCCTCGGCGCTGATCCTGATCGGTGTGATCGCGTTCGTGCTGCTCAAGCCCAAGCCGGCGTTCGTCGTCGAGCGCCGGCTCGCCTTCACCGCGCTCGCGATCGCTCTCGCGCTGGCGGCCGTCGGACTCGCCACGCCCGGCGCGCGCGTGCCGGCGATCGCGATCGGCAACCTGCTCGGCGGCTTCGCGCTGTTCGCGACGCTGGCCGCGCTGACCGCCTCGCTGCGCGACGACGCGCCGCGTCCCGGCGGCGGCGGCGCGATCATGACGATCGCGCTGGTCGTCACCGCGGTGCACGTCGCCGTCGGCGGCATGATCGGCGCCCAGTTCGCGCTCACCGGCTGTCCGCCGTCGCTCGATTGCCCGGCGGCGGACTTCGGGCGGCTCGCCGGGTCGGGAATCCTCGATCCGCTGCGCACGCTCGACGTCGCGCAGGGACGCGTGCGCGCACCGGACGGCGCCGCCGCGCTCGTCGCACTGCATCGGATCGCGTCGATCGTGATCGTCATGTTGGCGTTCGCGGCCGCCTGGCGGGCGCGCGCGGACCGGTCGCTCGCCGCCTGGATCGCGCTCGCGACCGTCGCCGCCGTGGCGATGGGAGCGGCGACGACTTGGTTGCAACCCTCGGTCGCGCTCACCGGCGCGCACAACGCCAGCGCCGCGCTGCTGGTCGCGGCGTTGACGCTGGGCGCCGGGGGCTTCCGGCGCGCGGGTTGACGCGGCACACTGCGCCTCCCGCGCCCGTCGCGTCCCAGGAGCCCGAACCATGCCGATCCTGCGTCCCGAAGACGGCCACCCGACGTTCGGCCGCCTCTTTTCCGCCGGCGACCTCAACGGCGTCGTCGCACTCTACGAACAGGACGCCGTGCTGCTGCCGCAACCGGGCGTGGTCGCTCGCGGACACGCGGCGATCCGCGAGGCGCTCGCCGGGTTCATGGGGCTGAAGGGGCGGTTCTCGATGGCGCCGACCACGGTCATCCCCGGACCCGGGCTCGTCGTGCTGGTCGCCGACTGGACGCTGGACGCGACCGGCCAGGACGGCAAGCCGATGCGGCTCGAAGGCCGGACTTGCGACGTGCTGCGCCGGCAGGCCGACGGCAGCTGGCTCTTCGCGATCGACAGTCCGTTCGGCGCCGCCGGCGTCGGGTGACGCCGCGCGCCGGGCTCGACGGTCGCGCTCGACGGCCGCGCCGGACCTCGGCGCTCGACGGTCGGGCCGGCAGGTCGGCTTCCGCCCGACGTCTTGCACCCGAAGCGGCTCTCCGGTCGGCCTGAAGGCCGACCCGCGATCCGCTCAGGGGTCGCGCACCTCGACGCCCGGAACGCGTTCGCGCAACTGCGCGAGCAGCGTCTCGTCGACCCGTTCTCCGCGCGGCGCGGCGGCGACGAGCCGCTCCTCGGCGCAGCCGGTCGGACGGAACGGTTGCAGGATCCAGCGCCCGACGCCGATCGCGGCCAGCTCGTCGGCGAGCGCGACCAGCGCCTCGGGCGGCGTCA
>CAZQTL010000163.1:0-9575 GCA_964595975.1 uncultured Thermoanaerobaculia bacterium | reverse complement strand
TTCGCCTTCGATGGCGACGCCGATCGCGCGCTCCTGCTCGACGAGCAGGGACGGATCCACGACGGCGACGCCATGCTCTACCTCTGGGCGCGCGAACTCCAGCGCCGCAGGCAGCTGCCGGAGCCGCAGGTCGTCGCCACCAGCATGAGCAACTTCGGCCTCGAACGCGCCCTCGAGGCGCTCGGCGTCGGCGTGCTGCGCTGCGACGTCGGCGATCGCGCCGTCGTCGAGACGCTGCGCGCCCACGGGCTGCGTCTCGGCGGCGAGCAGTCCGGCCACCTCGTCGACCTCGAGTGCTCGACGACCGGCGACGGCCTGCTGACCGCGGCGCGCATCGCGGCGATCGGCGCGGAGGCGGTCCGCGCCGGCAGGACGATCTCCGCCGAGCTCGCCGGCTTCCGCCGCTTTCCCCAGGTCCTGGTCAACGTCCGCGTGGCGCGCAAGCCGCCGTTCGCCGACCTCGCGCGCGTGGCCGAGGAGGCCAGCCGCGTCGAGCAGTGCCTGGGCGCCCGCGGCCGGCTGGTCCTGCGCTACAGCGGCACCGAGCCGCTGGCGAGGATCATGATCGAGGGTCCCGACGAGGTCGCGATCGGCGAGCTCGCCGGAACGCTCGCCGACGCCATTCGCGCGGAGATCGGAGTCCCGTCATGACCTCAACCCCGCTGCTCTTGTCGGTCAACGTCGACCACGTCGCCACCCTGCGCCAGGCGCGGCGGCTCGACTACCCGGATCCGGTCGAGGCCGCTGCGGTCGCCGAGGCGGCCGGCGCCTCCGGCATCACCATCCACCTGCGCGGCGACCGGCGGCACATCCAGGACGACGATCTCGCGCGGCTGCGCGAGTCGGTGCGCGGCAAGCTCAATCTCGAGATGGCGGCGAGCGACGAGATGATCGCCATCGCCTGCGGCGCCCGGCCGCACCAGGTGACGCTGGTGCCGGAGAGGCCCGACGAGCTCACGACCGAGGGAGGGCTCGACGTCGTCGCCCACCTGCCGCGCCTGCTGGCCGGGGCCGAGCGCCTGCGCGCCGCCGGCATCGAGGTATCGCTGTTCGTCGATCCCGATCCGAAGCGCATCGACGCCCTGGCGCCGTTCGCCGGCCTGGCAAGCGGAATCGAGCTCAACACCGACGCCTACACCCGCGCCCGCGGCGGTTTTGCGGCCGGTTGCCGGGCCGAGGCGGCGCGCTCCGCCGCGATGGGCGCCGCGCTGGGCTTTCGCGTCTACGCCGGCCACGGCCTGACCGCCGCGAACGTCGGCGGAATCGCGTCGATCCGTCAGGTGGAAGAGCTCAATATCGGCCACGCGCTGGTGTCGCGCGCCGTGGTCGCCGGCCTCGCCGGCGCCGTGCGCGAGATGCTCGCGGCGATGGCAGCTGCCCGCAACGGGGCGGCCGCAGCGCCGGTCCCGGCGCCGCACGGCGAAGCGTCCTAGCTCAGCGCTCGATCTCGATCAGCGGCTCGCGCTCGAGCTCGGGCTCGGCGGCGAGAATGAACGTGCGCGCGATCGGCAGCAGCGAGCGCCGGTAGCCCCCGCCCAGCTGCAGGTTGACCTCGTAGAAGCCCTGCGGCCAGATCGTCAGGAGGCGTCCGCGCTTGGCCTCGCCGCTGATGTTGTCGAAATAGACGAGCACGTCGGCCGGCGTTTCCATGGTTCACTCCTGGTAGTAGCCCTGGTCCTTGTAGTCCTTGAGCTTGCGCTGCAACGTGCGGAGGCCGATGTCGAGCAGCTTCGCCGCCTCGACGCGGCGCCCGCCGGTGCGCTCGAGCGCCGCCAGGATGGCGTCGCGCTCGATCTCGTCCATGGTCTTGGTGCCGCGCGGTGCCTCGACGGTGTGCGCGGCCCCGGAGAAGCTCGACGTGAATACGGTGGGCCGGCGGGCCGCCGCTTCGTCCGCCGGCGGCAGGCCCTCCTCGGCGGTCTCCGGCTCCGGAGCCGGCTCGCCCTGCTCGGACTCCTCGGCGCAGGCCTGGATCTCCGGCGGCAGATCGCCCACCCGCACGACCTCGCCGCGGTGGAAGATCACCACCGACTCGACGGCGTTGCGCAGCTCGCGGACGTTGCCGGGCCAGGCATAGGCGGAGAGCGCCGCCAGCGCCTCGCGCGAGAAACGCTTGGCCTCCCGGCCGTGCTCGCGGCACATCAGGATCAGGTAGTGCTCGGCGAGGCGCGGAATGTCGTCCCGCCGGTCGCGCAGCGGCGGAATCCGCAGCGTCACGACCTTCAGCCGGTAGTAGAGGTCCTCGCGGAACCGGCCTTCGGCGATCTCTTTCTCTAGGTCCTTGTTGGTGGCCGCGATGAGCCGGAAGTCGACATCGATCAGGTCGCTGCCGCCGACGCGCATCACGCGCCGCTCTTCGAGCACCCGCAGGAGCTTGACCTGCAGCTCGGGATAGAGCTCGGAGATCTCGTCGAGAAAGAGCGTCCCCTTGTGCGCCAGCTCGAACTTGCCGATCTTCCTGCCGATGGCGCCGGTGAACGAGCCGCGCTCGTGACCGAAGAGCTCGCTCTCCAGGATGTCCGGCGGAATGGCGCCGCAGTTGATCGCCAGGAAGCGCTCGTTGCGCCGCGGGCTGGTGAGATGCAGGGCGTTGGCGACCAGCTCCTTGCCGGTGCCGCTCTCGCCGATGATGAGCACGGTCGACTTCGTCGGCGCCACCAGCCGCATCTGCTCGAACAGCGCTTCCATCCTGGCCGAACGGCCGATGATGCTCTCGAAGCCGTAGCGCTTGTCGAGCTGCTGGTTGAGCTCGACGACCTTCTCCTTGAGCTGGCGCTTCTCGAGCTGCGTCAGGACGCGCTTGCGAAGCTCGTAGAGATCGACCGGTTTGGTCAGGTAGTCGTCGGCGCCGACCCGCATCGCCTCGACGGCGGACTCGATCGAGCCGAAACCGGTGACCAGGATGACGGCGAGGTCGAGGCCGCGCTTGCGGACCTCGTTGAGGAAACCCAGGCCATCGAGACCCGGCATGCGCAGGTCGCAGACGGCGAGCTGCGGCGTGTCGGTCTCTTCCAGCAGCTCGAGCGCCCGGCGGGCGTCGTCGAAGGTGCGCACCACGAATCCGGCGCGCTGGATGGCCAGCGCCATCGACTCGCGGGAGCCGGTTTCGTCATCGATGACAAGGACTTGCGGTTCCTGAGGCATACAGTGCCATTCTGGCACAAACGCCGGACCGGCCCTACTCCGCCGGGGGCGACGTACGGCGCAGGAATTCGGCCTCGGAGAGGATCTCGATGCCAAGGCTCTTCGCCTTGTCGAGCTTCGATCCGGCGTCTTCGCCGGCGACGACGAAGGAGGTCTTCTTCGACACCGAGCCGGCGACCCGGGCGCCGAGCGCCTCGAGGCGGGCGGCTGCTTCCTCGCGGCTCATCGATTCGAGCTTGCCGGTGAGGACGACGGTCCTGCCGGCGAGCGGCAGGCTGGCGGCCGTCGGGCGCTCGACCGGGGGCGGCTCCACCCCGGCGGCGGCGAGCGCCGCGAGGCGCCTTTGCTGCCGGGGATCGGCGAAGAAGGCGCGCACGCTCGCCGCCACCTTGGGACCGATCTCGTCGACGACCTGCAACTCCTCTTCGCTCGCCGCCGCCAGAGCCGCGAGCGAGCCGAAGTGCTGGGCGAGGAGTTTCGCCGTCCGCTCGCCGACCATGCGGATGCCGAGGCCGAAGAGCAGCCGCGCCAGCGGACGATGACGGCTCTCGGCGAGCGACGCGAGGAGATTGTCGGCCGACTTCTCGCCCCAACCGGGAAGGGCGGCGAGCGTCTCGCGCTCGAGGCGATAGAGGCCCGGAATGTCTTTCAGCAGGCCGGCCGCCACGAGCTGGGCGATGCGCTCGTCGCCCAGACCCTCGATGTCCATGGCATTCCGCGAGACGAAGTGCCGGATCGTCTCCTGCCGCACCGCCGGACATTCGGGGTTGATGCACCGCGTCGCGACCTCGCCCTCGAAGCGCACCACGGGGTCGCCGCACTCGGGACAGAGCGCCGGCATCTCGAACGGCCGGGACTCCTCCGGACGGCGGTCGAGACGGACCTCGACGACGCGCGGGATGACCTCTCCGGCCTTCTCGATCACCACCGTGTCGCCGACCCGGACGTCCTTGCGCGACAGGTCCTCGTAGTTGTGCAGCGTCGCCCGCCGCACGGTCGAGCCGGCCACGAGCACCGGATCGAACTCGGCGACCGGCGTCAGCACGCCGGTGCGACCGACCTGCACGACGATGGCGCGCACCACGCTCTCCGCCTGCTCGGGTTCGTACTTGTAGGCCACCGCCCAGCGCGGCGCCTTGGAAGTGGTCCCGAGCCGCTCGCGCAGCGCCAGGTCGTCGATCTTCACCACCACGCCGTCGGTCTCGAAACCGAGCGCGTGGCGGCGTTCCCGCCACTCGGCGACGTAAGCCTCCACCGCAGCGAGACCGTGACAACGCCGCCACGAGTCGTGCACCGGGAAACCCCATCGTGCAAGGCTCTCGAGACTCTCGGAGTGGGTCGCCATCGGCGGACCTTCGGCGATCTGATAGACGACCGCCGCCAGCCTGCGCTTCGCCACCTGCCGGCTGTCGAGCTGGCGGATCGAGCCGGCGGTCACGTTGCGGGGGTTGGCGTAGAGCTCTTCGCCGGCCGCCTCGCGCTCGCGGTTGACGCGCGCGAATTCGGCGCGCGGCATGAACACCTCGCCGCGCACCAGCAGACGCCGCGGCGCCGATGCCGGCAGCCGCAACGGCAGCGCGCGGACGGTGCGCAGATTCTCGGTGACGTCGTCGCCCACCGCGCCGTTGCCGCGCGTGGCGCCGCAAACCAGGACGCCGTCCTCGTAGAGCAGGGACGTCGAGACCCCATCGACCTTGAGCTCGGCGACGAAGTCGAAGCCGGCCGCCGCCTCGGCGGGGGCGAGCCGTTCGAGGCGCGCCGCCCAGTCGCGCAACTCGTCGAGGTTGTAGGTGTTGTCGAGCGACATCATCGGCGGCTCGTGGCGCACCTGGGCGAAGCCCGCGAGCGGTTCGCCGCCCACCCGCCGGGTGGGGCTGTCCGGAGTGGCGAGCTCTGGCGAAGCCGCCTCGAGGGCAACCAGCTCCGCCATGAGGCGGTCGAAGTCGCGGTCGCTGATCTCGGGCTTGCCGAGCGCGTAGTAGAGCTTCTCGTGGCGCTGGATCTCGCCGCGCAGGAAGGCGGCGCGACTTGCCGGGTCGCTCTCTCGGGCGGCTTTCATCGCCGGAGCCTAGTGCGCGGGCGACCCGCTGGCCGTCGGCCGCGCGGCGCCGCTCGCCGCTTCCGGAATCCGCAGGGCGCCGGAGTCGAACAGCGAACTGGAAGGCGGTTGCGCCAGCAGGTCGGGCTCGCGCTCGAGGAGCTCGCGCAGCACGGCGACGACGCGCGGATCGAACTGCGCTCCGGCCTCGCGGTCGAGCTCCGCCAGCGCCTGCTCCATCTCCCTCGCCTGGCGGTAGGGGCGGTCGTTGGTGATGGCGTCGAGGGCGTCGATGACGGCCAGGATGCGCGCGCCGAGCGGGATGTTCTCGCCGCGCAGACCGAAGTAGCCCGGATAGGCAACGCCCTCGCGCTTGCCGTCCCAGCGCTCCTGGTGGTACTTGACCAGCGGCAGGACCTCCTGCATGACCTCGATGTTGCCGAGGATCCGCAGACCGATCTCCACATGCTGATGCATGACCAGGGTCTCGGCGGCATCGAGCGGCCCCTGCTTGTTGAGGATCGACTCCGGCACGCCGATCTTGCCGACGTCGTGCAGCAGCGCGCCGTAGGCGAGCAGCTGCAGGTCGCGGCCGCCGAGCCCGAGCTCCTGTCCGAGGCGTTCCGACAGGCGGGCCACGCGCTGCACGTGGCCGACGGTCGTCGGGTCCTTGGCTTCGATCGCCGCGGCAAGCGAAGCGACGGTGCGCTGGAAGTCACGTTCGAGCTGCGACTGCTGGCGCTGCACGTGCTCGAGAAGTTGCCGGTTGCGCTCGGAGAGCGCGCCGCCGACCGCGCCGAAGAGACAGAAGAATCCCGCGACGAGATAGCCCGGCGCCAGGATCTCGCGCGACGGACCGGCGTACGTCGCGAGCGCCGGCATCACGGTCAGCCCGAAGTAGGTCAGGCAGACCGGGAGGTTCATCCAGATGGCGCCGCCGAGGCCACCTTGCACACCGGCGAGCGCCACCGGGGCGAGCAGCCCGACGGCCATCCAGGCCGGGAAGCCCCAGTCGAGGCGGTACGAGGCCCACAGCACGACGACCGCGACGACCAGCGCGAGTCCGGCGCCGGCGATCTGCCGCGTGTTGCCGCGCCACTGCAGGAAGAGCCGCCGGCCGTAGTCGTCGAGCAGGCTCTCGGGATAGAACGCGAGCAACAACGGCAGCCCGAGCACGAGGCAGGCCATGCTGTCGGCCACCCACCAGGCGAGCAGGTTGTTGACCAGTGCGCCGACCGACCACTCGAGCCGCCCGAGCCAGGCGAGCGACAGCGAGCCGAGAATGCCGCTCGCCAGGCTCGCCAGCACGACGCCGTAGAGCGAGACCCGCAGCAGGCGCCGGCCGGTCGGTCCGGTCGGCCGGCGCAGCGTCGCCGCCGGAATCACCGCCGCCGAGGCGTGTACGAGACTGAACAGCACCACCGCGAACGGCGAGATCGCCGCTGCGCCCCACGGCGTCGCCACCGCGCCGGCCAGCACGCCGAGCACTCCCCAGCCGCCGAAGGCGACGCTCGCCGCCAGCGACAGCCCGGCGGGCGGGAAGACGAAGGAGGCGCCGTAGGACTCGCTGAAGAACTCGGCCACCCGGGAGAGCAGGGCGAAGGCGACCGCCGTCCCCAGCATCTGCAACAGACCGCGTCCCGAGGAGACGTAGTCGGCCGAGCCCGCTTGGCCCGAGGCGGAGGAAGTCGTGGCGCTCGCGTACAAGAAGTCGCTTTCTACCTCGTGCCACCGCGCCGGTCAAGCGCCGGCTCGCGCCTGCGCCGCCGCCTCGGCGTGTCGCGGCGGACGGAGCGGGGCTCAGCCGCGCCGGCGGTCGTCGGCGGCGGCGGCCTCGGCGTCGTCCTGCGGCGGATTCACCGCCGTGACCGCGGTCGCCTCCGGCGGAGCCGACGGCGCAGCCTCGCCACCCGTTGCGACCTCTTCCGCTGCCGGCGGCGGCGGCACGCCGATCGCGCCGTCATCCTCCTGCGTCGCCGGCCGGCGCGAACGGGAGGGGCTGTCCGGACCGGCGACCGGACGCCGCCAGTCCCGCCCGAGGAGCGACAGCGTCATGGCGCCCAGCCCCATCGTCCAGGCAGCGTACTTGAGGAAGAAGCCGAGAGCGATCAAGGCGAAGGCGAAGAGACCGAGGAAGCCGCCGGGCAGACCGACGAACCGCGCCAGGATCGTCACGCCCTGGATCATCGCCACGCCGACCACCACCGGCAGGAACGGCTCGGTGAGGTTCCAGCCGAAACGCTGCGCCGCCCAGCGCCCGAGCGACTGCGCCACACTGGCGAAACCGAGCAGCATGGCGACGAGCATCGCCAGCACGGCCACCGGCACCAGCACCAGCAGCGGAATGCCGATGATCGACACCGCCAGGATCACGGTGACGAAGACGAGCACCGGAAAGAACAGCAGCTGAGTGAGCAGGCCGGCGAAGATCGCCTTCCACGGCTCCTCGGTCAGCCGCCGCGAAGTGCGCTCCATCGGTCCGCGCGCCAGCAGGACGGAGATGCACGCGAGCATCACCAGGAACAGCGCGCGCAGGATGCCCCAGACCAGCTCGCCGGCGTCGCTGTCGAACCAGAATGGCCAGCCCAGGTTCATGCCGTTGCCCTTGTGATTCCAGCCGTCCCCCCAGCCGACGGAGGAGCGCTGCCCTTCGACGGTCGCACCCTCCTCGATCTGGACGGTGCCTCCGACCGCCACGGCGTCGCCCTCGACGGTGGCGCCGGTGTCCAGCCGGACCTTGCCGCCGACGCCGACGGCGTTGCCCCGGACTCGTCCGCTGCCCTCGACGTGCACGGTGCCGCCGACGGCGACGGCGTCGCCCTCCACCTCGCCCAGGACGGTGATCGAGCAGCCGATGCAGACCGCATCGCCGGTCGTCTCGTCCGGCCCGATCTCGATCGACCTGCCGAAGGAGACGCGGTCGTCGCCTTCGCTATCGACGCGGATGTGACCGATTCCCGGAACCGGCGGAATGGGCGGGACACCGGGGGAAGGCGGCATCGCAACTTCCCCGTCCTCCTTCGTCGCCCCCTCCCCCGCCTCGCCGTCGTCGAGTCCGAGGGTGGCGCGCCGGGCGTCGGCGTCGAGCGCCGCGAGCTCGGCGATGAGCTCGCCGTCCTTGCCGAGGAAGGCGCGCAGCTCATCGGCCGTGAACGCCTTGCCGTTGACCGAGGCTTCCTCCTCCTCGTCTTCGAGGGCGATGGAACGGATCGCCGGATCGCCTTCGATCGGCCGCAGACGGATCGCGTCGTCCTCCACCCAGACGCGGAAGCGCTCGTGAATGCGGTCGCCCAGGCTGGCAGCGGGACCGGAGGGCGTCGCGGCGGAAACCAGGGCGGCGCCGCCCAGCAGCAGGACGCCGAGAAGCGGCAGCAGCGCACGCCGCGAACGCCGGCCCGGCCGTCCGGGGGCGGTACTGTCAGAGCGAAAGCGCGACGAAGCCAGCATGGGAAGGACTCCTTTTCGAAGAAAGCGCGACCAGCCCGCGGAAGGCGGCCAGCGCGAGCGCTGCGTTCAAGGCGAGCAGAGCGAGGAAGGGAGGCAGAGCGAGGGTGCGGCCGAGGACCCGCCCGACGCTGGCGAATGCGTTCCAGGTCGAGAGGCCCTCGGTCAGGTGGGTGGCGAGATCCGCCACCGAGCCGATCCAGAGATTGAGCACCGTCGCCGGGCCGACCAGCCGGGCGAGCGGCAGCAGGGCGGGAACGAGGAAGCCCGCCGACACCGCCACCGCGACGAGGGCGGCCGCCAGCAGCGCGCGGCTCCAGCCCGAGTCGAGCCAGCTGCGCCGCGGCAGGGCGGACATCACCCGCAGGACGAACCCCGGCTGCGGAGCCCTGTCGGGGAGCAGCGCGAACCAGGCGGCGAGCGCGGCGTCGTCCCCTTCCGTCCCCCCGGGAGCCGTCGGACGGACCGGCGCCAGCGGCGGGATGGGGGGTTCGAGCTCGGATTCGGGACGGCGGTTCATGGCATCTCTCCAGTCGGCCCTACGGTTCCCCGGTCCCCGGGTTTCAGCGCCGGGCCCTCCGGTTCGAGCCCCAGCGCCCGCATCTCCTTCAGCAGCTCGGCGCGGGCGCGGAAGATGTGGATCTTCACCGTGCCCAGCGGCAGTCCGAGCACCTCGGCGATCTCGTCGTACGACAGCTCCTGCGCGAAACGCAGCAGGAGAATGCCGCGATAGGCCGGGCGCAGGCGGGCGATCGCGCGTTCGAGCACCCGCCCCGACTCCCTGGCGAGGGTGCGCAGAAGGGGGTTCTCCGCCGCGAGATCGGCCGGCAGCTCAGGAGGCTCGTCGTCGGCGGCGAACGGCGCGTCGAGGGAGACCGTTTCGAGGCCCCCCCGGCGCAGCTCGTCGAGGGCGGTGTTGTGGGCGATCTTGAACATCCAGCTCGAGAAC
>CAZQTL010000162.1:0-9579 GCA_964595975.1 uncultured Thermoanaerobaculia bacterium | reverse complement strand
GGAGGCGACCACGCCGCCGAAGCCGGCGGTCGCCGCTCCGGCCGCCCCGGCCGGATCTCCGGCCAATGCCGGCGGCGCCTCCGCCGCTCCGGCTCCGGCCGATGCCGGTGGCTCGGCGAGCGCCGCGCCGCACGCGGCGCCGACCGTCGCACTGCCGCCGGTCGAGGCGACCACTGAACGGAACGAGGTGCTCGAGAACGCGGAGCTCAGGGCCGAGTTCACCAACCGCGGCGCCCGATTGGTCTCGCTGCGGGTGAAGGGAATCAACATCGAGGTCGGCAAGGCCGGCACACCGCCGGGCGACCTCGAGCTGGTGGCGCCGCGCAAGGAGAGCCCGCTGCCGTTCTCGCTGGTGAGCGCAGCCGGCGAGCCGTCGGCCGTGAACGCCGCACTCTTCGAGGCCACCCGGACGACGACCAAAGAGGGCGAGCGCCTGGATTTCCGCTATCGCGGCAGCCTGGGAGAGGTGGAGAAGAGCTTCGTTCTCGGCCCCGACGGGCGGATGGAGATCGCTGTCTCGTCCTCGACCGACAAGGGCTTCAACCTGCTCCTGGGCCCCGGCCTGCGGGCCCGGACGGCCGCCGAGCTGGCCAGCCGTTTCGAGCTGCGGCGGGCGGTCTGGAACGCCAACGGCAAGGTGGAGACGCTCGACCCCGGAAAGGTCAAGGAGCCGCTCGAGATCGGCGGCGACACGCTCAAGTGGGTCGGCCTCGAAGACACCTACTTCCTGAGCGCCGTGATCCCGCACAAGCCGGTGGCGAAAGCCCGCTTCCGCCCGGTCTTCCTGGTGCCGGCCGGAGAAGAACGGACTTTCGACAATCGTCCGGTGCCGGCGCCGCCAGCAGAGATCGCCGCCACCGACAAAGACCTGTCGCGCGACTTCGTGCTCGAGATCGAAGCCCGCGAGGGCCGCATCGAGGCCACCTCTTACTGGGGCTCGAAGCAGCTCGATCACCTCACCGCCCTGCCCTACGGCCTGGACAAGACGGTGCAGCTCGGGATGTTCAGCTTCCTCGCCCGGCCGCTGCTCTACAGCCTGCAGTGGATCCACGCCAACGTGGTGGCGAACTACGGCTGGGCGATCATTCTGCTGACCACGGCGCTCAAGATCGTGCTGCTGCCGCTCTCGCTCTCGGCTTTCAAGTCGATGCGCAAGATGCAGAAGCTGAATCCGAAGATGCAGGCGGTGCGCGAACGCTGGAAGGGGAAGCTGCGCGACAAGAACGGCCGCTTCAACCCGGACGCGCAGCGCCAGATGAACGAAGAGATCATGGGGCTCTATCGCTCCGAAGGGGTCAACCCGGCCGGCGGCTGCTTCCCGATGCTGATCCAGCTGCCGGTTTTCTTCTCGTTCTACAGCCTGCTCTCCTCGGCCGTCGAGCTCTGGCACTCGCCGTGGATTCTGTGGATCCATGACCTGACCGCTTCGGACCCCTATTACGTCCTGCCGATCGTCATGGGCCTGTCGCAGATCGTGCAGCAGCGGATGACGCCGGCCCCGCCTGATCCGGTGCAGAAGCGGCTGATGCAGTTCCTGCCGATCGTCTTCACGATCTTCTCGCTCGGCTTCGCCAGCGGCCTGGTGCTCTACTGGCTGACGAACAACGTCCTGACGATCGCCCAGCAGAAGCTCTACAACTCGTTCAAGGACCACGAACCGCAGACCGAGGTCGTCGTCGTCAAGGGTGGCGGCCGCAAGGGGTCCAACGCATGAAGAGCCGACGGTTCTTCGCCGGCAACACGCTGCCGCAGGCGTTGATGGCTGCGGCGCGCTACCACGGCCTGGCGCCGGAGGCGCTGGCCTACAGGATCCGCGAGAAGCGCCATGGCTTCGTCACCCGGACGCGGCGCTTCATCGTCGAGGTCGATCCGGCCGCACCGCAGCGCAGCGGGCAGGAGAGGCCCCCGGCGCCGCCCGCGCCTGCCGCTTCGCGGCCCGCCCCGCCGTCGCTTGCGGCGGCGCCACCGGCACCGGTTCCCGCCGCCCGCGGTCGGCCGGCAACGCCGCCGCCGGCCGCGCGCAGCCCCGGCGCCGGCCATGCCGAACCGTTCCTGCCGCCGGACGAGGAGTCCGAGCTGGCGGCTTCGGTCGCAGTCGGCCGGCTGCTTGCGCTCGCCGGCCTCGACCTCACCATCCGGGTCGAGCGCCAGCCGGACCGGCTATGGATCTCTCTGACGGGCAAGGACGAAGAGCTCTTGCGCGAGCTCGGAGAGGAGTTCCTGGACGACCTCGAGCATCTGGCGCCGCGCGCCATTCGCGGACTCGCCGGCCGCATGGTGCGATGCAAGGTGGACGGAGCCGGCCTGCGCAGCGCGCGTGAGGACGAGCTGCGCTCCCTGGCCGAGCGTGCCGCCACCGAGGCGGTGGCCAGCGGCGAAGCGGTGCTCCTCGCGCCGCTCTCGGCGGCCGATCGCCGTATCGTTCACCTGGCGCTGGTCGATGACCCGCGGGTGACCACGGAGAGTGAGGGCCTGGGAGCGGAGAAGCGCATCCGGGTCGCGCCGACAGCCGGAGCGCCTTCCGCGTCCTGAGCTTTCTGCCGGCCGGCGGCCTCGGTGCAAGCGGCCGCCGCCGGGGAGTGTTTCACGTGAAACATCCGCTCCCGCAGCGCCCCCCGGTCCGCCGCCCCGAGCCGGTCCACCTGCATCTCAACTGCGCAGCGCCCCTCCGATGCTCGAACTCGAAGCCCTGAGCGAGAGCGACTTCTGTCGCCATCTCGAGCGGTATTGCACGCAGCCGTTTCCCCCCGAGACGCTGCGGCGACTCTTCGTGCACTACGAGGAGCTCCGGCGCTGGGCCGGTACGATCGCCCTGATCGGCCCGGGAGCGGTCGGCGAGCTCTTCGAGCGTCACTACGCCGAATCGCTTGCCGCGCTGCCGTGGCTGCCGCCGGAGCGACCCGGAGAGCCGGGGGCGCGGTTGCTCGACCTCGGTTCCGGGGCGGGATTCCCGGGCTGGATTCTGTCGGCAGCGCGGCCGGATCTGGAGGTCACCCTGGTCGAGGCGCGCGAGCGCAAGTGGGCGTTCCTCACCACCGCCGCGCGGCGCGCACGATTGTCGTGCCGATGCCTGAATGCTAGAGTTTCCGAGCGTTCTCTCGCGGATCTCCCCGATCGGATCGAACTGGTCACCGTTCGGGCGCTGCGTCTCGAAGCGAGAACCTGGACGGCTTTGCTTCCGCATCTCGCGGCGGGAGCCCGGGTTCTGCTCTGGAGCGGCGAGGTCGCCGAGCCGCCGCCCCCGCCGTTCGTCGCCGGGCGGACCTTGGCGCTCTCCGGGAGTCATCGATTCCTTCGGGAGTATTGCTTGCCGATCGCCGCGCCGGACTCCGAATGACTGCGATTCTCGCCATCGCCAACCAGAAAGGCGGGGTCGGCAAGACGACCACCGCGATCAGCCTTGCCGCGGGACTGGCGGCGCTCGAGAAGCGTGTGCTGCTGGTCGACTGCGACCCGCAGGGCAACGCAACCCGCGGTCTCGGCCAGACAGCGCACGCACCCCATCTCTACCATGTACTGATGGGGGAGAGCCCGATCGGCGCGGCCATCGTGGCGAGCGGATTCCCCTTTCTCGATCTCCTGCCCGCGGACCGCGACCTTGTCGGCGTCGAAGTGGAGTTCGTCGGGCTCGAGCAGTGGGAGAAGACGCTGGGCAGCCGCCTGGCGGCGATCGCCGAGCGCTACGATTACATCCTCATCGACTGCCCGCCGTCCTTGGGACACCTCACCATCCAGGCGCTGGTCGCGGCGACTGGCGTGCTCGTCCCGCTGCAGTGCGAGTACTTCGCGCTCGAAGGGGTGAGCGAGCTGCTGTCGACGATCCGCCGCGTGACCAGCGCGCTCAATCCGGCGCTCGAGCTCGCCGGCATCGTGCTCACCATGTACGACGACCGGATGAAGCTCACCCGCGACGTCGAGCGCGAGGTACGGGAGCACTTTCCAGGCAAGGTCTTCGAGGCGGTCGTGCCGCGCAACGTCCGCCTCGCCGAGGCGCCGAGCCACGGTCTTTCCATCCTGCAGTACGACATCAAGAGCCGGGGGGCGGAAGCCTACCTGGCCGTGGCGAGGGAACTCTTGAGGCGAACCAAGTGAACGACAAGAAGCGCGGACTGGGACGCGGTCTTTCCGCCCTGATTGCGCCCAGCGAGGTCGCCGAATCGACCCGCAGCCTGCCGATCGCGCAGATCCAGCCCAATCGTCTGCAACCGCGAACCGAGTTCGACGACTCCCGGCTGGAGGAGCTCGCGGCCTCGATCCGGTCCCAGGGCTTGATCCAGCCATTGATCGTAAGTCCAACAGGAAAAGGAACTTATACCATTGTTGCCGGCGAGCGCCGGTGGCGTGCCGCGCAGCGTGCGGGGCTCTCGGTGGTGCCGGTGGTGGTGCGCCAGGTGCGCGACGACCGCGAGCTGCTCGAGCTGGCGCTGGTCGAGAACCTGCAACGCGCCGACCTGAATCCGATGGAAGAGGCCGAGGCCTACCGCACCCTGCAGGAGAACTTCCAGCTGTCGCAGGAGGAGATTGCCAGCCGGGTCGGAAAGGCGCGGCCCGCAGTGGCCAACACCCTGCGGCTGCTCAAACTGCCGCCGGCGATCCAGGATTTCCTGCGCTCCGGTCGCCTGACGGCCGGACAGGTGCGGCCGCTGCTCGGGATCACCGATCCGGAGCGGCAGCAGGAGCTTGCCGAGCGCGCCCTGCGCGAGGGACTTTCGTCCCGCAGCATGGAGGAGCTCGCCAGCGGCGGAAAGCCGGGAGCCAAGGCGGGCAAGAGCGCGAAGAAGAGCCCGGAGCCGCATGCGGCGGCGGCCGCCGAGCGCCTGACCCAGAAGCTGCAGACCCGGGTCGAGATCGATCGCCGCGGCAAGGGCGGCACGATCCGCATCCACTTTCACTCGGAAGAAGAGTTGATCCGCCTCTACGAGCGGATCACCGCCCCGAGCGGAGACAATCCATGAACTTCCGCGGCAAGTCGTCCGCCGGCGATCTCTCCGGCTTCCTCGACGTCGGCAGTCACTTCGAAGGCGAGCTCCGGTTCGAACAGTCGTTTCGCGTCGACGGCAAGGTGGTCGGCAAGGTGATCTCCGACGGCGACCTGGTGGTCGGCGAGAAGGGGGAGATCGACGGCGAGATCCGCGTCGGCCGGCTCTTCGTTTCCGGGCTGGTCAAAGGGGAAGTGCACGCCGCCCGCCGTCTGTCGATTCATCCGCGCGGCCGCGTCGAAGGCACGGTTCACGCCCGGGCGCTGATCATCGAAGAGGGCGGCATTCTCGAAGGCCAGAGCTCGATGAAGACCGCGACGGAAGAGCGCGCGCCGGGGGAATCCGCCGCCGGCCCCGCCGCCGCCTCCGGCGCGGGCGCGAGCTCCGCCAAGGTGGTCGGCAGGATCCCCGCCAAGCCCTGAGCCGCCGGCCTACCCGGCGGCGCCTCAGGGCGACGCGAGCGGCGGCAGGTCTTCGTAGCTCTGCAGGAAGGTGAGCGGCACGCTCTGCAGGAGCGCCGGCTCGAACGCCTCGGTGAGCACCCGTCCGTCGAAGTCGCGTGCGATCGGCAGACGCGCGACGTAGAGCAGGGTCGGCACCAGATCGATGATGCGGGCGGTGGCCAGTCCTTCGCCGCGCCGCACGCCCTCGCCGCGCAGCAGCAGCGCGCCGTCGGGTCCGTCGGCGAGCGTGCCGCTGGTGCGGCGCGCGCGCCAGACCTCGCCGAGCACCCGCCGCATGCCGGTCGGCGGATCGACACCGTAAGCGGAGACGACCGCCAGGAAGCGCGGCTCCGGCAGCTTCGCCCAGAGATCCGCCAGCGTGCCGTCGAGGAACGCCATGTAGTCGGTGAGCGCCGCTGCGGCACGCCGGTCGGCGCCGGCGCGCGAACTCCCCATCTCCGCCGAGTGAAAGCCGCCCAGCGTCAGGAGCTCCACTTCGAGCAGTCCCGGCAGGTCGAGGAAGAGCGCCGCCGGCGGGGCAGAGTCGGCGAGCAGCGAACCGGCGACCGCCGCGCGCCAGCGATCCTGCGCCCGCGCCGCCGCCACGCTCGCGTCGAGGGCATCGTCGCCGGAACTTCCGGAAGCCGGGACTCCGGCCGCGCCGCGCAGCAGCTCGACGCGCCCGGCGAACGCTGCAGGGCGGGCTGGCGAGGCGTTGGCCGCGCCGCGAAAGAGGGCGTCGGACACCTGCACGGCGCCGGGGTTCGCCGACAGCAACGCCTCCGGCGCCCCGAGCACGGCGCTCGTGCGACCGAGTTGGCCGAAGATCTCCCACAACGTGCGCACCTGCCGGTCGGAGCGCCTCACCGGACGATGGCTGCCGAGCAGGCGGTCGAGACCGAGGCCGGAGAAACCGAGCGGCGCGAGGCGCAGCTCGCCCTCTCCCGCCGGTGCCGCGAGCCACGGTGCTTCGATCAGCGACGGGCCCGCCAGAGCGTGACGGAACGGCAGCTTTCCCGAGGCGACGCTCGCCCACAGGCCGAGCGGCCGGATCGGCGGAAAACTCTCGAGACGGGCGTAGCTCCCCTCGTCGAAGAGCGTGGCGAAGAACGGCAAGCGGCCCTGGCGGGCCAGCGGCAGCAGCACGTCGAGCGTCGCGCCCTCGACGCCGACGACCAGCAGGTGCGGCGCAGGCGCCGCGACAGGCCGGGCGAACGGGGCGGCCCGCGCGACGACCGGTTCGTAGCCGGCCCGGCGATCGACCACGACATAGAGACTGCCGACGACGACCACGGCGAGCAGCGCGAGGCTCCGCCGGCCGTAACGGCGGTGATGCACCGTATGCAGCAGAGCGGTGTAGAAGGCGAGGATCGCGGCGAGCGAGAGCCAGAGCGCCACGCGGATGAGATTGGCGTTGATCCCCGGCGGCAGGTAGAAGGAATAGTGCGAGGCATGCACCCAGTCGCCGAGCGCCGCGACCCCCAGCACCACGGTGAGACTCCAGGGCAGGAGCCGGCGTACCCGGACATTGCGCAGCCGCGTGCCGAGCCAGTGGCAGGCCAGCGAGAGTGGCACCAGCAGCACGCCGAGGCGCACGATGCCGGCGGCGAAACCGCGTAACCCGGGCACCAGGTGCGGATTCAGGAAGTAGAGCAGACCGACGACGTGAAAACCCGCGAGCAGCGCCGGCAGCAGCGCCGCGAGCGCCGCCTCGAGCGTCGCCGGAAGCCGCCGGCGCCGCAGCGCCGGGCGGCTCTCAGGCGAGCCGGAGGAGAGTCGGAGGGTCGGAGTCATCGCGCGTTTGCTAGAGTTGTCGGCCCGGATGCAGCCCATCGATACCAGCGCCCGTGTCGTCGAGGTCGTGCCCCATCCGCTGCCGTACTTCTCCCTCGTACTGGACGGACCTCCGGCCTGGCGCGCCACGCTGGCGGGCCAGTTCGTCATGGTGGAGAGCTCGCAGGGTCTCGAGCCCTACCTGCGGCGCGCCTTCTCTGTCCACGACGTAAGTAAAACAGATCAGGGCGCCCGGATCGAACTGCTGGTGAAGGTGGTCGGCCCGGGGACGCGCGCGCTGGCGGCGAAACGGCCCGGCGAGAGCGTCGCGGTGCTGGGGCCGCTCGGCCGGCCCTTCGGCGCCGCCGGCGAGGACCCGGCGGACCGCCGCCCGGTGGCGCTGGTCGCCGGCGGCGTCGGTTCGGCGCCGCTGCTGCTGCTGGGACGGCGGCTGCTCGCCGAAGGCGTCCGCTTCGACTTCTTCTACGGCGGCCGCAGTGCGGTCGATCTCGCCCGCCACGCCGCCTTCGCGGCGCTCGCCGGGCAGAGCGGCGGCGCGCTCGTCGCGACCACCGAAGACGGCAGTGCCGGCAGCCGCGGGCTCGTCACTGCGCCGCTCGCCGAGCGCCTGGCCGCCGGCACCTACCGCAAGCTCTTCTCCTGCGGCCCGATGGGGCTGCTCAAGCGGCTCGCCGAACTGAGCTCCGAGCACCGCATCCCCGGTGAAGCGGCGCTCGAGACGCCGATGGGCTGCGGCTTCGGCGCCTGTCTCGGCTGTGCCGTCGAGCTCGTCGACGGCCGCTTCGCGTTGTGCTGCAAGGACGGTCCGGTATTCGCCAGCGACGAGGTGAGGTGGTGAGCGCCGCGGACGCCCCGGCGCCGCCGAACGCGCCGGATCTCGCGGTCCGGCTGGGCGGCCTCGCGCTGCCGAATCCGATCCTCACCGCCAGCGGCACCTTCGGCTACGGCCTCGAGTTCGCGCACCTCGCGGCGCTCGACCGCCTCGGGGGCATCGTCACCAAGGGACTGTCGCTCACGCCGCTCAAAGGCAACCCGCCGCCGCGCATCGGCGAGCCGCGCGGCGGCATGCTCAACTCGATCGGCCTGCAGAACATCGGCATCGAGAAGTTCCTCGCCGAGGTCCTCCCCGGGCTCGGGCGCTTCCCGGCCCAGGTGGTGGTCAACCTCTTCGGCTACGAGTTCGATGATTACGCCCGCCTCGCCGAGCGCGTCGAGGCCTTTCCCGGCATCGCCGCGGTCGAGCTCAACGTCTCCTGCCCCAACGTCACCAAGGGCGGCATCGAGTTCGGCCACGATCCGGCGTTGCTCGAGCGCCTGGTGCGCAGCGTGCGCAACGTCACCGGCAAGCCGATCGCGGTGAAGCTGTCGCCGAACGTGACTTCGCCGGTGGCGATCGGCGAGGCGGCGAAAGCCGGCGGCGCTGACATCCTCTCGGCGATCAATACGGTGCTCGGCATGGCGATCGATCCGTGGACGCGGCGCCCGCGCCTGCACACGACGCGCGGCGGCCTCTCCGGCCCGGCGATCAAACCGATCGCCGTGCGCATCGTCTACGACGTGGCGAAGCGGGTCGGCCTGCCGGTGATCGGCATCGGCGGCGTCGAGACGGTTGACGACGTGATCGAGTTCCTGCTCGCCGGCGCCTCGGCGGTGCAGGTGGGCACGGCGCTGTTCCGCAATCCGCGCGCGGCCGAGAATCTCGTCGACGGACTCGCGGCGCGGCTGGTCGAGATGAAGGTCGAGCGCGTCTCCGACCTGATCGGCGGGGTGCGTCCATGGAGAGAGTGATGCCCGCGAACGAGGGAGCCGCCGGACTGCACCAGGTTGCCGTGGCGCTCGACACCAACGATCGCGCGACCTTCGAGCGCTGGTGCGCACTGTTCGGCCCGCGCGTCGGCGTGCTCAAAGTCGGCCTCGAAGCGTTCGTCCGCTGGGGGCCGCCGGCGATCGAGATCGCGCGCCGGCACGCGCGCGGCCTCTTTCTCGACCTCAAGCTGCACGACATCCCGAACACGGTGGCGGGCGCGGTGCGGTCGGCGCGCGAGTATGCCGTCGACTACCTGACGATCCATGCGGCTGGCGGACCGGCGATGATTGCCGCGGCGGCCGAAGCGGCGGAGGGCAGCGTGGCGCTCCTCGCGGTGACCGTGTTGACCCACCTCGACGAGCCGGCGCTCGAGCGCCTCGATCTGCCCGGAGGGAGCTCGCAACGCGCCCTGCGCTGGGCGCATCTCGCCCGCGAGTCCGGCGCCGCCGGGGTGGTCTCTTCGCCGCTCGAGCTCGCGGCGCTGCGCGCGGCCGAGCCGCGGCCGTTCAAGCTGGTGGCGCCGGGGATCCGCCCGGCCGGGCACGGCGCCGGGCGC
>CAZQTL010000161.1:3132-9609 GCA_964595975.1 uncultured Thermoanaerobaculia bacterium | reverse complement strand
TTGCGCGAGGCGAAGCCGAGGATGCAGGAGTCGCCCTCGTGACCGCTCTCGTACTTGTAGTGGTAGCTGCCGAAGCCGACGATACCCGTCCCCCACATCTTCGGCGGTGCCTTCGTCGCTTTCGACATCATCTCGACCAGGACCCGGCAGTCGGCCTGCCGGGTCTCGTCGGCGATCGCCGCGAGGTAGCTCTCGACGCTCGCCTCGGTCTGCTTCGTCTTGTTCTCGGCCATGCCCCTTCCTCCCCGTCGGACGAATTTCGGGGAGGCTAACACCAGGCCGGCCCCCGTTCGTACCGTGCGGCAGGAGGCCTCGCCGGGCTATCCCCCGCCGGCCGACCAGCGCTCGACGGTTCCGGTTTCGAAGCTGTCGGAGAAGAGCATCGGCGTCCCGAAGAGGATCTCGATCAGTCCGAAGTCCTCGCCCGGCTCGTTCGGGCTCCACTGGGGAACGCCGATGCCGAGATCGCGGCGGCCGTCGTGGTTGAAGTCGCCGGCGACGAGCGCGGCGCCGAACTGCTCGGCTTCGGGAGCCGCGCCGGCGCACGACGGTCCCGCCGGCCGCCACGGCGCGTTCCCGGGCGGGACGAGCGGAGCGCCGGCGGCGCCGAGGTAGAGGAAGACCTCACCGCGATGGTTGTTGTCCGAAACGGCCCACGGCGCCGACACCACGAGGTCGGCAGCGGCATCGCTGCCGAATCTCGCCGCAAGCAGGGTCTTCCCGAACTCGCCTCCCTGCACGGAGCCGCCCGGCCGGAAGAGCTGCAACGAACCGGTGGCACTGGGACCTGCTGCATCGCTGTACAGGACGTGCACGGTGCCCGCGTCGAAGGTGGCGCCGTCCTCCTCGTTGGGCGCGGCGATGACGAGGTCGGCTCGGCTCGTACCGAACAGACTCTGCCGGTCGAGATCGCCGATGGCGAGCACCGCGCCGAAACGATCGTCCTCCTCGGCCGTATCGGCGATGTCGGCCGAGTTCTGGGTCCAGACCTGGCGCCGCGAAAAATCGAGCCCGTCCGCGGAGCCGAAGACGACGAAGACCATACCGGCGGAGGCGATGCCGGCGTAGTTCTCGTAAGGCGCGCCGATCGCCAGGTCGTCGTAGCCGTCGCCGTCCAGATCGCCCGCGGCGAGCGCCTCGCCGAAGCGATCGCCGCTCTCGCGCACCGTACCGAGATCGTGCTCGCCGAAGAGCACGTCGCGCGAGCCGTTCAACCCCGTCGCGCTGCCGTAGACGACGTGCACCGCCCCCTGGTACTCACCCGAGACGCCGATCCAGGATTCGCCCGGGACGCCCACCGCGAGGTCGTCGTGCCCGTCGCCGTCGAAGTCGCCTCCCGCGAGCGCCTCTCCGAAGCGGTCGCTTGCCTCCGAAGTGTCGGCGAGGCCCGCGCTCCCTTGACGCAGCGTCATCGCCGCCTCCCAGCAAAACTCGCCGCAGGAGGCTCGCACCATGACGTAGCCGCCCTGGCCCGCCCCGAACTCGTTCGCGCCGATGGCGAAATCCGGGATGCCGTCGTCGTCGAAGTCGCCGCTGACCACCGCCGTTCCGAAGAGGCGGTGCGGCTCGGCGTAGAGTCCGTCACCGATGTAGAGGCCGGGCTCGCCGGGCTCGAAGGTCTGGAACCGCCCGTTGTAAGTGTCGCCGGGACCGCTCCAGTAGGGAGTGCCCACGGCCAGCTCCGCGAGGCCGTCGCCGTCGACGTCGGCGGCCGCCAGCGCCATCCGGTTGCTGCTCCTCGTTTGGTCGTTGACCTGCAGGCACTGGCTGCCCGCCATCGTCGGTTGGGCGGCCAGCCGGGCCGACCCGGCGGCCGCCAGCGCCGCCCAAGCGGCTGCCGCATATCCCCAGGACGTCGTCTTCATCGCTGCCTCTCCCTCCGGCACCTCGCGGCGGGAGGAGACTCCTCCGCCGGTTGCCTCTAGCAGGAGAACGCGAAGACTCGCCCGGGAGCGACAACTCGTCGTTGGCAGGTTCCGGCGCTCCGCCCGGCGACCGGCTATCGGAAACGTCGGCTACGGCGTCGCGAGGATCTCGCGGCCGTTCAGTGGCTGCACCGGGCGGGCATTCGTCTCGTAGAACCTGGCGAACGCAGCGAGCTGCCTTTCGCCGAGCGCCAAGGTACGGTGACACTTCGCCATCAGGCGGCTCCTTTGGGGCGGATCCTGCAGCCGTCCCTGGCGGGACTGTCCCTTTCCACTGCCGAATGTCGGCCAGGAGAAGCAGGAGGACACCCAGCTCATGCCAATCCCTGCTCGCCGGAATCCCCAGCCCTTCTCCACTGCAATCGGTCTCCTGCTCATCCTCTCCGCAGCGGGTCCGGCGCAGGCTGCCGACGTGCTGACCCGGATCACCGACATCGGCCCCGGGACGCAGGACGGCCTCAACGACCTCGATGGCGCCGTTCTCGGCGGCTTCCTCTACTTCGTGACCCAGCCCGGAACCGGGACGAACCTCTACCGGACGGACGGTTCCGGAACTCCCGTGCCGGTACCGAACGTCGACGCCGTGGACCCCGGTGAGGTCATCGCCTGGAACGGCAAGCTCTACTTCGGTGGCGGCGAGGATCGCGAGGTCTGGGAATACGATCCGGCGGACGACTCGGTCGCTGAAGTGGTCGAAATCCGGACCACCGGCAACACCGTGCCCCAGCGGTTCGCAGCGACCCCCGACCGGCTCTGCTTCGCCGGCTTCACGGACACGCTCGGCTTCGAATACCACTGCTGGGACGGCGTCGCTCCGGCGATCACCTACGACCTCGAACCGGGGGTCACGGACAGCTTTCCCGACTACCTCGTCGCGGACGGCGACCGGATCGCCTTCGTCGGCCGATCGGGCGGGGCCAACGTGGTCTATCTGCAGGACGGAAACAGCCTGCCGGAACCGGTTCCGGTCGCTCCCGGTCAGGGGTACGACTCCCCCTGCTGCCTCGGATTCGCCGACGGCGTCCTCTACTTCGACGGCAGCGACATCAACAACGGAGCGCAACGGCTCTATCGCTACGATGGGTTGTCGCCGGCCTCGCATGTTTCGGAGACGTTCATCTTCGACGGCGTTCCCGCGGCGCTCCGCAACCAACTCCTGGTCGCCGGCCGGGATCCTTCGATCGGCGTCACCCAGTCAGAGCTCTTCCGGCTCTCCGGTACGACCCTCCGCCGGGTCGCCCCCGGCTCCATCGTCGGCACGGCCATCGATCCGGTGGAGCACGACGGCGCCCTGTTTCTCCAGAGCTGGAACGGCACCGAGGTCCTCCTTCGCTACTGCGGTGCCGGCGACGTCACGCAGCTCCCGCTCACCGTCGGCGGCGAAACGGCCGTCCCGGTCGAAGGCCCCGGAATCTCCTTCGCCGGCCGCTACTACTTCGCCGCCGACTCGGCGATCGCCGGCACCGAGCTCTGGGCCCTGGATTCCGCCCATCGCCACTGCGACGGCTTCGAGACCGCGAATACGACCGCCTGGAGCTCCGTGGCGCCCTGAACCGGCGGACGGGCCTGCCGCTAGGGAGAGGGGCGGGGGGGAAGCAGCCGGACCAGGGTGGCGCCGCGACCGCCCTGGCTCTCCGGCGCATCGGAGAACTCGAGCACCCTCGAGTCCCTCGCCAGGAGCGCTCGCACGGCGGTGCGCTGCACCCCCATCCCCCGGCCGTGAACGATCCGCACGGAGGAGAAGCCCGCGGCGACGGCATCGTCGAGGTACCCCACGACGATCTCGCGCACGTCGCGCGGCGGGAAGCCGTGCAGGTCGAGCACGTCCTCGAACGGCAGCTCGATGACCGTGTCGGCAGAGAGCTCCTCGTCGTCTTCGGGAGTCACCGCGCGGCTCACCCGCGGGCGCGGAAACCCAAGACGGCGAGCGAGCCGGCCACCGCGACCGCGAGCCAGGAGGTCCAGACCGGGATCGCGGTCGCTCCCACCTGCGCCGGCAGCTCCTGGATCGCCCGCCAGGCGTGCGCCAGGGCGACGAGCAGGAAGAAGAAGGCGGCGACCTGGGAGAACGCTCGGCTGGTCATGAGGCACCTCGCTTTCGTGCACTGCGACTCTACCTCCGGACCCGACCGCGGTCTCCGGGCTTCCTTCGGCATCGAGGCCGGCGAGGAGCGAACCGATCCTGCCTGCATTGCGCCGCTCCCGCCGCGCTGCGACAATGCGGGGAGTTCCAGCCTGGGAGGCGATCGATGCCCAAGCGTTCTGCGTCTTTCGTGACGTTGTGGCTGCTCGGCGCGGCGACGTGCCAGGCGGAGGTCGACATCGCCGACCTGGTCATCAACGGCCGCTTCGCGACCAATCTTGCGAATTGGTCGGCGGCGGCCCATGCTCGCGCTCTTCTCCCTTGGCGGAAAGCGGCTGGCACCTCAGTTGGCCTGCGTCCACCTGGACGGACGAGGGTGGCGCCGCACCCGCCTTGGCTCTCTGGTGCATCGGAGAACTCGACCACCTTCCCTACCTCTGGGCTTCTCGCCGCGATTGGAAGTAGCCGATTCCCAGACAGATGACCGCCGGCCAGAAGGTGACGAAGAACAGCAAACCGAGGCCGATCGGATTGGGATTCGGATCCGGCCAGAGCCCAAGACTCGAGAGGACAACGACGGCGAGCAGCGGCCCCCATCCCAGCACGGCCAGCCCGAGTCCGATCCGGCTCCAGCGATTCCGGAGGAGGGCCTTCATGACCCCGACTCCGCCACGACACGGGAGAAACCTCGGCTCTTCAAACGGCAGGTCCCCTATCTGGCGACGACTCTACCCCCGGGGCCGTGAACCTCAACTGGCCATCAGGATGGGCGCGGGCAGCTTGCCGATGCGCTGGGCTGCCTCGTACAGGTCGACCGCGCGCTGGGCGTTCAGCCAGAACTCCGGCGTCGTACGGAGCGCCGCGCCAAGCTTGAGCGCCATCTCCGGCGTCACCGAAGTGCGGCCATTCACGATGCGGTTGATCACCTTCACGTCCGTGCCGAGGCGCTCCGCCAGCTGACGCTGCGTCAGACCAGCTGGAGCGAGAAATTCCTCGCGAAGGATCTCCCCCGGAAGCGTTGGTGGGCGCTTGCCTCTCCGCTTGCCTCGCATAGTCACCTCAATGTTGCTTCATTGAGCAGCCGTCGTCCAGGTCGGCGCCCAGCAAGTGACCGCAGGTCAGATACCGCGTCGAGGTCTACATCGATCCAATTCCCGCTCCGCCGCTGTGCTTCCGGTCCGCCTTCGTCGCCTGTCCCCCAGTTTCCTTCTCCGCCGCTTCCGGGTCCAAGTAGCATGAAACCGGCGCTCGCCTTGAGGGAGAACCCGATGAACGAAGCGTTTGCGGAACCGGATGACGGACCCGGAAGTCCAGACAGTCCGGAGGCGGCGGCCGAGAGGCGGCTGCTCGAGGAGCTGAAGCGCGGCAGCCGCGAGGCGGCCGAGCGCCTCGTCGAGGCGACCTATGCCCGGGTCTACGGCTCCCTGTTCCGCCTGACCGGCGACCCCGACCAGGCGGCGGATCTGACCCAGGAGACCTACCGCAAGGCCTGGCAGTCGCTCGCGAGCTTCCGCGAAGCGGCCCAGGTCTCCACCTGGCTCTACAAGATCGCCTACAACACCTTCCTCAACTCACGAAGGCGGCCGTTCCGCATCGTGCCGCTCGAGCCAGTCGTCGAGGCGACGGCGGTCGGAGACGACCCACCCCCGGACGAAACGGCCGAGAAACACGAGAGCCGCGACCGCCTGCGGCGCGCCGTGCTCGCCCTGCCCGAAGAGCTCCGCTCCGTCGTCACCGCGCACTACTGGGGCGAGATTCCGGTCGCCGAGATCGCCAAGCAGGAAGGGATGACGCCGCCCGGCGTGCGCAAGCGCCTCGCCCGCGCTTTCGCCGCCATCCAAGCCGCACTGGAGGTGAAGTGATGAACCCCAACAACAACGATCCGAAGAATCTCGATCGCGCCCTGCGCGACTTCCCCGTCCCCGAACCGCCCCAGGGCCTGCTCGAAAAGATCCAGGCCGAGATCCCCGACGCCGCGACGCTAACGGGAGAGAACCCCACGCCCGAAGCCGGCCCGCGCCGCTGGCCGCTCCGCCTCGCGGCAACGATCGCTCTCGCCGTCGTCGGCGCCACCGTCGCCTGGCAAGTCACCAAGTCGCGCCAGGGCCACGAGTTCGACCGCCAGGCCGTCGAGTTCCAGGCCCCCGCCGCGCCGGCCGATTCAGGTTCGCACGCGTTCGGAGCGACCCAGCCACCGCCACCGCCGCCACCGGCACCAAAGGCGGTGCACCCCACCGGCGCCGAAGCCACCTCGTCCACCCTTACTGAAAGCTTTTCGGCAGAGGATCAGCTACAGAAGCAGGTCGCCCAGCCGGTCGAGATTCCCGAGACGAGCTATGCCGTCCACACGCCGCCGCGCGTCGCTGAGGAAGTTTCTGCCGTCGAAGGCGTCGAAGGCAGCGTTTCGAACGAACTCGACGACAAGTCTCTGGAAAGGGGAGGAATCGGGGTTACCGGAGGTGTCGCTGG
>CAZQTL010000161.1:0-3032 GCA_964595975.1 uncultured Thermoanaerobaculia bacterium | reverse complement strand
CGCCGAGACGAAGCCGATCGCGAACGCGAGCTCGCCCTTCGCGCGACCCCCGACACGATGATCTTCCGCGAGACGCCGGCGCATCGCTTCGTCGACAGCGCGGAAGATCGCCTCTCGACCTTCGCCCTCGATGTCGACACCGGGTCCTACACCCTGACCCGTGGCTACCTCGATCGCGGCCTGCTACCGCCGCCGGCGGCGATCCGCGTGGAAGAGTTCGTCAACGCCCAGACCTACGACGACGCGGCCCCCCGGCGCGGCGACTTCGCGCTCTACGCTGAGGGAGCACCGGCCGCGTTCTACCCCGGCGACCGCACCCGCCTGCTGCGTTTCTCGGTGAAGGCGCGCGAGATCGACGAGCGCGACCGGAAGCCCGCCGTCCTCACCTTCGTCGTCGATGTCTCGGGCTCGATGGACCAGGAGAACCGCCTCGGCCTGGTCAAGCGCGCGCTCGGTCTGCTGCTCGACGAGCTCGGGCCGGACGATCGCGTCGGGCTGGTGGTCTACGGTACGGAGGGGCGAGTGCTCCTCCGCCACACCCGCGACCTCGAGGCGATCCGCCGGGCGATCTCGGAGCTCCGCCCCGAAGGGTCGACGAACGCCGAAGAGGGTCTCCGGCTCGCCTACGACCTCGCCGACGAAGGCTGGCGGCAGGGGGCGAGCAACCGGATTCTGCTCTGCTCCGACGGCGTCGCCAACGTCGGAGCGACGGGTCCGGAGTCGATCCTGGCGCGCATCGGCAAGGAGGCGCAGCGCGGCATCGCCCTGACGACGATCGGCTTCGGTATGGGCAACTACAACGACGCCCTGATGGAGCAGCTCGCCGACCAGGGCGACGGCACCTATCACTACGTCGACGCCCTCGCCGAAGCCCGCAAGGTCTTCGTCGAGAACCTGACCGGGACGCTCGAGACCGTGGCGAAGGAGGCCAAGGCGCAGGTCGAGTTCAATCCCGAAACCGTCTCGCGCTGGCGCTTGCTCGGCTACGAGAACCGCGACGTCGCCGACCGCGACTTCAGGAACGACCGCATCGACGCCGGCGAGCTCGGCGCCGGGCACCAGGCGACGGCGCTCTACGAAGTGCGACTGCGCGACGGCGCCGCCGGCGGCGATCGCATCGCGACGCTCCGCCTGCGCTGGAAGAGCGTCGCTTCGAAGAGCGTCGAAGAGGTCGCGCTGGAGCTGCGCGCGCGCGACCTCGAGCGCGGCTGGGACGACGCCTCCGCGAACTTCCATCAGGCGGCCGTCGCCGCCGCCTTCGCCGAGAAGCTGAAGGAGACCGCCGCGGCCGACGACTTCGGCTGGCGCTCGCTCCGGCGCGAATCGGCGCGGCTCGAAGATGAGTGGCGTCGGAACCGCTCCGCGGAGGATCTCGGCGAGGCGATCCGGCGCGCGGCGGAGATCGCCGGCGTGCGGGGCGAGGGGCGCGACGATCGCCGGCGGCGCGACGACGACGAGCGGCCGCGCAACCCACGGCTGGACGAGGACTGAGCCGGCCGGCAGCCAACGAATCGATCGTCCGGCGAGCGGAGGCTCCGCGGCAACTTCCGCGGGCCCTCCGCTCTCGGGCATTGAAAGCGTGCGGGCTGGACGCCGGCGACCGGCTCGCAGGGTCCGGTGACGCCTCCGCTTGTCCGGTTTCGCCCCCGCGTTCGGTAGTTCTCCTATGACGGCCCGCAGAGGTCCCTCGCATGCCGCGAGGCGACAGCGTCCGCAAGGGGAAGAAGATGGCCACGAAATCCGCCGGGAAGCTGAGCTTCGAGGACTTCGTCCGTGTTTCCACTCTCACCGCGCTGGAAGCGATCCGCGTGCAGCCGAAGGGGAGCGGCATCAAGAATCCGCGGATCTGGGTCGGCATCTGGGTCGACCCCTACGGCGGCGGACCCGGTCCGATCGGCGGCGCCGGCGGCTTCCCCGGCGCCGGTGGCCTCGGGCAATGAGCTCTCGACGTGGGCCGAGCGAGCCGCTCTGCCCGAGCGCGCGCCCGGAGACGGCCGACGCCCGCATCTTCGGCGTCGTCGACAACTCCGGGCGAACGCCCGAGATCCGCTATCTCTCGGAACCGGTCCCCCTCACTGCGGAGGTGCGCTCCCTGCTTCAGGGCGCACCTCCCGGTGAGGTCTGGCGCGTCGGCGCCCGTTGCGCCGGCTCCGCCTGCGGTCATTTCGATGGCAGCCACTGTTCGCTCGGCGAGCGTCTGGTTCAGCTCCGCCCGCCGGCTGGGGACCCGCAACCGCCCGCGTGCGCTCTCCGCGCTGCCGGGTGCCGCTGGTTTCGCGAACGCGGCATCGACGTCTGCTTCACCTGCCGATTCGTGGTGAGCGAGGGGGAGACCCTGCTGGGCTCGGAGGCCGACCGCGCCGCGCTCGGGCGGCCGTCGATCGCTGAAGGAGGACGGAGCTCGACGGCAGCTACCTGAAACGATCGCCTGGTGACCGGAGGACCCGTGGCAGCTGCTGCGGGTCTTCCGCCTTCAGGCGCTTGAGCCGCTCGACCTCGGCCGAATCGACGAACGGCTCGAAGCGCGCCGTCACCTCGCGATGAAGCTCGGCAGTGAGCGCCTTGCGATCCTCGCCGCGCACCGGGGCGTCGCCGAAATGGATCGACGCCTCGACGTGCGGCAGCCAGAGGAACTCCCGGAGATGGGCGCCGAGCGGCATGTCCCCCCACCAGGAGACCGCGAGGTGAGTCGGCGCCTCTCCCTCCGGCGAGCGGTAGTTGATCGTCGCATGGTGTACGCCCTCCGGCGAGCTCATGGCGAACTCGAGCAGGGGCGAGCGGAACGGCATGACACAGTCGCCCGCCCCCGAGGTTCCTTCTGGAAAGATGACCACCCCCTGCCCGGCGCCGAGGGCCTCCTCGATGCGGGCGAGGATCTGCGGCAGCTTCCGCTTCGACTTGCGGTCGATGAAGATGGTGTTCACCGAACGGCAGATGGCGCCGAAGATCGGCCAGCCGTCGATCTCCGCCTTGGCGACGAAGACGCACGGAAGCTGCGTCCCGAGGACGAAGATGTCGATGTAGGAGAGGTG
>CAZQTL010000160.1:0-9762 GCA_964595975.1 uncultured Thermoanaerobaculia bacterium | reverse complement strand
ATCCAGCGCGAGGTCGGGATCACGTTCATCTACGTGACCCACGACCAGGAGGAGGCGCTGACGATGTCGGACCGGATCGCCGTCATGCACGAAGGCCGGGTCGACCAGCTCGGCACTCCGGAGGAGATCTACCACGACCCGACGACGCTCTTCGTGGCGACCTTCATCGGCACGGCGAGTCTCCTGCCGGCGAAGCTCGTCTCGACGGCGCCATCGGCGCCGGAAGCGGAGGTCTGCGGGCGGCGCATGCCGGTTCCCTCCGGACCGCATGCCTTCGCCGAAGGAGACGCCGCGATGCTGGTGGTTCGGCCGGAACGCCTCGAGCTCTCGGCCGGCGAGCCGGCCGGGGACCTCGCGGCGACCTCCCTGCCGGTGGTGGTGACGCACGCCCTCTTCCAGGGACCGGTGGTGCGTTGCACATTGCAGGCGCAGGACGGAACCGAGATCGTCTGCCACGTCGACCACGCCCACACGCTGCCGGGACTCGAGCCCGGACGAAACTTGCACGTCGCATGGCACAAGGAGGCAGCACGCCTACTGCCGCGCCGCCGAGCGGCCGTCGAAGGATGAGCTGCGCGGCGGCGAGGACGCAGTCGCCCGCGCCGGTGAGGGACCGGCCGCGTGAACCGTTCCACGGAGGATGCAGATGAGTCGAGAGCGCGACGACCGGAAGCGAGAAGCCGAGATCCGCAGCATCCTGAACGCGGCCGCGACACGCCGCCAGTTCATGAACCATTCGGCCCTGGTCGCCGGCGGCCTGGCCTTCGGCGGCTCCTTCCTCGCCGGCTGCGGCAAGGAACCGGGCTCCGCGGCGCCGGCGGGTGCTCCGGCCGCGGCGGCCGCAACGAAGGCGGCTGCGCCGCAGGGACCGCTGCGCATCTCGAACTGGCCGCTCTACATCGACGAGAAGACGGTGCCGGACTTCCAGGCGGCGACCGGAATCCAGGTCAACTACAGCGAGGACATCAACGACAACAACGAGTTCTTCGCCAAGATCGACGAGCCGCTGAAGCGCGGTCAGTCGATCGATCGCGACATCATCATTCTCACCGACTGGATGGCCGGACGGCTGATCGAGCTCGGCTACTGCGCGCCCTTCGACGAAACCCTGTTTCCGAACCGGGCGAATCTCGTCGCCTCCCTGCGCGACGTCAGCTTCGATCCCGGGCGCAAGTTCAGCGTGCCGTGGGTCTCGGGAATGTCCGGCATCGCCTACAACCCGAAGAAGACCGGCCGCGAGCTCGACAGCGTGGAGGACCTGTTCGACCCGAAGTTCAAGGGCCAGGTGACCATGCTGACCGAGATGCGCGACACCCTGGGCCTGCTCCTGCTCGGCATGGGCAAGGATCCCGCTGCCGTTACGCTGGATGACGCCAAGGCAGCGGTCGCCAGGATCAAGAAGGCCCGCGAGGCCGGCCAGATCCGCGCCTTCACCGGCAACGAGTACGCCGCCGATCTTGCGGCCGGCAACATCGCGGTGGCGATCGCCTGGTCGGGCGACATCCAGGGCCTGGCGGCGGACAATCCCGACCTGCGATGGATCGCCCCCAAGGAGGGCGCGATGCTCTACTCCGACAACATGATGATCCCGAAGACGTCCGACCGGATCGCGGCTGCTCATGCCTGGCTCAACTGGTGCTACGACCCCAAGCACTCGGCACAGATCATCGCCGGCGCTCCCTACATCTCGGCCGTCGAAGGAACCGGCGCGGAGCTCGCGAAGATCGCGCCGGCGCTGGCCAGCAGTCCGCTGGTGAATCCGCCGGACGATCTGCGCGCGCGGCTCCACGTCTTCCGCGGACTCTCCGCCGCCGAGGACCAGGAGTTCAACCGCGCCTTCCAGGACGCCATCGGGGCCTGACGGCGAATGGCCGGAATCGCCGCGGGTGGAGGGCGCAGGAGCCGCTTCGCCCCCTACCTGCTCGTCGCCCCGGGGATCCTCTGGCTGATCCTGTTCTACGTCATCCCCATCGGGACGCTGGCCGAAACCTCGGTCGAAAGCAGCAGCGGCGCGTGGTGGCAGAGCTACTCGCGAGCGCTGGCGGCCTACGGCCCGCACTTCCTGCGCTCCTTCTGGTACGCCCTGCTGGCGACGCTGCTCGCCATCCTGATGGGCTACCCGCTCGCCTATTTCATGGCGTTTCGCTCGGGGCGGGCGAAGAACTTCCTCCTCGGCCTGGTCGTGCTCCCGTTCTTCACCACCTTTCTGGTCCGCACCCTGGCCTGGAAGACGATCCTCGGCGACAACGGCTTCGTCGTCAGCTTCCTCAAGCTGGTGCATCTCCTGCCCGAGAACGGCAGGCTGCTCAATACCGTCGTCGCGGTCATCGGCGGCCTGACCTACAACTTCCTGCCGTTCATGATCCTGCCGATCTACGTCAGCCTCGAAAAGATCGACCGCCGCCTTGTCGAGGCCGCGGGCGACCTCTACAGCAGTCCGGGCCGCGCCTTCCTGAAGGTCGTCCTGCCGCTCTCCCTGCCCGGCGTCTTCGCCGGGAGTCTCCTCACGTTCATTCCCGCTTCGGGGGATTTCATCAACGCCGAACTGCTCGGCAGTCCGAATCAACAGATGATCGGCACCGTCATCCAGAACCAGTTCCTCGAAGTGCGCGACTATTCGGTGGCCTCGGCCGTCTCCTTCCTCCTCATGACCGTGATCACGATCAGCGTGCTCGCCTACGCCCGCGCCCTCGGCACGGAGGAGCTCGCCTGATGGCCGCCGAGCGCAAGGGCGAGGTCGGCGCGCGCTGGCCCGGGCGCATCCTCGACGCCGTCGCCGTCCTGGTGCTGCTCTACCTCTTCGTACCGATCTTCGTCATCGTCGCCTACAGCTTCAATCGTCCGGATGGGCGATACAACTTCGTCTGGAAGGCCTTCTCCTTCGACGCCTGGCGCGATCCGTGGAAGTACGAGCAACTGGTGGAAGCGATGAAGCTCTCGCTCAAGGTGGCGGCGATCTCGACCTCGGTCTCCCTCGTCCTCGGCACGCTCATCGCCCTGGCGCTCTGCCGCTACAGTTTCCGCGGCAGCGCGGGCATCGGCCTGCTCCTCGTCCTGCCGCTCACCACCGCCGAGGTGGTGCTCGGATCGGCGCTACTCTCGCTCTTCCTCCAGCTCAACTCGCCCTCGGGATTCACCACCATCGTCATCTCCCACATCCTCTTCCAGGTGAGCTACGTCGCGCTCACCGTCAAGGCGAGGATCCGCGGTTTCGACTGGACCCTCGAAGAAGCGGCGATGGACCTGGGTGCGACGCCGCTCCGGGTGATCTTCAAGGTCACGCTGCCGCTCATCGCCCCCGGCATCGTCGCGGCCGGAATGCTCTCGTTCGCCCTCTCGCTCGACGACTTCATCATCACGATGTTCAATGCCGGGAGCCGGGTGACCTATCCGCTCTACGTCTACGGCGCGCAACGCTCCGCCTATCCGCCGCAGATCAATGTCCTGGCGACGGCGATCCTCGTCCTGTCGCTGCTCTTCCTCGGCGCGACCTTCCTCTGGCAACGCCGGCTCGAGGACCGTCGCTCCGGGTCCTGATCGCGACGGCCCCCTCGCGATGAACGGCTCCGCCGGCGCAGAGAACGCCGCGACCTCCGCCCAGCCGGTCCCGGCCACCCCGCCGGTCGACCGCAACGATCTCGGCTTCGGCTCGGTCGTCGCGCGCCAGAGCCGCGAGCGGCTGCTGAATCGCGACGGTTCGTTCAACGTCCGCCGCGAAGGCCTCGGATTTTTCCAGTCGCTGTCGCTCTACCACTCGCTGCTCAACATGAGCTGGCCGCGCTATCTGCTCGTGCTCACCGGAGGCTTCCTGGCGGTCAACCTCTGCTTCGCCTGCCTCTACTTCGCCGCCGGTCCCGACGCGCTCTCGGGCCTGCACTGGACGTCGACCGGCAGCCATTTCCTCGGCTGCTTCTTCTTCTCGGTCCAGACCTTCGCCACCATCGGCTACGGCAGCATCGCGCCGGCGAAGCTCGTCGCCAACGTGCTGGTCGTCGTCGAGGCCGTCACCGGCATGCTGCTGGTGGCACTTGGAACGGGAATCTCTTTCGCGCGTTTCGCGCGACCCCGGGCGATGATCCTGTTCAGCGAACGGGCCGTGATCGCTCCCTACCGCTCGCCCGGTGGATCGACGATGGCGTTCGAGTTCCGCATCGCCAACGCGCGCCAGAACCAGCTCACCGACGTCTCGGCGCGCCTCCTGCTGGCGCGGCGCAAGCCCGGCGGCGACCGCGAGTTCCTGCCGCTCAAGCTCGAGAGGGAGAGCGTTCTCTTCTTCCCGCTCTCCTGGACCATCGTCCATCCGATCGATGAGACGAGTCCGCTGCGCGGCCAGACCGCCGAGGACCTGGCGGCGGCCAAAGCCGAGTTCCTCATCCTGCTCTCCGGCAACGACGAGACGTTCAACCAGGTCGTCCACGCGCGGTCTTCCTACGAGGCCTCGGAGATCGTCTGGAACGCCCGCTTCCAGTCGCTCTACAACCCGCCGGACGCCGACGGCGGCATCAGCATCGACGTCGGCCGGCTCTCCGCCATCGAGAGGCTCTGAAAGATGCGATCCCGCTGCGACCGCCGCCCCTCGCCGTTCGCCCTGTTCCTGCTCCCTCTCGCCCTGACGGCACCCGGCGCCTGCGGGCTCGCCGCCGCCCAGACCGCGCCGCCGGCCTCGCCCCCTGCAGCGCAGAGCCAGGACGAAGCCCTGGGCGAGAGCTACGTCGAGGGTTCGACCTACGCCGGTGGAGCCCGCATCGCGCTCGACGCGTCCGGCCACGTCTTCTCCGTCCAGGCGGGCAGCGGCAGGATGGCCGACTTCGGCGACGCGCCGTTGTTCGTCGTGCTGGCGACGGTGTCGGGGCCGAATGCGCCCTGGGAGTTCTCCTTCGGCGACAAGGACGGCGGGATCACCCTGCTGGTCGACGGCAAGCGCTACGCGCCCATCGAGGCTCAGTTCGCTGCGCAGGTCGTCGCGCCGGTCGAGCCGGGCGCCAGGCCGGAGCGCGCGCGCCGGCGCGCCGACGGCGCGACCGTCGTCGTCGACACCACCGAGCACCCGCTCGCCATCCTGTTCCGGCTGCCGGGCAAGGCGCTGCGCTCGCCGCAGAAGACGCTCTCCCTGCGGGGATTCGAGATCGCCGGCAAACGCTACAACTTCGACCTCCGCTTCGCGGACTGACTCCGGCGCGACGAGAGCTCAACCGGCCGGGCGTGCCAGCCGCCGCGCCTTGAGCAGCGAAGCGACGACCGCGACCGTGAGAATCGACGCGATCACCCCGAGCGAGATTCCCGCCGGGACCTTCACCCAGTCGACCAGGGACATCTTGGCGCCGACGAAGACCAGGATCGCCGCCAGTCCGAGCTTCAGGTACTCGAACTTGTCCATGATGCCGGCGAGCAGGAAGTAGAGCGAGCGCAGTCCGAGGATGGCGAAGACGTTCGAGGTGTAGACCAGGAACGGGTCGCGGGTGACGGCGAAGATCGCCGGAATCGAGTCCACCGCGAAGACCAGGTCGGTGAACTCGACCATGACCAGCACGAGGAAGAGCGGCGTCGCCGCCAACCGGCCGCCCTCGCGGACGAAGAAGCTCGCGCCGCGGTAGTCGGAGGTCACCGGCATCAGCCGGCGGACCAGCCGGACCACGGGGTTCTTCTCCGGCTCGAGCCCCTTCTCGGGCGCGAGCGCCATCTTGATCCCGGTCAGGATCAGGAAGGCGCCGAAGAGGTAGATGATCCAGTGAAAGCGCTCGAGCAGCGCCGCGCCCGCGAGGATGAAGGCGGCGCGCATGACCAGCGCGCCGAGGATGCCCCAGAAGAGCACCCGGTGCTGATACCTGTCCGGGACCTTGAAGTACGCGAACAGCAGGGCGATGACGAAGATGTTGTCGATCGACAGCGACTTCTCGATCAGATAGCCGGTGAGGAATTCGACTCCCGGCTGCGGCCCGAGGTACTTCCAGACGCCGACGTTGAAGAGCAGCGCCAGGGCGATCCAGACCGCGCTCCAGACGCCGGCCTCGCGCAGCGAGACCGCGTGCGAGTCACGGTGGAAGATACCCAGGTCGACGGCGAGCATCGCCAGGACGAAAAGATTGAAGCCGGCCCAGAGCCACAACGAAGTCGATTCCATCCATCTCTCCTCTCGAACAGAGACCCGGGAAACGCAAAAAGCGAGACCCCGCGGCACTCTCGTGTCGCAGTGGTCTCGCTCGATCCCCGATGGACCGGAGGGCCGGGGGCTCGCAAGCCCCGTATTGACGGTCCCTCCGCCCGGTCTCCAGAGGGCTCACGTCCCCAGGGCCGGTCGGCTACTCCCCACGCTGCCGGGAAATTCTATGCCAGGCGGCCCGCTGATGGCGTGACGATGCGGTGACGATCGGCGGTCGCCGCCCCGCTCAGGCCTTCGGCAGTCTCTCCGTCATGCCTTCGGCATCTGGCCCGTCGATGCCCGGGCGGGCAGCGACTTGAGGTAGCGGTAGAGCGCGCGCTGCTCGTCTTCGGTCATCGCGCGCAGCATGACCCACGGCATGTCCTTGCTCTCCTGCTCCTGGATCATGGTGCGGAAGTCATCTTCGCTCCAGTCGGCGATCGAGCCGCCGGGAGTGATGTTCGGCGCCACGATAGCCGGATTGCCGGGGTCCTGTTGGCCGGAGAGCTCGGGACCGTGGCAGTTGCGGCAGCCGAACGTGCGCACGATGTATTCGCCGTACTGCGGGGTGGCCCCCGGCTCGGGCTTCGCCGGTCGCGGCGCCTTGTGATCGATCGTCAGATAGGCGAGCGTGTTGTCGAGCTTCCCCGCACCGAAGAGCGCCTTCGCCAGCAGACTCGGGTGCGGCGCCGGCCAGCTGCGGTCGACCGGCGGCAAGGACTTGAGGTAGGCGATGATGTCGCCCAGGTCGCCGTCGCTCAGGAAATAGTAGACCTCGGCGGGCATGATGATGAGCGCGCGGCCGTGCGGATTGACGCCGTGGCGGATCGCCCGCACCCAGGCGGCATCGTCGGCGTAGGCGGCGCCCATTCCGCCGGCGCCGCGGGTGAGGTTCGGGGCGTTCAGCACCATGAACGAAGCGTCGTCGATGAACTTCTTGCCGCCCAGATCGTCGCCGTGACAGAAGACGCAGCGCGTTCGCACGAGATGAGCGCCGCGCTCGATCGCCGTCGCATCGGCCGGCACGGCGAGCGGCTCGACCTCGACCGTCCGCGGCGCCGTGAGCTTCCGTCCGCCGAGAAAGATCAGCACTGCGACGGCGACCAGCGCCGCCCCCACCAGCGTTGCGAGCGAGATACCGATCCACTTCAGGAACTTGCGCATCGATCCCCCAGGAACGTGAGACGGCAGAATGCGACGATCATCAGCTGACGACGGCGAGCGGCGAGGAGAGCGGCCGGTTTTCGGGTGTCAGGGCATGCCGGTACTGCCGGGCGAGCGCCGCCGTGTCTTCGCGGGTCACGAAACGCTCGTAGAGATTGGTCCGCTGCTTCGGCTGGTAGCCGGCGGCGCGGATGAGGTGCTCCATCTCGTCCTGGGTCATCTTGTGATGCGTGCCGGCAGCCGAGACGACGTTCTCCTCGATCATGATCGAGCCCATGTCGTCGGCGCCGAAGGCGAGGCCCGCCTGGCCGATCTTCTTGCCCTGGGTGACCCAGCTCGACTGCAGATGCTGGATGTTGTCGAGGAACAGGCGTGACACCGCGAGCGTCTTCAGGTACTCGTCGGCGTAGACCTCGGGGATGCCCTGCAGGTCGGTGTGCTCGTCCTGATAGGTCCACGAGATGAAAGCGGTGAAGCCGCCGGTTTCGTCCTGCAGGTCGCGAATCCTCTGCATGTGCTCGACGCGCGCCGCGACTTCCTCCCCCATGCCGTACATCATCGTCGCCGTGGTGCGCATGCCGTGGCGGTGCGCCTGGCGCATGATGTCGATCCACTCCTCGGGCGAGGCCTTGGGGTAGGCCAGCACCTCCTTGCGGATGGCGTCGGAGAGGATCTCGGCGCCGCCGCCCGGGATCGACATGAGACCGGCCTCCTTGAGGACGCCGATGACGTCGTAGAAGGACATGCGCTCCTTCCTGGCGATGAACTTGATCTCCGGCGGCGAGAAGCAGTGACGATGGATCGCCGGGTAGGTGTCGCGCAGGAAGTGCAGCAGGTCGACGTAATAGGAGAGCGGCAGGTCGGGGTTCACGCCCCCCTGCATCAGGACGCCGGTGCCGTTGAGCGCCAGGGTCTCCTCGATCTTGCGGCCGATCTCGGCCTTGTCGAGGAGATACCCTTCCGCGTCGCCGGGCGCGCGGTAGAAGGCGCAGAACCGGCACTTGTAGACGCAGATATTGGTGTAGTTGATGTTGCGGTCGACGTTGTAGGTCGCGACCGCCGGGTCGTTGTGGCGGTCGCGCACCGCGTGCGCCGCTTCGCCCAGCGCCAGGAGCTCGCCGTCGAGGAGCAGGCGGTGGGAATCCCCCGCCGAGATCCGCCGTCCGGCGAGACAGTCGTCGAGAATCTCGGAAACGGCGCGGGCGGAGGGGGCGAAGTCGCTCATCGGCCGAATTCTACCAGCGGCCGGGCAAGAAGAAGCCCGCCCTCCCCCTACAGGAAGGCGGGCACTGAAACGGGCGCCGCAGGCGGGCCGGACTCGGCCCGGCGCGCGTCAGTCGCAGGTGTTGAATGCGTTGCTGTCGGTGATCGCCGTCGCCTCGTTCGTGCCGAGCGGGTTGTGATACGTCTTGGTGTTCGAGGGCGGATTCGCGAAGGTGTCGACCACGGTGAGGGTGAAGTCGACGTTGGTCGTCGCGGCGTAGAAGACCCAGTAGCGGTTGTTCAGGCTGCACCCGTCGACGATCTTGACCAGCAACTCGAAGTTCGCCGGCTGGAAGAACCAGAAGAGCGCCGAGTCGTTCGAGGCGAGCGGCACGGTCCGTCCGATGAACGGCTCGAGCTCGAAGTTGTTGCCGACGACGGAAACCTCGAAGCGGCCGCCGAGGAGCTGGGCGCTGCGGCCGTCGTAGTCGGAGGGATTGTCGTCCCCGAAGGTGCCGTAGCCGACGAGCACCCGGGTGGCCGGTGCGTCGCAGTTGATCATGTTGGAGTAGGTTCCGACGCCGCTGCCCTGATAGCCGGCGGTGACGAGGAAGTAGTTGTCGTTGAAGTCCAGCGCCAGCGGCTGGATGCGCGACGAGCCGGAGCCGTTGGTCGAGTCGTCGTTGAGCGCCACCAGGTTGGCGAGCGGATCGGCCGGGTTGAAGCTGCCGTGATAGAGGAACAGCATGCCGTCGAAGCCGCCCTCCTGCACGCCCTCGATCGAGCAGTAGGAGTCGGCGTTCGGCAGGAAGGGCTGCACGGAGAATCGCGTGTTCACGCCGCTCAAGGCCACGAGGGACTCGGGGCGGTTGAAGAACGGCTGGCCCGCGGTCGAGCCGTAGAAAGTCGTCGCAGCATCGGCATGGGCGACGGCGGCCGCTCCGAGCAGCAGCGACAGCATCGTCAGAGTGGTACGAATGGACTGGGTCTTCATGAGATTTCCCTCGGCTCGCCGACATCGGTGGTTGACGATGCGGGCCCCGGGGCGAACGGTTCGAGCTCCCGCAACGGATCGCGGCCGGGGACTCGAATGGACCCCTGAAGCCACGGACGCCTCGAAGTGCAAGCAGGGTGCCCGCAAAAACACTGTGCGCGGCAGGGCCTGCAAACAGGCTGCGGCCGGGCCCTGCGGGCCGGCGGGCCGAGGGAGAGACGCTGTCGCCGCGGGCGCCCGGGCGGGCGGTTTCTGCAAAGGT
>CAZQTL010000159.1:0-9810 GCA_964595975.1 uncultured Thermoanaerobaculia bacterium | reverse complement strand
TCTTTCATCAGCTGCGCGTCGAAGAACCAGACCGGCGTGTAGAGAGCGAACAGCAGGCCGGTGGCGCCGGCGGCGCGAGGGCCTGCGAGCGCCTCGCCGGCACGAACCATCGCCCAGCAGCCGAGAACGGCGACCGCAATCTGCAGGATATAGACCGCGATCGGTGTCGCCGCGACGAAGCGGTAGACGACGGCGACGAGGTAAGGATAGAGCGGCGCCTGGAAGAAAGGCGCGCTGCCCAGCCAGTCGCCGGCGGCGATCGCCCGCGCCCAGCGGTCGTACTCCTGGCTGTCGAGCGCCAGCTGGCCGACGAACGGGGCGTCGCGAACGGCGACGAGGTGCGCGAGCCGGAGGAGCGCCGTCGCCGAGAGCAGCGCGAACAGCGTCCTCCGGGAGAGCATCAGCCGCGGCTGGCGAAGAAGCTGCGGATCGCCTCGCTGGCGCGCAGCACTTCGTTCTCTTCGAGCTCCGGGAACATCGGCAGGCAGAGGACCTCCGTCCCCGCCTTCTCGGCGTGCGGCAGCGACGGCGGCACCGGCAGGAGCTCGGCCATCGCCTTCTGCTGGTGCAGCGCGGACGGATAGTGCACCGCCGAGCCGACCCCCTCACCCTTGAGATATTCCTGCAGCGCGTCGCGCCGCGCGGTGGCGACGGTCATCTGGTGGTAGACGACCTCGTCCGCCGGATCGTCGGGCGGGAAGCGCAGATCGCCGACGCCGGCGAGCGCCTCCTGATAGAGCGCGGCGAGCTTGCGTCGATAGGCGTTGTCGGCGTCAAGGAGCGGCAGCTTGCAGTTGAGCACCGCCGCCTGCAGGCTGTCGAGGCGGCTGTTGGTGCCGATCTCGATGTGGGTGTAGCGCTCGCTCTGACCGTGGTTGGCCAGCCGGTGAACGCGCTTCATGAGCTCCTCGTCCATTCCCGAGATGGCGCCGCCATCGCCGAAACAGCCGAGGTTCTTGGTCGGGTAGAAGCTCCAGGCCGCGAGGTCGCCCAGCGTGCCGACGCGCCGGCCGCGGCGCTTCGCGCCGTGCGCCTGCGCCGAATCTTCGATCAGGAACCAGCCGCGGCGCTGGCAGATCGCTGCGATTCCCTCGGCGTCGAACGGGCGTCCGTAGAGATGCACCCCGATGACGCCGGCGGTCTTCGCGGTGGCGTGGCGCTCGAGCTCCGCCGGGTCGAGATTGTAGGTCGCGGGATCGATGTCGCAGAAGACCGGCACGCCGCCGGCGAGCACCACCGCTTCCGCGGTGGCGAAGAAGCTGAACGCCGGCACCAGGACTTCGGCGCCGGGAGCGAGGCGCAGCGCGCGCAGCGCGATCACCAGCGCGTCGGTGCCGTTGGCGACGCCGACGACGGCGCGAGCGCCGAGGAAACCGCAGAAGGCGCACTCGAGCTCCTTCACTTCCGGTCCCTGGATGAAGGAGTTCGTGTCGAGAATCTTGTTCCAGCGCTCGCGGAGCGCTGCATCGATGCGCTTGCGGGCGCGGGTCAGGTCGAGAATCGGGATCGTGGTCACCGGGACTCCGTTTCGGGGGTTTCGGCCGTGTCGTCCGCGACCGCGGCGAGCGGCCGGCGGGTCCACGGCGTGTCGTAGAGCACCATCATCTCACCGCCCATGGTGATGTTGTCGGCGAGCGCCAGGGTGCGCAGCGGGTGGAAGCTCTCCGGGTGCCGGGAGGGGTAGGCGAACCAGCTCGGGAAGACGATGATGAAGTCGGGCCGGCGCTCCTCCAGCAGGCCCACCAGCACGTCGCCGTAGCCGATGCCGCGCTCCGCGGCCGCGTTGCGCCGGCGGGTGACCTCCGGCGTCATCAGCCCGACGAGGTCGAGGACCGGGTTCGGCAGCAGGTACTTGAAGGCGCCGACGTCGTTGACCGCCAGCAGGGCATCGGGCGGCAGGCGGGGACCGAGCCAGCGCGCCAGCGCGACGTTGCTGTCGCGCACGTCGGTGCACGAGTGCAGGTAGCGCTTCAGTCCGGAGACGAGGCCGAACAGCGCCGGCGCCGCGAGCAGGACGAGGAGGAGCGCACCGAGCGGCAGCTCGAGCCCGCGCCGCCCCACGGCGACCGAACGCAGGCGCGCGAACGGCAGGCTCGAGAGCGCCAGCGAGCCGAGCAGCACGACACAGGGAATCAGCGGAAAGAAGTAGCGCCCGAAGTTGCCGACCGCGACCTCTTTGCCCGAGGAGAGCAGAGCCGCTGCGAGCGGCAACGCGAAGGTCCAGAACGCGAGCAGCAGCCCGCGGTCGCGCGGCCCGCCGAGCCGGCGCAGCGACTCGACGCCGCCGCCGAGCGCGAGGAGCGTCATCCACGGCTGGGCGGCCAGGAGGATCCCGGCGACCGCCGCGAGCAGGCGCGGGTCGGGAAACAGCAGCGGCGGACCCGAGCTCTTCGCGGCGACGGTGGTGGGCAGCAGCGAGCCCGACATCTGCTGGAAGGCGAAGGCGACCGGCGCGAGCACGAGGAGCGCGAGCAGCAGGCCGGCGGCGATCCCCCCCCAGGCCGCTCGCGACGGCCAGGCCAGCCGCAGCTGCGGCGACTCGGGAGTCTGCGGGCGGGGACAGAGCAGCCGGTCGGCCGCGGCGAGAAGCGGCAGCAGGAGTCCCTCCGGGCGCGCCAGGGCGGCGAGCGCGAAGAGGAGAAAAGAGACGGGCGGCAAGACCGCGCCGGCGGCGGCCTCCTGACGCTCGCGCAGATGCCGGGCGATGCCGGCCAGCATCAGCAGGACGAAGAGATTCACCTCCATCCCCGAAAGTGCGGACCAGACGAGCCAGTCGCTCGCCGCCACGAGTCCTGCGGCGACGGCGGCGCGGGCCGGCGAAAGGCCGAGCCGTCGGCCGACGAGGTCGACCGCAAGCACGCTCCCCGCCTGCGCCGCGATGCCGGCGAGCTTCGTCCACACCAGGACCGAGCCCGGCAGCAGGGTGAGCAGGCCGAGAACGGCTGTCCACAGCGGTGCCGTGGTTCCTGCGACCAGCTCCCCGGGATTGAAGGCGAGTCCCTGGCCTTGGGCCAGGCTGCGCGCGAAGACGAGGTGGATCCAGCTGTCGTCGAGCGGGAACTGCCAGTCGCCATCGAAGAGCCAGGCCTCGACGGCGAGGAAGAGCAGCGGCGGCAGGAGCGCCAGGGCGACGAGAGCGCCACGACGGAAACGACCGTCGGACGCCGGTCGATCGCGACCGGAGTCGATGGCTCGCGGCACGCCCGGTGAACGCTCCAAGAGGACGCCATGATAGCGAAGGCGATCGTCCGCCGCTCGGGTCGGCCCGCCGATGTTAGAGTCCCTGCGCTCATGTCGAAGGCCGTGCCGACCGCCGCCGAGCGCCTGGTTCGCAACTGCGCTCGCGCCGCGCTGTACCTCTCGCTCGTCGCCTCGGGACTGGCGGTGAAGCTCCTGCTTGTCCTCGCCCACCCGCCCGCACCGCCCGAGATGCGCCAGATCGAAGCGCTCCAGAGCCAGTGGAACGGCGTCGACTTCGAGGCCATGCCGGAGGTGCAGCTGCTGCGCGCTTACATCGGCATCGACACCAGCGAGCCCGATGCCAACGAAGTCCCCGGCGCCGAGTTTCTCGCCGCCGAGCTCGCTGCAGCCGGGCTCGAGCCCCACATCGAGCGGCTGGCCGATGGGCGGGCGAACCTCTGGGCGTTCGTCGAAGGTGAAGACCCGCAGGCGATCGTCCTCGCCGGGCACATCGACGTCGAGCCGGCCGAGAGTGAAGGGACCTGGGACTACCCGCCTTTCGGCGGGGTCATCAACGGCCCCTGGATGTACGGCCGCGGCATCTACGACATGAAGAGCCTGACGATCGCCCAGCTCCTGGCGACCACCGACGTCGCCCGCGAAGCGGCGCGAACCGGCCGCAAGCCGAAGCGGTCGCTGCTCTTTCTCGCCACCTCCGGCGAGGAGACGGGCAGCGAGACCGGCACGCGCTGGATTCTCCGCGGCCATCCCGAGCTCGTCGCGCGCATGGGCGTCGTGCTCACCGAAGGGGGCGTCGTCGAAGCGATGTCCGGAGATCAGATCAAGTACTGGGGGATCGAGTTCGCCCAGAAGCGCTTCCCCGAAGTCACTTTCTGCAGCGCCGATGCGGCGAAGCTCACCGCCCTGCGCGAGCACCTGCGGCGCTTCGACGCCACCGACCCGGTCGTCCCGGTTTCGCCACCCGTGGCGAAGTTTCTCCTTCGCTACGGGCCGACACGCGGCCTCGGAAACCTCCAGGCGTGGCTGGCGAAGCCGCAGGCGACCCTGCTCAACCGGCCGCGATTCAACCGCCTGACGCCGTTCATGAAATCGCTGTTCCGCAACGAGCTCATGACTTTTCCGGTCGAGCCCGATCGGGAGGGCGGGTTCAAGCTGCGCGCCTTCGTGCACCTGCTGCCCGAGGCCGACCTCGGGAGCGTGCTCGCCCAGCTCCTGCCCGACTCCGTCACCCTCGGCCTGACGTACCGCGTCGGCGAGGACCTGGGCTCGCGGCAGGCGTCGCCGACCGACTCCGCCGATTTTCTCGCCATGGAGCAGGCGATCCGTGAGCGTTACCCGGGCACCGTCGTCGGCCCGTATTTCCTCCCGTGGACGGCCACCGACTCACGCTTCTATCGCGAGCGCGGGATTCCGAGCTACGGCTTCTCGCCCTTTCTGGTCACGGTCACCGACACCATGGGGATCGCCCGCGCCAACGAGCGCATGCCGATGCCGGGATTCGTGCAGGGGGTCGCCATCTACCGCCAGCTGGTTCGCCGGCTCGCCGAGTAACACTCTTTGCCTCCGGGATCTGACAAAATTTGACCGTCGTCGGAGTCACTGGCCGTCTTCTTCTTTAGTTTCAAGGTATTGCTGCAGCCCGCCTGCTGGCACTCGCCATGCAGTCGGGATCGTTGGACAGCCTTCGGAATGAACCGTAGGCCGCAGATCCCAAGGCAAGAGGAGAGCAGATGATTCAGAAACTCCGGAACCGCCAGCGGGGCTTCACTCTGATCGAGCTTCTGATCGTGGTGGCCATCATCGGCATTATCGCCGCCATCCTGATCCCGAACTTGATCGACGCCCTGCAGAAAGCGAAGCAGAAGCGCACCATGGCCGACATGCGCAACGTCGGTACGGCCTGGCTCTCCTGGGTGACCGACGTGGTGTCGGGCGCCGCGGCCGGACAGGCGGCGCGGACCTGGGACGGCACGAAGTACTCCCAGATCACGTCGACCAACCTGTTCACCACCCTGCATCCGTCGTCGACGTTCTTCTACCTCAACGAGCTCCCGGGCAAGGACGGCTGGAAGTACAGCTACCTCTACGGCTACACCAGCGAGCCGCTCGGCTCGCAGGTCATCGCCATCGGTAGCGGCGGCCGCGACGGCAACATCGGCACCGCCTTCACCAGCGTCTCGACCGGTCCGTTCACCCCCACCGACTACGACCAGAACATCATCTGGGCGGACGGCTTCTACGTCCGCTGGCCGGGCGGCACCGACACCGGCTCCGGCGGCAGCTGAGCCCCGGTTTCATCGCCGTTGCAGTTCCCGAACGCCGCGGTCCTCCGCGGCGTTCGTCTTTTGTAGCACCGCTCGCCTCTCGCCGCGGACGCCTGGTCGAACCTGGCATCTACTGTGCAGTATTCCACACCGAAATCGTGGAATTTTTCGCTGTCGATATCCTCCGGCACCCGGAATTCCTAAGACGAGGGGGAGTCGTGCTACACAGAGTCCGCCGACGCGAAGCCGGGTTCACCCTGATCGAGCTGTTGATCGTGGTGGCCATCATCGGCATCATCGCCGCCATCCTGATTCCGAACCTGATCGACGCCCTGCAGAAGGCAAAGCAGAAGCGCACCATGGCCGACATCCGCAACGTCGGTACGGCCTGGCTCTCCTGGGTGACCGACGTCGCGTCGGGCGCCGCGGCCGGCGCCAGCACGGGAACCCGAACCTGGGACGGAAGCCTCTACAACCACATGGACCAGGAGTCGATCTTCACGACGCTGCATCCCTCCTCGACCTTCTTCTACCTCAACGAGCTGCCGCGCACCGACGGCTGGAAGCACGACTATCACTACCACTACAGCGGCAAGCCGCTGAGCTCGCAGGTCATCGCCATCCTGAGCGGCGGACGCGACGGCGAGGCCAACTGGACGGGGACGTTCACCGTCGGTCCGTTCACGCCGACCAAGTACGACGACGACATCGTCTGGGCGGACGGCTTCTACGTCCGCTGGCCGGGCGGCACCGACACCGGCTCTGGCGGCAGCTGAGCCGCGGTCGCATCGCCGTCGCAGCTCCCGAACGCCGCGGTCCTCCGCGGCGTTGGTCTTTTGTAGACTGACCGGATCTTGCGCCTCCGACTGCCGGTCCTCGTCAGCCTCGGCCTCCTCGCCGCGCCCATTGCCGTGGCGGCGCCGTCAGGCGAGCCCCTCTCCCCCGCCGCCGCGACCCTCGCCGCCTACCTTCGCGTCGACACGACGAACCCGCCCGGAAACGAGCGGGCCGGTGCGGAGCTCCTCGCCGGGGTCCTGCGCGGCGCCGGCATCGAGTCGCAAATCCTGTCGTCGCCGCGGGGCCGGGCCTCTCTCTATGCACGCCTGCCCGCCACGACCGGCGCAGCGGCGAGTGGACCGCCCGGTGCAATCGTCCTCCTGCACCACATCGACACCGTGCCGGTTGGAGAGGGCTGGCGCTATCCGCCCTTCGCCGGCGAGATCCGCGACGGCGAGCTCTGGGGCCGTGGAGCCATCGACGCCAAGGGCCTCGGGGTCGCCCAGCTCATGGCGTTCCTCGACCTCGCGCGGACGCACTCCCCCCGCCGCCGTGCGGTCATCTTCCTCGCCGTCGCCGACGAAGAGGCCGGCGGCGCCGAAGGGACCGGCTGGCTGCTCGCCGCGCATCCGGAGCTCTTCGCCGATGTCGCCCTGGTGCTGAACGAAGGCGGGGTCAACAAAGCAGTCGCCGGCCGCCCGCTCTTCTGGGGCATCGAGGTCGACCAGAAGCGCCCGCTCTGGCTCGAGGTCGCGGCCAGCGGCCGGCCCGGACATGCCTCGGCGGCCAATCCGGAGAGCGCTACCCACCGCCTGATCGCCGGCCTCGCCCAGGTGGTCGCCCTGCCGCGCCCGTGGCGCGTCACGCCTGCCGCCAACGACTTCCTCGCCGCGCTCGCCCGCTTCGATCCGCAGGCGCGCGCCGCTCACTCGGCGCTCCGCGCGCTCGCGGCGCGTGCCGACGGAGAGGCGGCAGCCGACCGGAACGGTGCGTTTCCGCTGCCCGGCTTCGAGAGTCTGCTCGCCGACACGCTGCAGGTCACGACCCTCGCCGGCGCCGAGCGGATCAACGTCGTTGCCGGCGAAGCGCGCGCCGGCATCGATGTCCGCCTCCTGCCCGACACCGACGAACGAGCCTTCGTCGCCGGACTGGAGGCGCTTCTCGGCCCCGGCCTCGACGTCCGGGTCCTCCTCACCTCGCCCGCCGCGCCACCCTCGTCCAGTGCCAGCGCGGACTACCGCACGATCGCCGCGGCGCTCGCTGGGGACACCGGCGCGCCCGTGGTGCCGGCCTTCATCCCCGCCTTCACCGACTCGCGCTCGTTTCGCGCGCGCGGCATCGCTGCCTACGGCCTGTCGCCGTTCGCGCTGGACGGACTCGCGCTGCGCGGCGTGCACGCGCCGGACGAGCGCATCCCGCTCGCCGTCTTCGAGCGCGGCGTGGCGATGATGATCCGCGTCGTGCGGGCGCTGGCGGCGACGGATCCCGCGGCGCCGTGAGCTCCGGGCCGGGCCCCAGCCGCCTGGGTTGGCGGCGCCTGCGCGCGCCGCTCCTGCTCGGCGCCCTGCTCGCCCTCTTCTACTTCCCGCTTGCCGACCCGCAGGCGGTTCTCGCAACCCGCGACATGGTCGAGTACCACCTGCCGATGCGGGTCGCTTTCGCCCAGCTCGCGAGCGGCGGCCTGCCGCAGTGGGACCCCTTCGCCCACGGTGGCCAGCCGCTGCTGTCGAATCCGAACTACGGCGCGCTCTATCCGCTCTCCTGGCTCGTCCTGCTCCTGCCGCCGGCGCGGGCGCTCAACCTTCTCGTCCTCCTTCACGCCGCGCTCGCCGCCTGGGGCGCCTATCGGCTGGCGCTCCGCCTCGGCGCGCGCGCCGGTGCCGCGACGCTCGCCGCCCTCGCTTACACCTGCGGTCCGACCTTCCTGTCGCTCCTGCACACACTGACCCTCGCGCTGGCGATGAGCTTCCTGCCGTGGCTGATGGAGTTCGCGCTGGCGGTTCTCGCCCCCCCGGGCGACAGAGGCCCGCGAGACAGCTCGCGCGGGTGGGCGAACGGCTCCTGGCTCGGGCTCTGCCTCGCACTGACGGCGATCCTCGTCCTCGGCGATCCACTGATCGTCGTCCTCTCGCTCATCACGCTCGCCGCCTTCACCCTGGCGGAGCCGCTCAGCCGCCTGTCGCGCCTGCCGCGCGTCGCCGGAGCGTTCGCCGTCGCGGCCGGCCTCGCCGCCGTTCAGCTCCTGCCGGCCCTCGCCCGGCTCGCCGAGTCGCCGCGCGCCTCCGGCCTCGACTGGCGGCAGGCGACCGCCTGGTCGTTCCCCTGGCAACGCCTCGCCGAGCTCGCCTTTCCGAACTTCTTCGGCGATGCCTCGCGACCCGAGCTGGCGCTCTACTTCGGCTGGGGCATTCACGATCGCGACTACCCTTACCTGCTCTGGATCGCGGTCGGACTTCCGCTGCTCCTGCTGGCGATCGCGGCGTGGACCGGGCGGGGCGTTCGCGAGCGCGCGAGCTGGATCCTGATGGCCTCCGCCGGGATCTTCCTCGCCTTCGGCAGACACAACCCGCTCTACAGCTGGGCCTGGAGCTACCTTCCCGGTGTCGACAAGATCCGCTTCCCGGAGAAGTTCCTGCTCCTCGCTCTGGTGGCGGCGATCTTCGCCGGCGCCCTCGGCTGGCAGCAGCTGCTCGACCAGCGCGAGGGGAAGGACCCGCTGCGCCGTGGCTGGCCGGGCAGGGTCCGGGCGGCCGAGCTGCCGCTGGCGCTCGCTGCGCTCCTGGCGCTGCTCGCCGGCAGCCTGGCTGCGCTGGTCTTCCGCGCTCCGCAGGTGATCGCCGCTTTCGCCGGTGCCCATTCGGGTCTGCCGCTCGTCGGCGACGCTCTGGCCCGGGCGCTGGAGTTCTATCGCCGCGAGAGTCTCCTCGCCACGGGCTTCGCGCTCGCGACGCTCGCCCTGTTCGCCTGCGCCACCTCGAGCCGCGTCCCGCGACGCGCACTCGAAACGGCAGCTGTGGCGCTGGTCGCGCTCGAGCTCTGGACCTATGGCCACGCGCTGCTGCGCACGCTGCCCGCGAGCGCCCTGTTCGCGCCGCCGGCGGCGGCCCGCGAGCTGCCGGTGGCGCCGCTGCGCCTGTTCGCCGACGAGCCGTACCGGCGCGACAGGACCGAGCTCGTCGTCACCGCCGGTCATCCCCGCCTGCGCTGGGCGCGCGCGCCGATCGAACGGCTCGATCCGCGCGCCGGCAACCTCTTCGGCTACACCTATGCGTTGGATCGCGACTTCGACCTTTCGCTGACCCTGCCGGCGACGCGCGCCGTGCAGCTCTACGAGCGGATCCGCGAGGATCCGGAGCTCGAGCTCGAGCTGCTCGGCGGGTGGAGCGTGTCGCATCGGCTCGAGCGGAAGAGCGCCGCCGCCATGGTCGAGGAGGCGCGCCAGGCCGGCCCGGCCAGGGCCGACTCGGTCGCGCCGATCGCCGTCCGCGTCAACGAGCGCGTCCTGCCGCCGTATCGCTTCGTCCCCGGCGCCGAGCTCGTCGCCGCTCGAGAAGCGGCCGAAGAGGAC
>CAZQTL010000158.1:0-9843 GCA_964595975.1 uncultured Thermoanaerobaculia bacterium | reverse complement strand
GGCCCCGCGACGCGCGGGGCCTGAAGGAGGGTTGAAGAGGGAGGAGACCTTGGCCCGGTCCCTGCTCTCAACCCTTCTTACGCGCGCCGGATCGGCTCCGTCTAGGGCCGGGAGGCTCGCCCCCGCTCGGGCAGACGCCGGCTCAACCGCGCCGGCCCGAGCCGGCGAAGAAGTCCCGCGCGGCCGCCACCAGATCGCCTCCCAGCGCCGCGGCCTCGCCGCCGGCGAGCCAGTCGGCGGGCAGCCGGTCGACGTAGGGACGGTCGAGGAACCGGCGGTCGAGCAGGGCAATCACGCCGACATCCTGGGCGGAGCGGATCAGGCGGCCGGCGGCCTGGACCACCCGCGTCATCCCCGGAACGACGAAGGCGAACTCGAAGCCGCGCTCGAACCGCTCCTCGTAGTAGCTCTGCAACAGGCGGGTTTCGATCGTCGGCACCGGCAGGCAGGGTCCGACGATCGCCACCGCCTTGAGCATCTCGCCGGGGTAGTCGACGCCTTCGGCGAAGACTCCGCCGGCGACGGCGAGCAGCAGCACGTCGCCGAGCAACGCGTTGCGCAGCGTCTCGAGCAGCGCCTCGCGGTCGCGCTCGGTGTCGGTTCTCTGCTGGACGAAGAGGCGCTTCTTCTTGGCCTGGATCCGCGACGCGACGTCGGAGAGGAACTGGAAGCTGGGGAAGAGCACGAGGCAGTTGCCGGGGACGGTGTCGGCGAAGGCCCCCAGGCGGTCGGCGATCGGCTGGCAGTTCTCCGCCCGTTCGCGCCACAGGGTGGTCACCGACCGGTCGACGACCACCCGGCGGTGGGCGGCCGGGAAGGGGCTGGGCAGGGAGAGGGCCACCGTGCGGCCGCTCTCGAAGCCCAGCAGGTCGCGATAGAACTCGGGCGGCGAGAGGGTCGCCGAGAGTCCGATCACCGAGTGCACCCGACCCAGCACCTGGCCGAGGAAGGCGCCCGGGTCCTTGCAGAACAGCCGCAGCTTGCGCTCGTCGCCGCGGCGTTCGCAAAGGCGCGTCGAGGCGCCCGCGGCGCCCGCTTCGGCGTCCCCTGCCGCCAGCCCGTTGAGGAAGCGGAGCAGCTCGAAATACAACGCCACGAAGGCGTCGTCGGCCTGAAAGCTCTTGGTCTCGCGGCGGTGCTCGAGGTAGTCGACGAAGGCGGCGTCGAAGTCGGGGCGCAGGCGCCAGAGGCGCTCCTCGGGCAGCCCGGCTTCCACCGCCCCCTCGACCTCGCCGATCTCCTCCAGGGCCGCGTCGGCGGCGGCCTCGACGAGCTGCGCGAGCTCGAGCGACAGCCGTTCGAGCTCGCGGTGCACCGGCCCGCCGCCGTGGGCGGCGGCCTCGGCCGAACGTCGTGCGGAGGCCGAGGAGAGCTCGGGAGAAAGGTAGCCGCGGCCGCGCTCGACGAGGTTGTGCACCTCGTCGATCACCAGCACGACGTTCGACAGGTCGTGGTCGGCGGCGAAGTCGGAGAGCGCGACGTAGGGGTCGAAGGCGTAGTTGTAGTCGCACACCACGACCTGGGCCTTGCCGGCGAGATCGAGGCTGACCTCGAACGGGCAGACTTCCGCCTGCGTCGCGGCGGAGAAGACCAGATCGGGATCGAGCACCGCCTGCTCGCGCAGCAGCCGGGGAACGACGCCCGAAGAGGCCAGCTTGGCGTAGTAGTCGCGCGCGAACGGACAGTAGTCCTCGTGGCAGATCACCTCGCCGTTGGCGCACATGCGGCTCTTGGCGCGCAGGCGCAGGGCGTGGAGCGCCGGTCCGGCGTCCACCTGGCGGATGACCTTGAGCGCCATCTCCTGCTGCAGGTTCTTGGCGGTGAGGACGAACAGGCGCTTGTCGTGGGCGAGAGCGAAGCGGATCGCCGGAAACAGCGCCGCCGCGGTCTTGCCGAGGCCGGTCGGCGCCTCGAGCAGGAGATGCTCACGGTGCTCCAGGGCGTGCTCGACCGCCGCCACGATCTCCTCCTGCCCAGGCCGCAGGTCGGCGTGGGGAAAACGGATCCCTTCCGCCGCCTGGTGGCGGTCGCCGGCGGCGGCGCGCTCGCGCTTGAGCTCGCGCAGCAGCGAGTTCAGGCGCTGGCGCACGGCGAGCTCGAGCGCCTCGTAGTCGGCCTTGAGCGGCTCGCGCTCGACGGCATCGCTGCCGATGGCGATGAGGACGAGCTCGACCCGCACCGGCTGCGCCTCGATCTGCGACAGCATCCAGCCGTAGAGCAGCGCCTGGCGTTCGTAGATCTGCCGCGTCATCGGAGCGAGCTGGCCTTCCCGCCGCACCGACTTGATCTCCTCCACCACCAGCGTCCCGTCGGCCTCCTTGCGGATGCCGTCGGCGCGCCCGGTCAGGGTCACCGTCCATCCGCGGTGGACGAACTCGTGGCGCAGGGCGACCTCCCGCCGGTAGGTGCCGTCCCCGGCGAGGGCGTCCTCCTGGTAGCGGCCGTGGATCGCCTGGCCGAGCCACATGCGCTCGAAGCCGCCGCGGTTGGCGAAGCCGATCGACCGCGCGAGCTGCGGCTCGAGGAGGTCCGCGACCGCGAGCTCGATGCGCAGGTTGGTCTCGTCGAAACGCGGCGCCATCGTGGCAGTCTACGATGGCGACCGGCGGCCGCGGCGTCCGAGGCCGCGCCTCGCCGGGCCGCGCTTGCCGGTGGGCAGGGGGTCGGATACGCTGCGCGGCGTTCTCCGGCATTCGCTAGGCAGGCGCATATCCTCGGGAGGCTTCATGCAGCATCTGATTCCAGTTCTCGGTCTGTTCGTGATGCTGGCCATCGCCTGGGCACTGTCGTCGAATCGCGGTGCCATCAAGTGGCGGCCGGTGGCGATGGGGACGGCGCTGCAGATCGTCTTCGCTCTGATCATCCTGAAGACCGAAGTCGGCCGGAACGTCTTCGACGTCGTCGGCGCCGGCATCACACGGTTCCTCGACTTCACCGACGCCGGCGCCTCCTTCGTCTTCGGCGACAAGTTCAAGGAGTTCTACTTCGCTTTCAAGGTCTTGCCGACGATCATCTTCTTCTCGAGCTTCATCACCGTTCTGTACTACTTCGGCATCCTGCAGCGGATCGTCAGCGTCTTCGCCAAGGTGATGATGAAGACGATGGGAACCTCGGGCGCCGAGTCGCTGTCGGCGTCGGCGAACATCTTCGTCGGTCAGACCGAGGCGCCCTTGCTGATCAAGCCCTATGTCTCGACGATGACCAAGTCGGAGCTCATGGCGGTGATGACCGGCGGCTTCGCGACCATCGCCGGCGGCGTCATGGCGGCCTACGTCGGGATGGGAGTCTCGGCCAAGCACCTGCTTGCCGCCAGCGTGATGTCGGCGCCCGCCGCCCTGGTGATGGCGAAGCTGATGTTCCCCGAGACCGAGAAGAGCGTTACGGCCGGCGAGGTGGCGATCGAGATCGACCGTCCGTGGGCGAACTCGATCGACGCCGCGGCGTCGGGCGCGGCCGACGGGCTCAAGCTCGCGTTGAACGTCGGCGCCATGCTGATCGCTTTCGTCGCGCTGATCGCGTTGATCGACTTTCCGATCGTCAAGCTCGGCCACCTCGCCGGCTACGACACCTGGAGTCTGCGTGCTCTGCTCGGCTGGATGTTCCAGCCGCTTGCCTGGGTCATGGGCGTGCCGTGGGCGGACGCCTCGCAGGTCGGGACGCTCATCGGCATCAAGACGGCGGTGAACGAGTTCGTCGGCTACGTCGAGATGGAGAAGATGGTGGCCGCCGGTCAGCTCTCGGAGCGCGCCCAGATCATCGCCACCTATGCCCTGTGCGGTTTCTCGAACTTCTCGTCGATTGCCATCCAGATCGGCGGCATCGGCGCCATGGCCCCGGAAAGAAAGAGCGACCTCGCCCGTCTCGGGCTGCGCGCCATGATCGCGGGCTCGCTGGCCTGCTTTCAGACTGCGACGATCGCCGGCTTTCTCATCTGACTAGGGGGCACCGGCACCGGTTCGTCCCTCCGTTCCCGCGGCGAGAAAGGGCAGCGCGGCGGCGAGGAAGGCGTCCGGGCACTCCTCCATCGGCGTGTGGCCGCACGCCGGCAGGAGAACGAAGCTCGCCGCAGGCAGCTGGCTCGAGGTCTTCTCCGCGGCGGCGGCGGCGATGAGGCGGTCTTCGGCGCCCCAGATCACCAGGGTCGGGATCTCGACTTTCGCCAGGTCGATCCGGTACGGCGGCTCGGTCGAGGGTCCGACGAGGCCGAAGAAGGCGTCGGTCACTCCTTCGATCCGCAGCCTGCCGGCGTATTCGCGCACCAGGTCGGGGCTCACCCGGGAGTCGTCGTAGTAGGCCTCCCGCAGTCCCTTCTCGATCACCCGGTCGGTGAGCGCGAAGGTGTGGGCGGCGATCCGTGCCACCCAACGCCAGCGGAAGAGCCCGTTGCGGCGCTGACTGGCGTAGAGCGGCAGGGTGTTGTCGATCAGCAGCAGGCGCTCGACGCGCTCGGGGTGGCGGGAGGCGAGGTAGAGCGCCAGACCGCCGCCGTAGGAGTGGCCGGCGAGCCGCACGCGGTCGAGCCCGAGGCGATCGAGGACGGCGAGAACGAGCCGCTCCTGGCCGGCGAGGGTGTAGCTCGCGCGGTCCTTCGGGCGCTCGGTGTAGCCGAAGCCGTTGAGATCGATCGCCACCACCGCGAACTGCTTCGCCAGCTCGGGCAGGACGGCGGCGTAGGAGATCGTCGATTCGCCGAAGCCGTGCAGCAGGACGAGCGGCGGCCCCTGCCCCGCGCGCTCGACCGAGATGCGCTGGCCGGAGATCTCGAGCAGCCGGCCCTCCGGCAGCCCGCGGACCGCCTCCGCATAAGGCTGCATGGTGACGCACGCCGTGGCGGCGGGGAGCAGGGCGAGCCCGACGAGAAGACGGAACGAGGCACGACGGATCATGGCAGCATCTTACGTTCCCGCGGCCCGTCCGCCGAAGCCTTGGAGGGGCCCGGCGAAGCGCTCCCTGTCGGTCGGCGGAGCGACCCGGTATGATGTGAGGTCAGCAAGTCGCCGGGGCAGCCCGGTCCTTACCGGAGACGGAGGCTTTCCACGGAATGAAGGTGCGTTCGCAGCGGCATCGTCCCGGTTCCCCGGCCCTGCGGCCGGCTCTCGCGGCCGCCTTCCTCGCGGTCTGGTCGCTCTCGATGGCACCGGCCGGGGCGACGGCGCCGGCGTCCAAGTCCGGTCCGGCGGCCGCGCCCGCCCGCCGGCCGGCACCGACGCTGCAACAGGCGCTGGCGCTCGAGGCCGAGGCGGCGAAGAAGAGCGCGCGCGTCGTCGGAATCCACATCGTCGACCTGTCTTCGCACGAGAGCACCTTCGCCGTCGATGCCGATCAGCCGCGGATCCTCGCCTCGAACACCAAGCTCCTGACGACGGCGGCGGCGCTCGGAACGCTCGGCGCGGACTTCGTCTTCGAGACCCGGGTGATGGTGCGAGGCAGGGTCGCGAACGGCGTGCTGGCGGGCGATCTCGCGGTCTTCGGCAGCGGCGACCCGAATCTCTCCGGGCGATTCCACGACGGCGACCCCTACGCCATCTTCCGCGACTGGGCGGCGGCGCTCAAGGCGCAGGGCATCCGCCGCGTCACCGGCGACCTGTTCCTGGTCAACGGGCTGTTCAACCCGCCGAACGTCCATCCCGACTGGCCGCGCGATCAGCTGACCAGCTGGTACGAGGCGCCGGTCGAAGCGCTCTCCTTCAATGACAACTGCGTTCTCGTCCGCGTCTGGCCGGCGTCGCGGGCCGGCCTGCCGGCGCGCGTCGAGACGGTGCCGAAGCTCGACTACTTCGAGATCCGCAACAGCGCCACGACGACCGGAGCGAAGAACCACAACCGGCTTTTCGTCGGCCGCCTCGGCGACAGCGACACGATCGTGGTCTCGGGCACCATCGGGCTGCGGACCGGTCCCGGCGAGGAGTGGGTGGCGGTGCAGAACCCGACCGCCTACTTCGGCGCCGCGCTCGAGGCCGCGCTGTCGGAGGAGGGCATCGAGGTCGACGGCGCCGTCGCGCCGGCGCACGGCTCTCCCGGTGGAGACTGGCAGCTGGTCACCACCTATCGCAGCGATCTCGCGCGCACCCTCGAAGTGACCAACAAGCGCAGCCAGAACTTCTATGCCGAATCGCTGGCGAAGCTGCTGGGCTGGAAGGTCCGCGGCGAAGGCAGCTGGACGGCGGGCGTCGGCGTGGTGGGCGACTTCCTCGCCGGCCTGGGCATCGCGCCGAGTTCTTTCTCGCTCGTCGACGGTTCCGGCCTCTCACGGGGTAACCAGATGAGCCCGAGGTCGATGACCGGTCTCCTCGAGCGGATGTATTTTCACGCCTTCGGCCGGGACTTCCTGCGCTCCTTGCCGTTCTCCGGCGAGCACGGCCTGAAGTGGCAGCGCCGGCTGGCGAAGCCGCCCTACGCCGGGAACGTTTTCGCGAAGACCGGGACGATCAACGGCGTATCGACGCTCTCGGGCTACGCCAAGGCGGTTTCCGGCAAGGTTTACGCCTTTTCCCTCTTGTTCAATCAGGTGCGCAGCAACGCCGGCGCTCACGCCGCGCAGGACCGCATCGTCGCAGCCTTGATCGACCGCGGCTAGCTCCGCAGCCCGATCGGGGCGCGATTTCCGAGATAGAAAGCGATAGATGACGGACACACGCCAGGCGGACATCCGCAACCTGATGAAGCGCGTCGAGCAGCTGGTGCGCGAGATCCAGACCGCGGACGAAGTCGGGATCACGATCTACAACCTCGCCGACGCGATCATCTCCCGCTTCCGCGACGCGCTCGGTTTCTACGGCGGCCGCCTCTACCAGTGGGACGGCGAGTCGTACGAGCTCAAGGCGACCTTCCCGAACGCCCGCCCCGCCGAGCGCGAGATCCACGTGCCGGCGACCTATGCGCCGATCGAGATCGCGCTCGCCGAAGGGGTCGTCTACATGGATTCGAGCGATCCGCGCTTCGATCACCATTTCGAGGAGCAGATCGGCGTCGACCGCTTCGCGGCGATCGAAGTCGGCGACGAGGAGTTCATCCTGTCGTTCGACGTCGCGCCCGGAGTTCGGCGGGACGACGTGCTGTTCTCGCTCGGCGTGCTGCGCCACGGCATCAACCAGAAGCTGCGGCAGGAGCGCATGCAGGAGGTCTTCGATCAGGCGCGCAAGATCCAGGCGTCGATCTTGCCGCGCCGCACGCCGGTCTACGGCGGCTTCGAGCTCTACGGCCGGATCCAGCCGATGGAGTCGGTGGGCGGCGACTTCTACGACTACATCCCGATCACCGACAAGATCCTGGGGTTGGCGATCGCCGACGTCTCCGGCCACGGTCTGCCGGCGGCGCTGCAGGTGCGCGACATCTACATGGGATTGCGCATGGGCATGGCGCGAGATTTCAAGATCGTGCGCACGGTCGAACGGCTGAACCAGATCATCCACAAGTCGACGCTCACCAGCCGTTTCGTATCGATGTTCTACGGCGAGCTCGAGCCCAACGGCGTCTTCATCTACGTCAACGCCGGCCATCCGCCGCCGTTTCACCTTTCCGCGGGCGGCGAGGTGCGTTACCTCGACGAGGGCGGCGCGGTGCTCGGGCCGCTCGCCGACGCCACCTACGAGCGCGGTTTCGTGCGCCTCCAGCCCGGCGACATGGTGGTGCTCTACACCGACGGCATGATCGAGGCGACGCCGCCCGAGGGCGACGGCGAGGAGTTCGGCATCGAGCGCCTGGTCGAGATCGCCCGCAAGTCCACCGGCAAGAGCTCGAAGGAGATCGGCGAGGCGATGATGAAGGCCGTCGAGGCCTACCGCGGCGACGGCGAAGCCCAGGACGACCGCACCGTCGTCGTCGTCACCTATCCGCAGGTGGTCTGACCGCGGCCACGCCCTCCGGCGCGGCGGCCGCGCGCCGGGCCCCTACCAGTTGGCCGTGCTGCCGCGCTCGAAGCCGTCGTCGAAGATCAAATTGCAGTTTCCCGACTGTGGCGCGTCGCCGAGGATCTCGGTGATCGCCGTTCCCCAGACGTTCGTGCTGGGGGCGTACTCGGTGACCGACCAGGCGGTGTCGCAGGTCGTGTCGTGCGCGATCCCGAGATAGTCCCCCCAGCGATTGCGACCGTTGAAGTAGGAGTTGTAGGTCGCCGAGCCGCCGGCGACGTTCCAGAAGGCACCCGAGGCGTCGACGGTGTAGTTCTGGTAGAGCTTCAGGGCTCCCGATGGATGGACCGAGTCGTTCGACCAGCTCATCGCCACGGCGACGAGAGGATTGTTGCTGTCGGTGCCGAAGAGCGTCACGTTGGGGTAGTAGTAGTAGTCGCTCCCATTGTAGTAGGTGATGTTCCTCTCCTCGACGAACGAGTCGACGTTGATCTTGCTGACGAAGAAGCCGGAATTGCCGCTGCCGGCGTCGTTCAGCGCCAGGTAGACCCGGCGCTGCGAGTAGGCGACGTTCTGCGCTCCGGCGTAGAACATCTCGATGTCGTCGGCGCCGGGGGCGGGCTGATGGGCGAGTCCGGGATCGGCATAGGCGGAGACCGTCGCAGAGTTCGCCACCAGGGTCGGGGCGTTGCCGCGGTCTCCGGTCAGCTTGAGGATGTTCGCCTTGTTGCCGCTCGAGTTGAAGGTATTGACGAAAAAGGTCGCCGAGTCGCTGGGGAAGCCGTGGGTCGGAACGGCAGGCTGAATATCGAAGGCCTGGGGATTCCCCGGCTCGTTCCAGCGCAGATCCCAGAATACCCAGCCGCCGTTCCAGGTGCCGCTGAAGACGTCGGGACGGATGCTGATCTCGATCGCGTACTTGAAGCCCCCAGCCCAGAACCAGTTGTTGCCGGTGAAGTACACGCCCCAGCCGTCGGCGCTCATCCCGGAGTAGTCGGTCCAGGCATCGGCGGTGCTCGAGACGTCGTACGTGTAGTACTGCCACCAGCCGCCCAGGGGATTGTCCGTCTGCGAGATGGCGAAGACGATGTAGCTGCGCAGGTTGGTGTCGTCGCGCACCAGCGCCTGGAGCACGAACTTGTTGTGCCAGTGGGTGAAGAGGACGCGTGGATCGAAGACGAAGCAATCGGCCGGCGCGCAGGGGATGGCGCCCAGGATGGGCGCGAAGAACGTCTGCAGATCCGTGTAGGCGCGATCGAGGCCGCCGTCCTTCGAGTAGATCGTGAAGCCCGAGTTCAGCACTTCGAGCAGGTACTTCGGTCCGACCGCGAGGACCGGATCGGGAGGAATCCACCCGCTCGCCGCCTGGGCCGCGAAGTTGCGGCGCAGGTCGCCAGGGGCGTCGGGCTCGTCGGCGGTGTGCGCTCGCGGCGCTGCTGCGGGACCCGGACGGAAGACCGCTGCGGCGTCCGCGAGCGGATTCCCGAGGACGAAGCCCGGCTGCCCCGCCTTGCCGGGGTGTCCCTGCTCGTGGCCCCGCAGGGCGCCAGGTAGCGCCCGCGAGTCGCCGGTCGGGATGTCCTTCATCTGCACCACGACCGGTCCGGCGAAGTCATCGAGCGGCCCGCCCTGGGCGACGAGTCCAGCGGTTCTCGACGGTGCCTCCGTCGCGGCGGCCTCGAGACGGGGGTCCTCCGCCGACAGGGCTGCTGAGGAGAAGGCGGCCAGGATGACGAGAGGTGCGATGCCTGCGCTGGCTGCGATATCTGCGATCTTCATGGTGGATCTCCTTGCGCGGATGGCGCGCAACTTTCCAGCAGCTGGGCGCGATCGACCCCGACAGGCGCCAGCGGCCGGAAGTCCTTCAGCGCCGGTTGGGCGAGTGGCCGGGAGGCGATCGACTCGGCGACGCCGAGGCCTTCGACGACCCGTCCGACGACCACCCAGCGTCCGGTCCGGCTCGGATGGTCGGCCACCAGGATGGCGAGCGTCA
>CAZQTL010000157.1:2912-9874 GCA_964595975.1 uncultured Thermoanaerobaculia bacterium | reverse complement strand
CCGGCCCTCGCAGCGACACCCGGAACGCCGAACGCCCGTCCAGGCCGCCGAAGCAGGCGGCGTCCGCGACGACGATGCCGCGTTCGGCGAGCGCTTCCTGGAGTGGGGCCATCGGGCGGTTCGCGAGCTCGATCAGCAGCATGTTCGCATGCCGGCCGCGCACCCGATAGACGGGAAGCCGCTGGATCCGGGACTCGAATCGCGCGACCTCCGCGCGGAACCGCGAGCGGCACTCGCGGACGAACGCATCGTCGGCGAGGGCCGCGATCGCGGCCGCTTCCGACGGAAGCGCCACGTTGAACGGCGGGCGGCCGAGTTCGACCGTCGCCAGCAGCGGCGCCGGCCCGATCGCGTAGCCGACACGCATGCCGGCGAGGCCGTAGGCTTTGGAGAAGGTCCGCAGCACGACGACGTTCGGCGCATCCCCGAGGCCGGCCGCGAGGCCCGGGTCGAGTGGATCGCCCAGCGCCTCGTCGACGACGACGATCGTGCGCGGTGACGCCCGTGCGAGTCGCGCGACCGTCCCGGCGTCGAGCTTCTCGCCGGTCGGGTTGTTAGGCGTGCACAGGAACGCGAGGGCGATCGGGCGCGACGCGAGCGCCGACTCGAACCTCGCGGTGTCGATGGTCCAGGGCGGATCGCCGACGACAGCGACGACCTCGCACCCATGGAGCCTCGCCTCGAGCTCGTAGCGCGGGAACGTCGGAAGATGGACGAGCACCGCGTCGCCTTCCGACGCCCAAGCGTGGACGAGGAGCTTGATGACGTCGTCGAGGCCGGCACCGAACAGGATCTCGTCCTGGCGTACGCCGTGGCGGGCCGCAACCGCCTCTCGAAGCGCCTTCAGGCGCACGTCCGGGTACTGGTGGCTGCGACGGAGCGCGGCGGTCGCCGCGACGACCGCGCTCGTCGGCGGCCCGTACGGGTTCACGTTGAGCGAGAAGTCGACGACATCGGCCGGATCGAGGCCATGCGCCGCCGCGACCGTCTCGACCGACGACTCGGACTCGTAGAGCCGGACCGGCAGTCCCGCCGTGTAGTGCCGATTGGTCACGTCCGCAGCAGCCGGCCGAAACCCTCGACGATCGACCGATGGCCGAGCGCGCGCAGGACCGCCCATAGCGTCGCCTGGTTGCTCGTCACCACCGGCTTGCCCAGCGTTCGCTCGACGCTTTCCACCGTCTCCAGCGCGCGCAGGTCGGTGCAGCTCACGAACACGCCATCGGCCGAGGGGGTGTCGGCGCTGCAGGCGAGCGCGTGGACGCGGTCCGGGGGGACTTCGCGAATCGCCCGCCCGGAAAGACCCAGACCGCGCACGCGGACCACCTCGAAGCCCTGTTCCTCGAGGAACGCCCGCTCGAGTTCGTTGACCGCGTCGAGGTAGGGCGTGGCGAGCGCGACGCGGCGAACGCCGAGGGCGCGTAGCGCGTCGACCATCGCGGCCGAGGTGGCGACGACCGGACAGCCGACCCGCGCCTGGAGGCCGGCGACCAGGCGCTCGAGACCGTCGCGACCATCGAGGAACGTGCCGCTGGTGCAGGCGTAGGCGACGACGTCCGGGGAGACCGACGCGATCAGGTCCGCGGCGCCGGCGGCTTCCGCGTTCATCGCGCGCAGGCCGTCGGGCGTCGTCTCCCGCAACATCACGCGCGCCGCGTGGAACGACAGGCCCGGCGGCGCCGCCCAGGCGAGCTCGGGCTCGATCGTCGCGTTGACCGACGGAACGATCAGTCCGACGCGCCGGCCGTCGAGCCGCGGATTGCGCGCGATCATGCGGGCGGCGCTCGCCACGAGCGCTGGTAGTCGGCGACGTTCGCGCCTTCGCGCAGGGCCAGTCCGACAACCGACCGCAGCAGATCGACGAGCGCGGCGTTGGTGCGCGCATCCGTACCGTCGACCCAGGGGCGCGCCTGGCCGCCGACCGGGTCGATCGCGCCGGCGTCGACGCAGGCGTCGATCAGCCGCAACTCGAGCTCGCTGTCGTGGAACACGGCTTCGTTCGCGAGCAACGCCGCGAGACCGGCGGCCACCGCGTACGCGCCCCAGTTCGAGATGTTCGCGATCACGGCGACGTCGGCGGCGAGCTTCGCGGCGATCACCTCGCCGAGCGGCACGTGACGTCGCACGTCCGCGGCGACAACGCCCATACCGAGCTCGTTGCCGAGATCGCCGATACCGATCGTCGCAATGCCTCTCGCCTGCGCCATCGCGAACAGGACGTCGGTTTTCGCTGTGAACGACGAGATCGTGAATCCGCCACCGCCGTGGTACTCGCCGTCGGCCCCGGCGCCCGGTCGCTCGATTGCGACGAGCGCCTTGGGCTGGAGATCGTCGAGCAGCCGCAGCGCCGCCTCTTGCGCGTGCGACGGATCGACCGGGAAGCCCGCGAAGCCGCACCGGTTGCGCCCGCTCCCGAGCCCGTCGAGGGCCGCGGGTACGAGGCCCGCCGCCCGGAAACAGGCGCGCAGGCAGGGAACGACCGACTCCTCGCTGACCCCGACGCAAACGCCCCCGAGCCCGAGCGCGATCGCGCGCGCGAGGACGGCTGCGCCGATCGGTCCGTCGGTTTCCGGCAGCCCGTAGTCGCGCATGACGAATCCGCTCACCACGAGCACCCGGTCGCCACGGCCGATCCGATCGGCCAGGAGTCTCGCCGCCGTCAGCGACAACGGTCCGCCGGCATGTCGGCGTGCGGTCGCGTAGAGCGTTCCCAGCGGAATTCCCTTGAGGATCGTCCAATTGGACATCGGCGCGGTGACCAGATGGTCGAGCGCCTCCGCGATGCGAAGTAGATCAACGGCCATCGAGGTAGTCCTCGAGCCGGATCGCCTCCTCGCCGGGAAAGCGACGGCGCGCGAACAACTCGCGCATCGGTCCCGGGACGGTCGCGTCGATGCCGACCTTGCCGCGGTGGACCTCGCGTACGTCTTCGCGCGTGTAACTGGGTATCCTCGGCACGACGTAGACGCCCGTCTCCGGCGTGCAGCGCGTGTGGATCGCCCACAGCACGTCCGCCGCGTTGAAGGGATTCACATCGGCGTCGACGACCACGACGACCTTGCTCCACGTGTACGCGGCCATCGCCGCGAGCAGCGCGTTCTTCGGCTGGTCCTCGTTGTCCTTGTCGATCGCGATCACGCAGCCGAAGACATAGCCGGGGGTCGCGATGTCGCGGATCTTCGGGACGAACGTCGACACCTTCTTGTAGATCTCGGCCTGGATCGGGACTCCGACCAGGTTGAGATCCTCGGTGCCGCCGGCGAGGATCGCGTGGTAGATCGCGTCGCGCCGCCGTGTGATCGCCTTGACCCTGAACACGTGGTTGCGCATCACCGGCACGTAGGCGTCGGTGAATTCGCCGAACGGACCTTCCTCCTCGCGGGCGCCGCATACGACCTCGCCTTCGATCACGAGCTCCGCGTCGGCGGGAACGTCGACCGGAATCGTCTTGCAGCGGACGACCCGCAAGGGGGATTGCTGCCATGCGCCCGCCACTTCGAGTTCGTCGACCTCGTAAGGCACCTTGGAGGCCGCGCTCAGCATGAGCCCCGGCGGGGCGCCGATGACGATCGCGCAGGGCAGGTTCCGGCCGAGGGCCTCGGCCTCGGCGTGGTAGCGGCCCAGGTGCTGCGGCGGCATCATCCGGACACGGAGCTTGTCGCCGCCGACGAGCTGACATCGGTTCCACGACGCGTTGTACACGCCGGTCTTCGGATGCGGCGCGATCAGGACGCCGGCCGTGATGTAGGCGCCGCCATCCAACTCGGCGAAGACGATCTGGGGCAGGTCGCGTCCTACGTCGATGTCGGAGGTCTTCACGACCTCCTGGACCGGCCCGTCGTCGACTCGCTCGACCGGCGAGCGCTTGCCCTCGAGCGCAACCATCGAGCGGAGCAGCGCCGGTTCCTCCAACCCGAGCGAGGCGGCGACCGTACGCCGGAATCCGAGCAGGTTCGTGGCCACCGGCAGGTCCGATCCGCGGACGTTGCGGAACAGGAGGGCCTTGTTGTCGCCGGCTTGCATCCTCCGCAGCACGGCGGTGAGTTCGTGGCGCGGGTCGACTTCGCGGGAGATCGTCGCGAGATCCCCGCGACGTTCGAGCCACGCGAGCAGTTCCCTGAACGTCTTCATCGTCACCTTTCGCCGGAACCGCCGCGCGTTGCGCGGTACGCAACGCGGCTTCGCGGTAACACGGCAAGTCTTCCACAACGCCGCGCCGCAATGTTGCACGGTGCGCAACATCATCGCACAATGTCGTGCAGGGCCGCGACCCGCGCGCCGGAGGCTCGCCCCGATGGCTACGAAATCAACTCCCGTCCGCGCCGATGCCCGGACACCGGTCCGGACGCGAGGCACCGTGCAGGCGGTGCGGCACGCGCTGCAGTTGCTTCGTTGCCTGTCGGGCGAAGGACCGCTCGGGGTCAGCGAGCTCGCGGGTCGCGTGGGACTGCACAAGAGCTCGGTCTCACGGCTGGTCGCGACGCTTTTCGACGACGATCTCGTCGAGCGCGACCGAGGCTCGCGGCGACTGCGGGTCGGTCCGGGCATGCTGTCGTTGTCGTTTCCGTTGCTCGACAGGATCCGCATGCCCGACACGACGCGCGCTCAGCTCGCGGAGCTCGCGCGAGAGAGCGGCGAGACGATCACGCTCGGAATCTGGGACGGCGCCGGCGCGGTCAACGTGGAACAGGCGCTCGGCGCGCGGGCGATCAAGCACTACGCGCCTCCCGGTAGCCGGAATCCGGCGCATTGCACGGCGTCGGGCAAGCTGCTGCTCGCGTACGCGTCGCCTGCATCGATCGAACGAGTGATCGCCCGCGGACTCGTGCGATACACGCCCAAGACCGTTGTCGTGCCCGACGCGTTGCGCGCCGAACTCGCCGACATCCGGCGCCAACGCTACGCCGCGAATCTGGGGGAATTCGCGCAGGACGTGGGTGCGCTGGCGGTTCCCGTGTTCGACGCCTCGGGCGAGGTCGGCGCCGCGTTGACCGCGACGGTGCCGATGTACCGGTTCGCCCCGGACCGCCGGACGCTGCTCCGGGAGATGCTCCACGCGTCGGCTCGGGCGATCGAGGAGTCGCGCCGTCGTACCGGCGCCGACGGCCAGTATTCAGGCCGAATTCGAGTCGAGGAGGGGGAGTAGGCGGTTCGGTGTGTCCGGAATCCGGAACGCGCGGCGGCACGCCCGATCCGCTTTGGCGCCGCGCGGGCCGGATGCGGTGCCGTGCGGTCCGCCGAGGCGGACGCGGTTCGCGCAATGGCATACAATCGGTCGACAGGGAGGGCGCGCGACCGCCCGCCGCCCGCTATGACCGCGACGCGCCTGATGACGCCAGCAGGGTTCCGCGCGATGCCGTGGAAGAACGGAGCCGGAACCACCCATGAGATCGTGCGCTGGCCCGACGATCCGGGTGATTTCGCGTGGCGCGTCTCGATCGCGTCGATCTCGCGCGACGGCCCGTTCTCCGCGTGGCCCGGGGTCGAGCGCGCGTTCGCCGTGATCGAGGGAAACGGTGTCGTGCTCGGTGGATTGGGCGCGCCGGTCGTTCTGGGGCGCGACGATGCGCCGACGCGGTTCGACGGCGGACTTCCGATCGTGTGCGGGCTCGTCGACGGGCCCGTGCAGGCGATCAACTTGATGGTCCGTACCGAACGTGCGGGGGGAGAGATTCGCCGGATCGACGACGCGACCGGAACAGTCAGCGGAATCGCGGCCGGCGTCTGTCTCGCCGGCGCCGGACCGTGCGAATGCCGGATCGACGCGGGCGCGCCGATCCCGCTCGCGGCCGGCGAAGCGTTGGTCGTCGAGGCGCGGTCGGGAACCATGGCCGTGCGGATCGCGCCGAGCGCGCCGGCCTCGCGACCGATACTGGTGACGAGGATCGCGCGGTGACGCGGCGCCTGCATGCGAGTTGGGCGCTGCTGCCGACCGGTTGGGAGCGCGATGTCGCCATCGCGATCGCGGCGGACGGCCGGATCGAGGCGCTCGACATCGGCGTCGCCCGTGGCGCTAGCGAGGACGCCGGCGGTCCGGTGATCCCGGCGATGCCGAACGTCCATTCGCACGCGTTCCAGCGCGCGGTCGCCGGACGCACCGGCCACGCGGGCGCATCGTGCGAGGACTCGTTCTGGACCTGGCGCCAGTCGATGTACCGGTTCATCGACCGGCTCGACCCCGACGCGTTCGAGGCGATCGCCGCGCAGGCCTACGTCGAGATGCTGAAGTCCGGCTACGGCGCGGTCGCGGAGTTCCACTACCTGCACCGCGACCCGAAAGGCCGCCGATACGCGAACCCGGCCGAGATGTCGGAGCGCGTCCTGAGCGCCGCCCGCGACTGCGGCATCGGCCTCACGCTGCTGCCGGTCTACTACGCGCACGGCGGTTTCGGCCGCACGCCCGCCTCCCCCGAGCAGCGGCGGATGCTGACGACGACCGACGAGTTCTCCGCGCTCGTCGCAGGACTCGCGGCGCAGGCCCGCGACGCCGGCGCGGTCCTGGGCGTGGCCCCGCACAGCCTGCGCGCGACCACGCCCGAGGAGATCGACGCGGTCCTCGCGGTCGCGCCGTCGCTCGGGCCGGTGCACATCCATGTCGCCGAGCAGACGCGCGAAGTCGAGGAATGCGTCGCCTGGTCGGGAAAGCGGCCGGTGGAATGGCTGCTCGAACGACATCCACCCGACGAGCGCTGGTGTTACGTGCACGCGACCCACATGACCGAGGCGGAGACCCGCGCGCTGGCCGGGAGCGGCGCGGTCGCCGGGCTCGCGCCGACGACCGAGGCGGACCTGGGCGACGGCACGTTCCCGGCGGTCCTGTACACGTCGATCGACGGGCGCTGGGGCGTGGGCAGCGATTCGAACGCGATCGTCGATCCATTCGTCGAATTGCGACAGCTCGAATACTCGCAGCGGCTGGTCTGGCGGCGTCGCAACCTGCTGCATCACGGGTCGAACGACGG
>CAZQTL010000157.1:0-2812 GCA_964595975.1 uncultured Thermoanaerobaculia bacterium | reverse complement strand
CGCAGCGGCTGGTCTGGCGGCGTCGCAACCTGCTGCATCACGGGTCGAACGACGGGATCGGCACGTCGCTGTGGCTCGCGGCCGCCGCCGGCGGCGCGCGCGCCTGCGCGATCGCCACCGGGGCGATCGAGCCGGGCTGCCGCGCCGATCTGGTCGTGCTCGACACGTCGGACCCCGGTCTCTCCGGTCACGGCACGGCGACGCTCCTCGACGCGGCGATCTTCGGGCCGTGTCGCACGCCGGTGCGACACGTGATGGTGGCCGGGGCCTGGCGGGTGCGCGACGGCCGCCACCCGAGCGAGGAGTCGGTGCTCGCGCGGTTCCGCGACGCGGTCGCCGCGAACACGCTGCGCGCGTCGTGAGCCCGGCCGCGGCCTACGACGTCCTGGTCGCCGGCGTGCACCTGGCGACGCTCGACGGCGACGGCTGGGGCGTGATCCGCGACGGCGCCGTCGGGATCGTCGGGGACCGCATCGCCTGGGTGGGGGCCGAGCGCGATCTTCCGGCCGGCGCCGGCGCGCATCGCCGCTACCGTTTCGACGGCGCCTGGGCGTTGCCCGGACTCGTCGAATGCCATACGCACCTGGTGTACGCGGGCAATCGCGCGCGCGAGCTCGAACGCCGCCTCGCCGGCGCGACCTCCGAGGAGATCGCGCGCGACGGCGGCGGCATCCTCGCCACCGTCGCCGCCACGCGCGCGGCGTCGGCGGACGCGCTCGCCGACGCGCGCCGCGGCCGGCTCGCCGCGATCGCCGCCGAGGGCGCGACGACGATCGAGATCAAGTCGGGCTACGGATTGACGCTCGACGACGAGCTGAAGCAGCTCGCGGTCGCGCGGCGGCTGGGCGACGAATCCGGTGTCGCGGTGCGCACGACCTTGCTCGCCGCGCACGCGCTGCCGCCGGAGTACGCCGGCCGAGCCGACGACTGGATCGACGATATCGCGTCCCGGATCGTGCCGGCCGCCGCCGCGGCCGGCCTCGCCGACGCGGTCGATGCGTTCTGCGACCGGATCGGCTTCACGCGCGCGCAGACCCGACGCGTGTTCGACGCGGCGCGCGCCAGCGGTCTGCCGGTCAAGCTCCACGCGGAGCAGCTCTCGGACCAGGACGGCGCCGCGCTCGCCGCCGGATTCCGGGCGCTGTCGGCCGATCATCTCGAATATCTGTCGCCGCGTGGCGTCGCGGCGCTCGCCGCCGCTGGCACGGTGGCGGTGCTGCTGCCCGGCGCGTACTACACGCTGCGCGAGACCCGGCTCCCGCCGGTCGAGGCGCTGCGCGCCGCCGGCGTGCCGATCGCGATCGCGACCGACTGCAATCCCGGGTCCTCGCCGTCGACGTCGCCGCTGCTGATGATGAACATGGCCTGCACGCTGTTCCGCCTGACGCCGCTCGAGGCCGTCGCCGGCATGACCCGCGCCGGCGCCCGCGCGCTGGGACTCGCCGATCGCGGCGTGCTGCGGGCAGGATCGCGGGCCGACGTCGCGATCTACGCGATCGACGAGCCGGCGGAGCTCGCCTGGCGTCTCGGCGGCAATCCGTGCCTGGGCACGATCCGCGGCGGCGTGCCCGGTTTCCCGGAGCGATGATGGAACTGGCGAGCGTCCACCGGGGAACCACGGCGCTGGTCGTCGACGTGCCCCACGCCGGCGTGCACGTGCCCGACGCGATCGCGCGGAGGCTCGCGCCCGCGGCGGCCGGGCTGCCCGACACCGACTGGCACGTCGAGAAGCTCTACGCGTTCGCGCGCGAGGCCGGCGCGACGCTGGTGTGCGCGACCCATTCGCGCTACGTCGTCGACCTCAATCGCGATCCGGAGGGTGCCGTCCTGTACCCGGGGGCCGACAACACCGAGCTCGTGCCGACGTCGACCTTCGATCGCGAGCCGGTGTGGCGCGACGGCGACGCACCCGATGCCGCGGAGGTCGCGACGAGGGTCGAGCGCTATTTCCGGCCCTATCACGCGATGCTCGCGGCGGAGATCGAACGCGTCCGCTCGGCGCACGGCCATGTCGTGCTGCTGGACGGCCATTCGATCCGTTCGCGGCTGCCGCGCTTCTTCGACGGCCGGCTGCCGGACTTCAACCTCGGGACGGCGTCGGGCGCGAGCGCGGACGCGACGCTCGAGCGTACGGCGGCGGAGGTCCTCGGTTCGGCGCGCGGATTCTCGTCGATCGTCAACGGCCGGTTCAAGGGCGGCTGGATCACGCGGCGCTACGGGCGTCCGTCCGACGGTTGTCACGCGCTGCAACTCGAGATGACGCAGTGCGCGTACATGACGGAGTCGCCGCCCTGGCCATGGGACGCCGCACGGGCCTCGCCGCTGGTCGCGGTGCTCGAAAGCCTCGTCGAAGCGCTGATCGACTGGCGCCCGGGGCGGGTCGGGTGAAGCGGCTCTACACCGCGTCGAACCGGATCGACGCGTGGTTGCTGCGCGACCGGCTCGCGCACGCGAATCTCGATTCGCACGTGTTCAACCAGCACATGCAGGCGATCGTTGGCGAGGTGCCGCCGGACGTCGCCGGTCCGCAGGTCTGGGTCGACGACGACATCTGGATGAAGGCGAGCGCGGTGCTCGCCGAGTTCCACGCCGAGCGGGCGAGCAGCTCGGGGTCCCGGAGGCAATGCCAGCGTTGCGGCGAGGAGAACCCCGGCAACTTCGAGCTCTGCTGGAAGTGCGGCGGATCGCTGTGAGGGTGTCGGGCTGAAGCCGGGCCCCACGGTGCGCCACTGCGGGTCGGTCTCCAGGCCGGCGGTTCCGCCGCTGTCAGGCGCCCGGTCCCGGCTCGTCGAGCAGCGCCCGAGCGCGACGC
>CAZQTL010000156.1:0-9907 GCA_964595975.1 uncultured Thermoanaerobaculia bacterium | reverse complement strand
GTGGCGATCTCGCCCGCGAGCGCCCGGCCGGCGGCCGCGAGCGTCGAGTCGTCTCCGGCGCTCGCCGCCGCCAGCTCCTGGCTGCGGCGCGCCAGACGATCGGCCTCGTCGTAGCGCTCGAGCGCCAGCCAGGCGCGGCCGAGAGCGACATAGAGGTCGGCGGCGATGCGCGCCTCGCCGCCGAGCTCGGCATCGACGCGCGCCGCGCCATCGGCCAGCAGCGTCGCGGCCGAGGCCTCGCGGCCGGGACCCAGGTCGGGATCGAGGCTGCCGAAGATCGACGCCAGGAAATCGCGCACCCGCGCCGTGCGCTCCACCTCGACCCGGGTCGCGCGCGCCTGCCAGAGCACGGCGCCGAGGCCGGCGACGAGCGCAGCCGTCACCAATGCCGCCGCCGACATCGCCACGCGATGCCGGCCGGCGAACTTCTTCACCCGGTAGCCGAGGGTGTCGGGACGCGCCAGGATCGGCCGTCCGGCGAGGAACCGCTCGAGATCGTCGGCGAAGGCGGCGGCCGTCGGATAGCGGCGCCCAGGCTCGCGCTGCAGCGCAGCGAGAGCGATCGTGTCGAGGTCCCCCTGCAGGCGGTGAGCGAGCCGCGCGCGCGTGATGCCGGCGACCGCGGAGGTGGCGGCGGGCTCGCCGCCCGCCCGCCGCACGCGGCTCGACGGACGCTCGATCGTCTCGCGCGAGATCTCGTCCGCGAGGCCCTCCGAGGTCGGCGACCGCCGGGCATGCGGCAGCTCTCCGGTGACCAGCTCGAAGAGCAGCACGCCGAGCGCGTAGACGTCGGTCGCCATGGTCACCGCCTCGCCCAGGACCTGCTCCGGCGCGGCGTAGGCCGGGGTCAGGGCGCGGACCTCGGTGCGGGTCAGGCGGGGATCCTCCTCGCGCTCGAGCAGTTTCGCCAGGCCGAAGTCGAGGAGCTTCGGTTCGCCGGCGGCGGTGACCAGGATGTTCGACGGCTTGAGGTCGCGGTGCACGACCAGGCCGCGATGCGCCGCATCCACCGCGCGCGCGACCTCGACGAGCAGGCGCAGGCGCTCGCCGAGCGTCAGCCGGCGGTCGCGGGCGTAGTCGGTGATCGGCAATCCGTCGACCCGCTCCATGGCGAACCAGGGGCGGCCGTCGGGGGCGACGCCGCCGTCGAGGAGGCGGGCGATCGCCGGATGCGAGAGGTGGGCGAGGACCTGACGCTCGCGGCGGAACCGCGCCAGGATCTCGGTGCTCGAGAGTCCCGAGCGCACCAGCTTCACCGCCGCGCGCTGCTCGAAGCCACCGTCGATGCGCTCGGCCGCCCAGACCTCGCCCATGCCGCCGGCGCCCAGGCGCGCGCCCAGGCGCCAGGCCCCGAGTCGCTCCGGCGGCGCCGGGCTCTCCGCCGTTTCCTCCGCCAGCAGCCGGCGGCCGGCGGCGTCGGCCACCGCGCCGCGCAGCGCTTCGATCGGTCCGCAGGCCTCGGCATCGAGGTCGAGGAGCCGGGCGACTTCGGCGGCGAGCGCGGCGTCCTCGGCGGCGAGCGCGGCGAGCCCGGCGTCCCGGTCGGCAGCGTCGAGATCGCACAGCGCCGCGAAGTGGCGGGCGCGCAGCGCCGCGGGGGACTCGCGCTCAGCCATCCGCAGGCGGTCCGCCCTCTGCCCGGGGAGCGGCGGCGAACACCGCCGAGCCGCGCCGCGCCAGGCGCACCAGATTGACGCCGTTCACCAGCAGGTGCCCGACGATCGCGCCGCCCAGCGTCCCGCGCAGAGCCACGAGGGCCCCGAGCGCGAGACCGCCGGCGAGGGCGAACAGCGTCCAGATGCGGAAGCTCTTGCCGGGCCCGGCGTGAAGCAGGGCGAAGAGCACCGCCGCCGGCAGGAAGCCGATCGCTCCCTGCAGCGCGCCGCGGAAGAAGAGCTCCTCGGCGAGCGCCGAGATGATGGCGAGCGAGATCGCCTCGGCCGCCGTGAGCGGCGCCAGGAGCCGCGAGAGCTCCTCCTCGAGCGCTCGCGCCGCCGCGGCGCCACGGCGCAGCGCCCACCACAGGACGAGCAGTCCGCCACCGAGGACGCACCCGGCGCCGAGGTCGATCCACCAGCTGCCGGGATCGACGAACAGCGCCAGCCCGAGCCGGCCGCGTTGTGCGCCCGTCCAGAGGAGCCCGGCGATCGCCAGCACGAGGTAGAAGACCCATGCCACGCGGTAGAAGCGCGCGTTCATCGCCGCACGACCTCCTCGTCCTCGGCCGCCTCGCGCAGCTCGCGCTCGCGTTCACGCTGCCAGTAGACGTCGATGTCCTCGCCGGGAGCGATCTTCTCCACCACCCGCTTCGCCCACCGCGGCGGCGCCGCAGGGCTGGCGCTGGCGCCCGCCGCGGCGCCGCTCCGGCCGGCGAAGAGGCCGCCGACGTCCGAGAGGGTCTTCAACCCGCCGAACACCCAGAAGAAGGAGCCCGGCTTTTCCAGCCAGAACACCAGCGCCATGCCGAAAATGATCGCCAGGTGGACCAGCACGACGCGCCCCATCGCGCTCTGCACCTGGAGCTTCAGGCGCGCGAACGGCCAGTCACGCAGGCTCGTGAGGTCGAAGGCGAGGCCTCCCGCCTGGAAGAGCGCGATTCCGGCGAGGCCGTAGAGCAGGTCGCCCTTCGCCGGCCAGCTCTTGATGAAGGCGCCGAGGATGATGGCGAGAAAGAGCCCGTGCGCGAAGGTGAAGACGAGGCTGCCGACGAGATACTCGGTGAGGAACGAACGCCACTGCGTCCTGCCCCTGGCCGGTCGCCGCGCCGGCGGGTCGTCGCCGGCGTTGATCTCGACCCCCAGCTGGCCGCGGTAATGACCGCGCTTCCCGGTCATGCGCCGGTGCAGCGCGATGCGCACGGCGTTGGTGGCGGTGCCGAGAAGCGTCTCGCACCAGTAGAGCGCGAGGCCGGTGCCGGTCGACCAGCCGGCGAGCATCACACCGCCGACCGGCACGGCATTCAAACCGAGCACCCGCAGCAGTCCGCCAGGATTCATCGGCGAATCCTGCCACGGAGCGGCGGCAGCCGGGAGAGCCGGTGGGATCGCCCGCTGCTAGAGTCCGGCCGATGTACGACCGGCTGGCCTCGCCCGACGCCTTCGACCATGCGCGCGCGCCGCGGGTGGGCGTGCTGCTGTCGAACCTCGGCACGCCGGATGCGGCGACGCCGGCGGCGCTGCGGGTCTACCTCGAGGAGTTCCTCTCCGATCCGCGGGTGATCGAGCTGCCGCGCTGGAAGTGGCTGCCGATCCTCCATCTCTTCATCCTGACGACGCGGCCGAAGATGTCGGCGGCGCTCTACCGCAAGGTGTGGACCGCCTACGGCTCGCCGCTGCTCGTCACCTCGCAGCGTCAGCGCGCCGGCATCGAGCAGCGGTTGCGAGCCCGCTTCGGCGATCGCGTGGCGGTCGCGCTCGGCATGCGCTACGGCAACCCGTCGATCGCCCGCGCGCTCGGCGAGCTCGCCGCGGCGGGCTGCCACCGCATCGTCGTCCTGCCGCTCTACCCGCAGTACGCCGGCGCGACGGCCGGCTCGACCTTCGACGCGGTGTTCGCGGAGCTCGCCCGCACCCGCTGGGTGCCCGGACTGCGCACCATCGAGACCTACCACGACGAGCCCGGCTACATCGCCGCGCTCGCCGCGAGCGTGCGCGAGCGCTGGCAGCGCGAGGGCGAGCCGGAGAAGCTCCTGATGTCGTTCCACGGCATGCCGCAGCGCTACTTCGACGGCGGCGATCCGTACTTCTGCTACTGCCAGAAGACCGCGCGCCTGCTCGCTGAGGCGCTCGCGCTGCCGCCGGAGCGCTGGATGCTCTCCTTCCAGTCGCTCTTCGGCAAGGAGGAGTGGCTGAAGCCGTACACCGATCGCACGGTCGAGGCGCTCGCGAAACAGGGGGTGCGGGCGCTCGACGTCATCTGCCCGGGCTTCTCCGCCGATTGCCTCGAGACGATCGAGGAGATCGATCAACTCAACCGCGAGATCTTCCTGCACCACGGCGGCGAGCGCTTCCGCTTCATCCCCTGCCTCAACGAGCGCGACGATCATCTCGACCTTCTCGCCGGCCTCGTGGCGCGTTCGCTCGACGGCTGGCTCGGCGCGGTGGAGGCCGACGCGGCGGCGGCGACGGCCCGCCGGGCGGGCGCGCTGCGCGCGCGGCCCGCCGGCTGAGCGGTTCGCCGCCCACCCGCTGGGGCAGTCTTTGCGCGCGGTGACAGTTCCATGACAATTCGCCCGGAAAGCGCTGCTACAACACCGTTCATGGACGCCATCGGACTCGTCGGTCTGACCTTCAGAAGCCAGGGCGCGGACGCCGTCGCGCGCCTCGGCGTCGCGCGCGAAGCGCGCGAGGAAGCCGTCGCCAGGCTCGCCGCCGAGCTCGGAGTCGCCGAGCTCGTCTACCTCGCGACCTGCAATCGCGTCGAGATCCTCTATCGCGAGCGCGACGGCCAGCGCGCGCGCGATCGCCGCCGCGACGTCTTCCGCCTGCTCACCGGGCAGGAGCCGCAGCCCGGCGAAGCCGAGCACCTGCTGCGCGGCTGGCACGGTGAAGGGGCCGTCGAGCATCTGTTCGTCGTCGCCGCCGGTCTCGATTCGGCGCAAGTCGGCGAGCGCGAGATCCAGGGCCAGCTGCGCGACGCGCTCGACATCGCGCGCGCCGCCAACACCGCGGCGTTCGGCAACGGCGGCGCCGGCGGTGCCGGAGCCAGCGGCCTGCTCGGCCGCCTGGTCGAAGATGCGCTGCGCGTCGCCCACCAGGTCCATCGCAACTCGGCGCTCGGCGAGGGTCGTCTGTCGCTCGCGGAGATCGCCGCCGATCACCTGCTCGAGCGCGTGCGCCGCGTCCCTGGCCGCGTGGCGCTCATCGGCGTCTCGCCGATGACGCGCAAGTGCGGCGAAGCTCTCGCGCGCGAGCACGTGCCGCTGGTGGTCGTGAACCGCACGCTCGAGCGCGCCGAAGAGCTCGCGAGCGCGCTCGGCAACGCCTTCGCCATGAGCCTCGACGACTTCCGCGCCCGGCCGCCGCGCGTCGAGGCGCTGGTCTCCGCGACCGGGGCGCCGGAGGCGGTGCTGGATCGCGCCTGTCTCGAGCGTCTCGCAGCGCGGAGCGCGAACCGCCGCTCGCGGGCGATCTCGCGGTGCCGCCCGACGTCGAGCCGGAAGCGGCGCGCGCCGCCGGCATCCCGCGGCTCGGCATGGACGAGATCAACCGCGAGGCCGACGAGCAGCGCTCGCGCCGCCAGGCCGAGACCGCCGCGGCGCGCGAGCTGGTGGACGCGGCGCTCGACGAGCTGCGCCACCGCCTCGCCGAGCGCGTGCTGTCGCCGGTGCTGGCGCGCATCAACCAGCGCTACAAGCAGACCGCCGCGGAGGGGATGGAGCGCCTGCTCGCCAAGGAGGGCGCCGGCTTCGACGCCCGCCAGCGCGAGGCGCTCGGCCGCTGGGCCGAGATGCTCGCCAAGCGGCTCGCCCACCTGCCGACGCTCGGACTGCGCGGTCTGGCGAGCGAGCTCGGGGTCGAGGCGGTCGGCAGCTTCCTCGCCGCCGGCGACGCCGAGCTGTTCGCCGAGTTCAACGACATCGCCGGCGCGCTCGATCCGCTGGCGGGAAATTCGGAGATGCGGGAGATGCCGCAGACGCCGCCGATGGAGATCCGCCGATGACCGCCCCCGTTCTGCAGGACGTCGCCACCGATTCGGCCGGGCCACGGTCGCGCGCCCTCTTCGCCCGCGCCCAGGCGGTCATTCCGGGAGGCGTCAACTCTCCCGTGCGCGCCTTTCGCGCGGTCGGCGGCACGCCGCTCTTCCTGGCGCGCGGCGAGGGCGCCCACTTCGAGGATGCCGACGGCCGGCGCTACCTCGACTTCGTCGGCTCGTGGGGGCCGCTGATCCTCGGCCACGCGCACCCCGAGGTCCTGCAGGCGGTGACCGGCGCGGCGGCGCGCGGCATGACCTTCGGCGCCCCGTGCAGCGGCGAGATCGACCTCGCCGAGGCGGTCGTCGCGCGCTATCCCGGTCTCGAGCAGGTGCGCTTCGTCTCCTCCGGCACCGAGGCGACGATGAGCGCCATCCGTCTGGCGCGCGGCGCCACCGGCCGCGACCTGATCGTCAAATTCGCCGGCTGCTACCACGGCCACGCCGACCACCTGCTGGTCTCCGCCGGCTCGGGGCTGGTGACCTTCGGCCGGCCGAGCTCGGCCGGCGTCCCGGCGCCGTTCGCCGGCCTCACCCGCGTCCTGCCGCTCGACGACGAGGCGGCGCTCGATGCGCTCTTCGCCGCCGAGGGCGAGCGCATCGCCGCGGTGATCGTCGAGCCGGTGCCGGCCAACAACGGCCTGCTGCTGCAGCGGCTCGATTTCCTCCGCCATCTGCGCGCGGTGACCGCGCGCGCCGGGGCGCTGCTGCGCTTCGACGAGGTGATCAGCGGCGTCCGCGGCGCGCGAGGGGGCGCGGCGGAGCTCTACGGGATCGAGCCCGACCTCGCACCGTTCGGCACGATCCTCGGTGGCGGCATGCCGGTGGGAGCGTTCGGCGGTCGCCGCGACCTGATGCGCCACCTCGCCCCCGAGGGAGACGTCTACCAGGCCGGAACGCTGTCGGGAAATCCCGTGGCGATGGCAGCCGGCATCGCCACTCTCGGCATCCTCGACCGCGAGCAGGCCTGGACGCGCCTCGAGGGGCTCGGTGCCGAGCTCGAACAGCGGCTCGCGCCGATCTTCGCCGCCGCGCCGTTCCCGGTGCAGCTGGTGCGCCAGGGCTCGCTGTTCTGGATGAGCCTGCAGGCGGGCGCCCCGCCGCGCCGCGCCGACGCCATCGATGCCGGCGCCGCAGCGCTCTACAAGACGCTCTTCCACGGTCTGCTGGCGAGAGGTATCGCGCTCGCGCCGTCGGCCTACGAGGTCGGATTCCTCTCGCTCGCCCATCGCAGCGAGCACCTGGCGCAGCTGGCGCAGGGGCTGGGCGAGCTCTTCGCGGCGTGGCCGGGGGAGCGCGGCTGAACGATGTCCCTGTCGCTCGAGCGCCAGCGCGCCCTGCGCATCGCCTTCATCGCCATCCTGGTCTTCTCGGCCGGCGAGGTGGTCTGGTGGATGCTCGACCAGCGGCGCCTGGTGCGCTGGGAGTCCGAGCGCATCGCGGCGCTGCACGACGCCAACCGGCAGGCGGCCGAGCGCCTGCTCGCCGAGGGCACCCCGGCGGAGCGGGTCGCCGCACTCTTTCCCGCCCTCGACGTCCAGCCGGCCGGCGTGACCGTGGCACCGCGGGCGTTCGCCGAGGTCGAGAGCGAGCACCGGCGGCGGTTGCGCCAGTACCTGTGGGAGGGGGCTTTCTTCCTCGTCGTGCTGGGGGGCTGCGTGGCAGTGATCAGCCGCACGCTCGCCGCCGAAGCGCAGCTGCGCCGGCGGCAGCAGAACTTCATCGCCGCCGTCACCCACGAATTGAAGAGTCCGATCGCCAGCCTTCAGCTCGCCGCCGAGACCATCGCTCTGCGCCGCCCCGAGCCCGCGCGGCTCGACGCCCTGGTCAAGCGGATGCGCGGCGACATCCGGCGCCTCGAAGACATGGTCGGGCGGATTCTCGACACGGCGACGCTCGAGGCCGGCCGGCCGCATCTGCGCCAGGAGCGCCTGCCGCTCGCCCGGCTGGTGACGGCGGTCGCCGAGGAGTTCTCCGAGCGCGCCGCGGAGCGCGGCGTCAAGTTCACGCACGACGTGCCGGTCGGGCTCGAGATCAGCGCCGATCCGGCGGCGGCCAACACGGTCCTGCGCAACCTGGTCGAGAACGCGCTGCGTGCCTCCGCCGCCGCCGGCGGCCATGAGATCCGTCTCTCCGGACGAGCGAAGAACGGCTTCGTCGAGCTCGAGGTCGCCGACGACGGCGTCGGCTTCGAGCCGGCCGAGGCCGAGAAGCTGTTCGAGAAGTTCTACCGCCCGGGCGACGAGCTCCGCCGCACCAGCAAGGGGACCGGTCTCGGCCTCTACGTCGTGCGCCGCTTCGTCGAGCTCGAGCGCGGCTGGGTGACGGCGTCCTCCGCCGGCCCCGGCCGCGGCGCCGCCTTCACCGTCGCCTGGCCGGCGGCGGCGCCGGATGCCGCAGACACCGGCGAGGAGGCACCATGAGCGAGCCGCGCTCCATTCTGGTGGTCGAGGACGAGGAGCATCTCGCCCAGGGCATCGCCGAGAACCTCGAAGCCGAGGGCTACCGCGTCTCGATCGTCGGCGAGGGAAGAGCCGCGCTCGCCACGATCCGCCGCGGCGGGCACGATCTCATCCTGCTCGACGTCATGCTCCCCGGCCTCGACGGCTTCTCGATCTGCGAGACGGCACGCGCCGAGGGAATCCAGACGCCGGTGCTCTTCCTCACCGCCAAGTCGAGCGTCGACGATCGCGTGCAGGGGCTGGAGGCCGGCGGCGACGACTATCTGCCGAAACCGTTCCATCTCCAGGAGCTGCTGGCGCGCGTCAAGGTCATCCTGCGGCGCTGGAGCTGGTACGAGCGCGCGACGCAGAGCTCGGCGCAGGTGCTGCGCTTCGGCGGCAACGAGTTCGATTTCGGCAGCCTCCAGGGGCGCTCGTGGGACGGCGTGCAGCAGTCGCTGACCCAGAAGGAGGCGGTCATCCTCAAGGCGCTCGCCGAGCGCGTCGGCGAGGTCGTCTCGCGCGAGGAGCTGCTCGACAAGGCCTGGGGATACGAGCTCTTCCCGTCGACCCGTACGGTCGACAACTTCATCGTCCGGCTGCGCAAGCGCTTCGAGCGCGACGCGCAGCAGCCGCAGCACTTCCACACCGTGCGCGGGGTCGGCTACCGCTTCACCGTCCAGGGGGAATCGTCGTGAACCGCACGCTCCGCATCGGCACCCGTGGCTCCGAACTGGCGCTCTGGCAGGCGCATCACGTCGCTTCGCTGCTCACCCGCCTCGACGGCGCGGCGGGGAATCTCTCCGTCCAGATCGTCGAGATCCGCACCGAGGGCGACCACGTCCTCGACCGGCCGCTCTCCGAGGTGCCGGGCAAGGCGTTCTTCACCAAGGAGATCGAGGAGGCGCTCGCCGCCGGCCACGTCGATCTCGCCGTGCACAGCCTGAAGGACCTGCCGACCGAGCTGCCGCCGGGGCTGGCGCTCGCCGCGGTGCTCGAGCGCGAAGATCCGCGCGACGTCTGGATCGCCGCCGGCGGCGTCGAGGGAAGAGGCTTCACGGCGCTCCCGGCGGGCGGCCGGGTCGGCACCAGCAGCCTGCGGCGGCGGGCGCTCCTCGCCCGCTATCGCCCCGACCTCGAGCTCGCCGACCTGCGCGGCAACGTGCCGACGCGCGTGCGCCGGGTCGAAGAGGGCAAGTACGACGCCATCGTCCTCGCCGCCGCCGGTGTCAAGCGCCTCGGCCTCGAACGCCACATCACCGAATATCTGCCGCTCGACCACTTCCTGCCGGCGGTCGCCCAGGGGGCGGTGGCGGTCGAGATCCGCTCCCGGGACGAAGCGACCCGCGACTGGGTGCGGCGCCTCGATCACCCGCCGACCCATCTCGCGACCGCCGCCGAGCGCGCGCTGCTGGCGACGCTCGAAGGGGGCTGCCAGGTTCCGGTCGGCGCCCTCGCGACGCTCGCCGGCGAGGAACTCCGTCTCACGGCGGAGGTGGTCGCGGTCGACGGCAGCCGCTTCGTCTCCGGCCGCAAGAGCGGTCCCGCGAGCCGCCCGGAGGAGCTCGGCCGCGCGCTCGCCGCCGAGCTCGTCGCCGGCGGCGCCGCCGAGATCCTGGCCGAGATCCGCCGCGCCGGAGACGCCAAGCCGTGAAGCCGGCGGGAGCGCTTTCGGGCGTCGGCGTGGTGGTGACGCGCGACGAGCCGCCGGGCGGACCGCTCGCCGGACTGCTCGCCGCGGCGGGCGCGCGCGTCCTCCCCTGGCCGGCGGTGGC
>CAZQTL010000155.1:0-10072 GCA_964595975.1 uncultured Thermoanaerobaculia bacterium | reverse complement strand
AGATCCGCGCCGGCGAGCGGCGCGTCGCCGCATCCCCCGAGAGCGTCAAGAAGCTGGTTCACGCCGGACTGGAGGTCGTCGTCGAAGCCGGCGCCGGCCGCGGCGCCGGCTTCCCCGACGACGCCTATCGCGCCGCCGGAGCTACCCTGGCGGGCTCCGCCGCCGAGGGCTACCAGGGAGCCGACATCGTCTTCAAGGTAGCGCCACCCGAGATGAGCGAGGCCGAACAGCTGTCGCCGGGCACCTTTCTCTTCTCGCTGCTCGATCCGTATCGCAACACCGAGCTCGTCCGGACCCTGGTCGCCCGCAAGGTGACGGTCTTCGCCATGGAGCTGGTTCCGCGCACGACCCGCGGCCAGGCGCTCGACGTGCTGTCGTCGCAGGCCTCGATCGCCGGCTACAAGGCGGTGCTGGTCGGCGCCGAGAAGCTGGGCAAGATCTTCCCGCTGCTCATGACGGCCGCCGGCACCATCCAGCCGGCCAAGGTCGTGGTGCTCGGCGCTGGCGTCGCCGGTCTCATGGCGCTCGCGACCGCCAAGCGGCTGGGAGCAACGGTCGAGGTCTCCGACGTCCGCCCGGCGGTCAAGGAGCAGGTCGAATCGCTCGGCGGCCGGTTCATCGACCTGCCGCAGATGCCGACCGCCGAAGGCACCGGTGGCTATGCCAAAGAGGTCTCGAAAGAGTTTCTCGAGCAGCAGCGGGCGATCCTCAAGACGCGGCTCGCGGTCGCCGACGTGGTCATCACCACCGCCCAGGTGCCGGGCAAGCGCGCGCCGATTCTCCTCACCCGCGACATGGTCGAAGCGATGAAGCCGGGCTCGGTCGTGGTCGACATCGCCGCCGCCCAGGGCGGCAATTGCGAGCTGACCCAGGTCGACGCGGAGGTCGAGCATCAGGGCGTCTTCGTCCTCGGACCGTCGAACCTGCCGGCCACCGTCCCGGCCGACGCCAGCCTGGTCTACGCCCGTAACCTCTTGACTCTCTTGATGATGGTCTTCAAGGACAAGAAGCTGGCGATTCCGGAGAGCGACGCCGAAGTGATGGGCACCCTGCTGGCTCGCGACGGCGCTCTGGTTCATCCCGCCTTCACCGCCGCACCGGTTCCGGTCGCCGGCTGAGCCGGCCGAAGCCGCGGGCCGGCCGGTTGGCGACCGGGGGATGTTGAGTTACCATTGCCGCATTCCTTCGTTTGTGCTTCGGAAAGGGGCCCACATGACTCGTCGCGTCCTGACAGTTCTCGCTCTCGCCCTCCTGGCGCTCGGCGCCACGGAAACCTTCGCCAGCGTTGCCAAGCAGCGCAATCCGCCGCTCGACGAGCGCGCTCTCAAGGGGCATGGGCCGACGGTGCTCGGCCCGAGCGTGGTGTCGCCGGAAGACACCGTGAACTACAGCGGCGACACCACCGGCGCGCCGACCTTCAACCGCGCGCTGTCCGATTGCAGCGGACTGTCCGGAGTCGGCACGGCAGTGGCCTATCAGGTTCAGGACTTCACGGTCACCGCGGCGGGGAACTACGACATCACGAGCGTCCAGACCGGCTTCGACGGCTTCATCCACCTCTACACCGGCTCCTTCAACCCGGCCGATGCGCTCACCAACTGCACCGCCGGCAGCGACGACGGTACCGGCGGTATCGGCACCTCGGAGATTCTCGGCGTCGCCCTCACCTCCGGGACGCAGTACTTCGTGGTCACCAGCGGCTTCGCGAACACCGACTTCGGTCCCTACGACAACACGCTCTCCGGCCCCGGCACGATCGTGCTCGGCGGCCAGGGACCGGACATCGCGATCACCAAGTCGACCGCCGGCGTCTCGCTCGGCGGCCAGTTCGACTACGACTTCACGGTCACCAACAACGGCCCGGGCGCCGACACCGGCGTCGCGGTCGCCGACACCCTGCCGGCCCAGGTCACCTATGTCAGTGACAACTGCGGCGGCGGCGCCGTGGGACAGAACTGGAGCTGGAGCGTCGGCAGCCTCGCCGACGGCGCGAGCGCCAACTGCACGGTCACCGTTCAGAGCCTGCTCACCGCCTGCGCCACGGTGTCGAACACCGCCACCGTGACCAGCGACGGCGGCGGCGGCGCCGGCGGCAACAACAGTTCGACGGTCTCGAACCTGGCCGAGGCGATCCAGGATGGCAGCTTCGAGGACGGCTCGCCGAACTCCTTCTGGGCCGAGGCGTCGACGAACTTCGGCACCCCCCTGTGCACGGTCGCAGGCTGCGGCACGGGCACCGGCACCGGCCCGCGCACCGGCACCTGGTGGGCCTGGTTCGGCGGCATCGCGGCACCGACCGAAGAGGGCTCGGTGACGCAATCCGTGACCTTCCCCTCCGGCGGCAGCGCCTCCCTCACGTTCTTCCTCGAGATGCCGGCCTGCGGCACGGGTTCGGGAGCGAACGACTTCCTCGAGGTGACGGTCGACGGCACCCAGGTCTTCCTCGTCGATGCCACGTCGCCGCTGTGCAACACCGTCGGCTATCAGCAGCAGACGGTCGACCTCTCGGCCTACGCCGATGGCGCCGCGCATACGGTCGCCTTCCACTCGATCACGACCGTCGAGTCGATCAACTTCTTCGTCGACGACGCCTCCATCGCTTCGACGACCTGCGTCCCCGGCGGCCCGCCGCCGCCGCCCGCGGTCGAAGTTCCGACGCTCGGAGAAACCGGCTTCGTCGCCCTCGCCGGGCTGCTGGCGCTGGCGGGCTTCGTCGCCCTCCGCCGCCGCACCGCCTGACGCCGCGCCGGGCCAACTCGCCCGACAGGGGCCGTCGCACACGGTGCGACGGCCCTTTTTCGTTGCCGCGGTCCGCGACGCCGGCGGTCATAAGCCGTTCATGTGGCGGATCCAGACTGCACTGACCGCCGGGCTGTCGTGCCGATGGGGGCCACCTTGACCGTTCTCCGCCGCACCGCCGTCGCCCTCCTCCTGCTGGAGCTGGGAGTCGCTGGGTCCGGCGCCAGGGATGCGCTGGGGCAGCCCGCGGCCACGGTCGCCGCTGGGCCGGAAGCCCTGCCGGCGCCGGAACAGCTCGAAGCCGAAGGGGCGCGGATCGGCTCGATCTCCATCCACGTCGGCGACGTCTTCGACCTCGACAAGCCCGGCGAGAGGAAGACGGTCTTCCGCTGGGCGAATACGCTTCACCGGGACACGCGAGCGCGGATCGTCGCCCGGCAACTGCTGTTCGCCGAGGGCGAGCTCTATTCGGCCAGCGCCATCGCCGAGTCCGAGCGTGCCCTGCGCGCCCTGCGCTTCCTCGCCGAGGTCAGCGTCCGGCCGGTCGCCTACCACGACGGTCTCGTCGACATCGAGGTCCGCACCCGCGACAACTGGTCGCTCAAGCCGGGGCTGAACTTCGGCCGCAGCGGCGGCGTGAACAAGTACAAGATCGAGATCGAGGAGTCGAACTTTCTCGGCTGGGGCAAGAACCTCCAGCTCGAACACACTTCCGACGTCGACCGCACCTCGACCCTCTTCTCGTACGAAGATCCGAATCTCTTCGGCAGCCGGCTGCGAGGCCGGATCGTCTATGCAGACAGCAGCGACGGCACCACCGAAGAGCTGCGGCTCGAGCAGCCATTCTTCGCCCTCACCACGCGCCGCGCGGGGGGATTCGACCTCCGGGACGACCGTCGCACCACCGACCTCTACGAGCTCGGCCACGTGCGCGAGAGCTTCGAGCAGAAGAGCCGCCTGGGCGAGGTCTGGTTCGGCCTTTCGCGCGGACTGATGCACGGCGAGACCCACCGGCTGATCCTCGGCGTCACCTACGACGAGGTCCAATTCGCCCAACTCGCGGAGGAGCCGCCGACGGCGCTGCCGCCCGATCGCACGCTGGTCTATCCCTGGGTGGGCTGGAGCTGGCTCCAGGACCGCTTCGTCATCGAGCACGACTTCGACCGGGTCGGGAGGGCGGAGGATCTCGAGATGGGCTGGCAGGGCTCGGCCCGGCTCGGCGTCGCGGCCGAGAGCTTCGGCTCCGACCGCGACGCCGTGGTCTACGAGTCCACCCTCTCGCGCGGGTTCACGCCCGGCGACCGCCAGTTGCTGCTCGCCTCCGCCACGCTCGGCGGACGTCTCGAACCGGGTGGCACCGGGCCGACGCTCTTCTCGCTCGGCCTGCGGTACCTGTTCCGCGATTTTCCGAGCCAGGCGCTCTACGTCGCCGCGAGCGCCGACCTCGCCAGGCACCTCGATGCCGAGAGCCAGCTCCTCCTCGGCGGCGACACCGGCCTGCGCGGCTACCCGCTGCGCTACCAGGAGGGCGACCGGCGCGCCCTGTTGACGATCGAGCAGCGCTGGTACGGCGAGCGCGAGTTCTTCCACCTCTTCCGCCTCGGCGCCGCGCTGTTCGGCGATGTCGGCCGCGCCTGGTTCGAGGGCGGCACCCAGCCCGGCGGCCTCGGCTGGCTGCGCGATATCGGCGCCGGGCTGCGCATCGCACCGACCCGCACTTCGCACGCCAACACCATTCGTTTCGACATCGCCTTTCCGCTCGACGGCGACCCCTCGATCGAGAAGGTCCAGTACCTCGTTTCGACCAGCGAGCGTTTCTGAGCGCGCGGACACGCTGCTAGACTGACCGCCGGTCTGCAACCCCGGCGAAAGGCCATCGACGATGGGCGAACACGACGTCAAAGAGCTGGACTCGGATTCTCTGCGCGCCTTCACCCGGAAGCTCCTCGGAGATCTCCAGGCGCTCGACCTGATGCTGCAGCACGGTGCCATCGAGACCGGCGTCCGGCGGATCGGCGCGGAGCAGGAGCTCTTTCTCGTCGACAAGGGCTTCAGTCCCGCTCCGATCGCCATGGAGATGATCGAGAAGATCGCTGACGAGCACTACACGACCGAGCTCGCCCGCTTCAACCTCGAGTTCAACACCGATCCCCTGCTCTTCGGCGGCGACTGCCTGCAGCAGATGGAGAAGCAGCTCGTGGACCTGCTGGCCAAGGGACGCCGGGCTGCCCACGAGCTCGGCGCCGACGTCATCATGACCGGCATCCTGCAGACGCTCGACATCTCGGACCTCTCGCTCGACAACATGACGCCCAAGCCGCGGTACTTCGCCCTCAACGAGGCGATGCGGCGGCTGCGCGGCAGCGCCTACGAGTTCTACATCAAGGGCGCCGACGAGCTCATCATCCGCCACGAGAACGTGATGGTCGAAGCCTGCAACACCAGCTTCCAGGCCCACTTCCAGGTCGGACCGGAGGAGTTCGCCGCGCTCTACAACCTCACCCAGGCGGTCGCCGGCCCGGTGCTCGCGGCGTCCTGCAACAGCCCGCTGCTCTTCGGCCGCCGGCTCTGGCGCGAGACCCGCATCGCTCTCTTTCAGCAGTCGGTCGACCATCGCGCCGCCGGGCTCCACCTGCGCGAGCAGCCGTCGCGCGTCTCCTTCGGCAGGCGATGGGTCGACGACTCGGTGCTCGAGATCTTCCGCGAGGACATCGCGCGCTTCAAGGTCCTCCTGTCCGCCGACATCGACGAAGACTCCCTCGCCATGCTGCGCCGCAACGAGGTACCGTCCCTCAAGGCATTGCGGCTGCACAACGGAACCATCTACCGCTGGACCCGGCCCTGCTACGGCATCTCCGAGGGGCGGCCGCATCTGCGCATCGAGAACCGGATCCTGCCCTCGGGCCCGAGCATCGTCGACGAGGTCGCCAACGCGGCCTTCTGGTTCGGACTGCTCTCCGGTCTGTCGCGGGTCTATCCGGACATCCGCAAGGTGATGGAGTTCGACACCGCCAACGAGAACTTCGTCGCCGCCGCGCGGCTCGGGTTGCGCGCCCAGTTCGGCTGGCCCGGGCACCAGCACATCCCCGCCGACGAGCTCATCCTGGAGGAGCTCCTGCCGGTGGCTCGCGACGGACTGAAGATGAAGGGCATCGACGCCGGGGATGTCGACCGCTATCTGGGCATCATCGAGGAACGTGTCCGCACCAAGAAGACCGGCGCGCAGTGGCAGCTCGACAGCTTCAACTCGCTGCGCAAGACCGGCAACCGGGGCGAGCGCCTGGGCGCGATCACCGGAGCGATCATCGCCAACCAGACGACCGGCCTGCCGGTCGCCCAGTGGCCGCTCGCCAGCCTCGAGCATGCCGGCGGATGGGAGAAGCACTTCGGACAGATCGAACAGTTCATGACCACCGACATCATCACCACCCACGCCGACGAAGCCGTCGAGCTGGTGGCGAACCTGATGCAGTGGAAGAAGATCCGTCACGTGCCGGTCGAGGACAACGAGCACCGGCTGATCGGCATCATCTCGCACAGCAGCATCGTGCGCCTGGTCGCCGAACGAACCGCGGAGCTGGGCAAGGGTCCGATCGCCGTGCGCGAGGTCATGTCGACCGACCTCGTCACGGTGACCCCCGAGACGTCGACGCTGGACGCCATCGCCCTCATGCGCAAGCACGCCATCGGCTGCCTGCCGGTGCTCAAGGACGGCCGTCTGGTCGGCATCGTCACCGAGCACGACTTCCTGATCATCGCCGGGCAGCTGCTGGAGACCGAGCTGCGCTCCTGAGCGACCTTCAGGGCGCGGCTGCGAGGCCCGCGAGCAGCTCCTCGAGCCGCGCCCGTTCGGCCGGCTCGTTCTCCACCCGCAGCGCCGCGCGCGCGCAGCGTTCCGCCTCGGCTCCGAGACCCAGCTCGAGATAGAGCGCCACCAGCGTCTTCCAGACATCGGCCCGCCCCGGGGCGAGGCGTGCCAGCGTCTCGTAGGTCAGTGCGGCCTCGCGCAGGCGGCCGAGCTGGAACAACGCGCGGGCGGCGTTCTCGAGCGGTTGCGGGTCCTCGGGGGCGCGGCGGACCGCGGCGCGGAAATCGTCCAGGGCCTCCTCCAGCCGGCCGGCGGTCGCGCGCATCGTCCCTCGTTCGACGAAGAGCTGGACGGAGCTGCCGCCGGCGGCGACCGTCCGGTCGAGCAGCTCGAGCGCCTCGGCGGTGCGTCCGTTCTCGCGCAGCAGCCGGGCCAGGTTGGCTGCCGAATCGCCCTCGGTCGGGTCGAGCGCGAGGGCATGGCGGAACTCCTTCTCCGCCTCGGCCCGCCGCCCGAGCTGCAGGAGGCTGCCGGCGACGTTCGCCACCGGCACCGCCGAAGCGGGATTCTCCCCGGCCGCGCGCCGGTAGAGCTCGAGCGCTTCGGCGTGGCGGCCGGCATCCCGCAGGCATTGGCCGGAGAGCGCCAGCGCCGGAAAGTTGTGCGGGTCGTCGCGCACGATGCGCTGCAGCTCCCGCAAGACCTCCGGGCAGCCGCCCTGCTGGATGCGCGCCGCCGCGGCATGGAGCGCCTGAGCGATCGCCACCCGGTCGCGCGGATCCGGCAGATCGCCGGCGAACCTGCCGTTCGCGGCGCCGGCACCGGAGAGGTAGCCGAGGCTGGCGAGCTGCCGGCGCTGTTCCCCGTCGAGCGTCGACTGCGGCGAGCGCGCCTCGTCCAGCTGCTCTCCGGCCGCGGCGAGCAGCCGCTCGAGTCGCGAGCCCCAGAGCCGCACGAGCTCGGGCTCGGCGGGCGCCAGGTCGCGCGTCTCGCCGGGATCGGCGTCGAGTCCGAAGAGCGCCGGCGCGGGCGCCTGGAGGAAGAGCGCGCGGCCGTCGGAGAGGGTTCGCAGCGGGTACCACTTGTAGGCGTAGAACGGCAGGAAGCTCTCGGTGTAGGAGACGCGGCCGCAGACTGAATCGGGCGCCTCGGCCTCGAGACCCGGGATCAGCGTCTCGCCGTCGAGGCCGGCCGGCACCGCGAGGCCGGCCAGATCGAGCAGCGTCGGGACGAGGTCGGCGGTCCGCGCCAGGCAGGCCGAGACGCGGGCCGCGGGCACGCCGGGGCCGGCGAGCAGCAGCGGCACGCGCCGGGCGCCGGCGAACGGCAGGAGACCGTGGGTGAGCTCGCCGTGCTCGCCCAGCATCTCGCCGTGATCGCCGACCGCGGCCACGACCGTCTGCGGCGGGAGCGCCGCGAGCAGGCGTCCGATCTCGCTGTCCATGTAGGCGATCTCGCCGTCGTAGAGGCGGGAGGGGCCGCTGGCGGCATCGGCGAATCGGGTCGGCGGACGGTACTCCTCGTGCGGATCGTAGTAGTGCACCCAGAGAAAGTAGGGCGGGCGCAGGCCGGCGAGGGTCGCGAGGGCGGCGGTCGTCGTCGCACCGGCCTGACGCTCCTCGACCGAGGTGCCCGCCGAGAGGCCGGCGCCGAGATCGTCGTCGTAGATCCGAAAACCCTGATCCAGGCCGTGGCGGCGGGCGAGCACGACGGCTGAAACCACGGCCGCGGTGTCGTACCCCTGCTCCGCCAGGCGCTCGGCGAGAGTCGGCACGGCAGGCGCGAGAACGAACGTGCCGTTGTCACGCACGCCGGTTCGCGGCGGCAGAAGGCCCGAGAGGATCGTGGCGTGCGACGGCAGGGTGATCGGGGCCGCGCTGTCGCAACGTTCGAAGCGCACTCCGCGACGCGCCAGCGCATCCAGATTCGGCGTTGCGGCGTACGCCCAGCCGGCGCTGCCCAGATGGTCCGCCCGGGTCGTGTCCAGGGTCAGCAGGACGATGTTGGGGCGAGTCGGTTTCGCGGCCGCGGCCGGCGCCGGATCGGCAGCAGGCTGCGGTGCGCGTGCGGCGGCGGAGCCCGCGCCGAGAGCGGAAATCAGGCAGGCAACGAGCGGCGGGCGAAGCGAGAAAAGGGCTCGGGGCATCGGTTTCCAGTCTGGGAAGAGGCACACAAAATAACACTTGACAAGGGACTCTCACGCCCTTAATGTTCGCCCAACCCTTACAGGTTGCTGGTCAGCCGCACCGCTGCACTCCAAGAACCGGTCCTCGCTTCGCGAGAGCTCCCGGGACGGGCGATGAGTCGCGGGGTGCGTGCATCGCCATGTCCGAAAAGTTCCAAGTCGGTTTGCCGACGCCTGCGGAAGACCCGCAGACGATTTCTCTCGAGGAGACTGGAAACCATGGACAAGACGATGCGAACGACGATTCGGACCCTGCCTCTAGCACTCGCCGGCCTGCTGCTCGCGACCAGCGTCCAGCCTGCCGGCGCGCAGACGCTGCGCGAAGCGAACGACTCGCTCTCCGCGCGCGCTCTCGACCGGGCCGAGCTGCGGGCGAACCCCGAGACCGCCCTGCTCTCCGAGGCAGCGAGCTTCGTGACTTCCGACACGGACATGGCCTGGCAGGCTTTCGCCGCCGACCAGAGCGCGCCCTGGATCGCCTACGTCGACAAGCGCACCGGCAAGATCGACTACGCCGAGGGCGGCAACCTCGCCTGGATTCCCGGCGCCGGCAACACCCTCACGAGCGCGGACCTCGGCCTCGCCGCCGGCTCGAAGATCACTCTCGCGACCCTCGAGACGCTCGCCCGTCGGCAGCTCGCCCAGGTGGGCGGCCTGCTGGGCGTCGATCCGGCCAACCTCGTGCTCAACTCCGGCCGCTCCGGCCAGCCGGCGAGCCACGTCTGGTTCGTCGACTTCGACGTTCTCGCCAGCGGCCGCAAGGTCGAGGGCGCCCGCGTCGTCTTCTACGTCAACAACGGCAACCTGATCGGTTTCGGCAGCGAGAATCTCCCCGCGCCCGGCGCCCGCGTACCCGCGGTGCGCGTCTCGGTCGATGCGGCCCGCGCTGCCTTCTTCGCCTACGTCGACGGCTTCCAGGCCGGCGACACGATCGTCGACAACGGCTCCTACAAGCTCCTGCCGACCGGCATCGCGAGCAAGAGCTTCGTCGAGGGCTACGCGCCCGGCAACGGCCGCGGCCTGGTCGGAGTCTGGGAGTTCACCTTCCGCCGCGAGGGCGCCATGGGCACCTGGCGTGGACGGATCGACGCGGCGAGCGGCAAGATGCTCGAGTTCCGCGACATGAACGAGTACGGATCCGCCACCGGCGGCACGTACCAGGGCGACCGCCCGGCGGCCGAGCGCGTCCTGCCGCTGCCGTTCACCAACGTCGCCTCCGGCGTCTACACCAACTCCGCGGGTATCTTCAGCGGCACGACCGGCACGACCACCCTGCAGGGCCAGTACGTCAAGATCACCGACAGCTGCGGCGCCACCTCGAAGGCCGCCGACGGCTCGGG
>CAZQTL010000154.1:0-10103 GCA_964595975.1 uncultured Thermoanaerobaculia bacterium | reverse complement strand
CGCGCCGCTTCGGCGCTCTCCGGACACGCCGCCGAGGCGCTGGCCTGGGACGGGCAGGCGCGCGCCGCCGAATGGCTCGGCGAGGCTTCCGCGGCGGCGGCGGCGAGACGCGCCGCGGAGCTCGCGCCGCGGGTGCCGGCGCTCCCCGAAGCGGAGCGCGAACGCCTGCTCCTGCGCGGTCGGGCGGCGGCGCTGGCGTGGGATCGCGCCGTCCCGGGATTCGACCGGCTGTTCGGCGGGAATCCCGACCGGATCGACATCGGACTCGATCTGCTCTTCGCGCTGCTCCGGTCCGGCCAGACCGAGGCCGCCGAGGCCACGCTGGGACGGATCGCACAGATACCGGCGGTGTCGCAGGGCAGGGAGCGCGATCCGCGTCTCGATCTCGGCGAGGCCCAGGTCGCCTATCGCCTCGGCGAGCATCAACGCGCGGCGGCGGCGGCGATGCGGGCCAAGGCCTGGGCGGAGACGGAAGGGGCGGCGGCGGTCGCCCTGCGAGCGCAGCGCCTGCATGCCGAGGCGCTCGCCCGGCTCGATCTCCGCGACGAGGCGCGCCTCGAGCTCGAAGGAGTGGCGCCGAAGCTCGCAGCCGCCGGTCTCGCGAACGAAGCGGCCCTCGCGCGGCTCGCGCTCGGCAAGATCCAGGTGCGCACCGCCGACAATGCGCTCGCGGCGGCGACCCTCGAAGAGGCGCATGCGGAGCTCCGGCGCCTGGGCGACCGGCAGGGCGAATGCGCTGCGCTCGCGGCGCTCGCCTTCGAGGCCTCGAAGTCGGGCGACCTCGCCGCCGGCCTGGCGCTCGCGCGTCAGGCCGTCGACCTGGCGCGCGAGCTGGGGGATCGCTGGAGCGAGGGGGAGGCCCTGGTCGGCGTTCTCGCGCTTTCGAACTGGGCCGGCGACGTCCGCGCGATCGCGGCGACGCGCGACCTCGCCGTGACTGCATTGCGCGCTTCCGGCAATCGCCAGCTGCTGCTCGAGACGCTCAACAATCTGGCACTCGACGCCGCCGAGAACCTCGACCTCGAGCGCGCACAGTCCTACCTCGAAGAGGCGGCGCCGCTCGCACGCAGGGTGGGCAACCGCTTCGCCGATGCCGGCATCGAACGCGCCTACGGCTATGTCGAGGAGGCGAAGGGTGCCTTTGATGCGGCCCGGCAGCGCTACGAATCGGCGCTCGCGCAGGCGCGGCGCGCCGGGACCCCGCTCTCCGTCGCCACCTATCTCGACGACCTCGCCTGGCTGGAAGTCGCCGCCGACCGGCCCGAGGCGGCCGCGCAGCGGGCTCAGGAGGCCATCGCGGCCCACGCCGACGTCGGCCGGAGCAGCGACGCCGAGGCGCTCGCAGGGGTTCTCGCCTGGGCGGCTGCGCGGCGCGGCGACCGGCAGGAGGCCGGGGCGCGACGTGCGGCGATGCGCCGGGATGCGCCGGGCGGCGCCGCAGCGTCGTCGTTCGACGATCTCGTTCTCGATGCCCTCATCGCCGAGGCGGAAGGCGACTTCTCGCTCGCCGTAGACCTCCGGCGGAAGACAGTACGGCTCGCCGAAGCCGACGGGGTGGCCGGCCCGCTTCTCGTGCAGCGGCAGGCGCTGGCGCGCGCCCTGCTCGGTGCCGGACGAAGATCAGAGGCTCGCCGGCTGGCGACGGCGCTGCTCACCGAGACCGAACGGCGAGGTCTCCACGGAGTTTCCGCGGCTCTGAGGCAGCTCCTCGCCAGCGCGGCCTGAGCGCGGCGGCCCCGTTTTCCCCGCCCTCTCGCCTAGAGGGGAGTGATTCGTTCCGAATCGCACAGACCGGCGAACGCGGGGGCAGAGATGAAGATCCGGACGGCAGCAGCTTGGCGTCGCGACGTGGGGGTGGCGGGCCTGATCCTGGCGGGGCTCTTCGGCCCGGCGAGCTCGCGGGGCGACCTCTTCGGCCACCGCTCGCAGCGGCTGCAGGACGACTTCGGCAGCGAGATCCAGGGCTTCGCCTTCACCAACGACCAGCTCGGGGGCTCCCTCGCGGTGGGCGACTTCAACGGCGACGGTTTCGACGATCTGGCGATCGGCGATCACGAGAGCCTGACCGACCAGAACGAAGGAGCGGTGCACGTGCTGTATTCCGACGCCACCGGGCTCACCGGCAACGACCAGTTGTGGAAGGACTTCGACCCGGCGACCGGGCTGACCGATCGTGAGCTCGAAGACGCTTTCGGTGAGACGCTCGCAGCCGGCGACTGGAACGGCGACGGCTTCGACGACCTGGCGATCGCCACTCCGAACGAAGACCTCGGCGCGACCCTCGACATCGGGATGGTGACGATTCTCTATGGCTCGGCGGCCGGTCTGGATGCGCTGGCCGCTCCGGGGGCCTCCCGCTGGCGCCTCGGTGCCAACGGGGTCTCCGGCAGCGCGGTGCAGGGAGATCACCTGGGACGGGCCCTCGCCAGCGGCGACTTCGACAACGACGGTATCGACGATCTCGCGATCGGTTGCCCTTACTGCAACGTCGGCGGCTCGGCGGATGCCGGCCTGGTGCTCGTCTTGTACGGCTCCGCCAGCGGCGTCGGCGCTGCCGACCATCGCCTCTTCAGCCAGGATTCGACCGGCGCCGACGGCACCATGCTGGACGTGAGCGAAGTGGGAGACCAGTTCGGGGCGGCGCTGGCGGCCGGCGACTTCGACCAGGATGGCGACGGCGATCTGGCTGTCGGCGTCCCCGGCGAGGGGATCGGCGCGGTGGCCGCAGCGGGCGCGGTGCAGGTGGTCTACGGCGTGACCGGACTCGGCCTGCGTCTCACCGGCAACCAGTTCTGGAACGAAAACACTGTCGTGACGGGCGGCGCCGCCGGGGCCGGCGACTCGTGGGGCCGCGCATTGGCCGCTGGCGATGTCACCGGGGAGGGCACGGACGACCTCGTCATCGGCGCTCCGGGCGAGGACGTCCTGGGCTTCCAGGACGCCGGCGCGATCACCCTGCTGTGGGGGCAGGCCGGCACCGGGATCGACACTCCCGGATCCGAGATCTACGACCAGGGCGACCTCGCGGACGGCGAGGTTCCCGCGCCGTTCGACAACTTCGGTTCGTCGCTGGTGATCGGCGATTTCGTCGATCTGAACGCCGTCGGGGCCAAGGACCTGGCGATCGGCATCCCGCAGGAGAGGGTGAGCGATCCCGAGACCGGCTTCGACTGGTTCAACGCCGGCGCGGTGACCATCGTGCCGGGCGGATTCGGACTGGTGCCGTCGGCAGCCCGGCTCTGGGCGCAGGGGTACTACGGCAGCGCCGGTCTCGAGGACCTCAATGTCGGTCAGTACTACGGCTACGCACTCGCGGCCGGCGACTTCGACGGCACCGGCCACGACGATCTCGCCGTCGGCGCCATCTCGGTCAACGGCACGACGTCGCCGGGCTCGGTCGGCGTCGATGCCGGCGTCGTCTACACGATCTACGGCGCGCTGCTGGGCGACGGCTTCGAGAGCGGCGATCCCGCGGCCTGGTCGGCAGCCGTGCCGTAGGGCGCTTCCCCTGCGCCGGGGTGGTGCGCAGTGGCCCCGGCGAGAGCACACGCAACGGGGGCTGCGACCGATGCGCTACAAGCTGGGTATCGTGCTCTCGGGCGGCGGCAGCCGCGGGCTCGCTCACGCCGGGGTGCTGCGGGCGCTGGCGGAGAATGGCATCGAGCCCGAGTGCGTCGCCGGCACCAGCGCCGGAGCGCTGGTCGGAGCGCTCTTCGCCTCCGGGCGGGACTCGGCCGAGATTCTGCGCTTCTTCGATGACGCGAACCCGTTCCGCCTTTCGCGGCTGGCGCTCGGCAAGCCCGGAGTCATCGACTCGGAGAAGATCGTCGGCGCGTTCCGGAACTGGTTTCCGCAGGACTCGTTCGCGGCGCTCGCCCGGCCGCTGTTCGTCACCGGTACCGACCTGGTCTCCGGCAGGCTCGAGGTCTGGAGCTCGGGTCCGCTCGTGCGCCCGCTGCTCGCCTCGTCGGCGGTGCCGTTCGTCATCTCGCCCACCCGGGTCGACGGTCGCCTCTATGTCGACGGCGGCATCGTCAACAACTTCCCCGTCGAGCCGCTCTTCGGGCTCTGCGATGCGATCCTGGGAGTGCACGCGACGCCGCTGTCGGCGCCTGAAGAGAGCGATCTGCAGTCATCACGCGCGGTCATCCAGAGGTCGCTCGAGATCGGAATGTTCCACGCCTCGAAGCGCAAGTTCCACCACGCCGACCTGGTGATCTCGCCTGCGGGCCTGTCGCGATTCTCGACCTTCGACACCCGGCGCCACGCCGAGATCGTCGAGGTCGGTTACCGCGCCGCGCTCGAGTCGATGGACGCGATCCGGGCGATCCTCTGATGAGCTATCGCGCGCCGGCGGCCTGCTGACTTTCCGATCGCAGGACGACCGCCAGGCAGGCGCCGCCGGTCGCGAGGCCGGCGAGAGCGTCGATCGGGTAGTGGTAGCCGCAGACCACGGTAGAGGCCGCGATCGCGGCCGCCCAGGCCGCGAAGCCCGCGGCCGCGCGCGGGTAGAAGCGGCGTCCGGCGAACCAGGCGGCGACCACCGAGGCGGCGACGTGGGTGCTCGGGAAGGCTAGCCCGCCGCGGTCGAAGGCGACATAGATCGCATTCATGAGCGGCAGGAAGAGGGCGCCCGCCGGCATGTCGCGGCTGCGCTCGGCGAGCGGTCCGGCCACCGGCAGCACGAAGTTGAGGGCGTAGTGCGCGAGCAGGGTCGCGGTGAGCGCGCGCAGATAGAGATCGACCATGCTGCGCTCGTGGGGGCGGCGCCGTTCGGCGACCAGCGCCGGCACGAACAGCAGCAGGTAGTAGCTGAAGTAGACCGCATGCGCGAGCTCGAGCGCCGGCAGCGGCCAGCGCGCGCCGGCGAGATACCAGCGGCCGGGAAAGACCGCGTCGTCGGCGCGCGCGATCCAGGCGTCGAGGTCGTGTGTGACGACGAGGTGGCGCAGGCGTCCGGCGGCATCGTAGAGCCAGGGCAGCGCGAGCACCGGCAGCCAACGGTGAAGCCAACTCCAACCCGAGCCCGCCGGGCGTGAGTCGAGCCGGGCGAGGGCGACGGCAAAGCCGGCGATCGTCACATGGAGGCCGGCGAGCGCCAGCTGCGACCGGTTGTCGCGGCCGGCGATCGCCGTCAGGAGTGCGACGCCCAGGGTATAGCCGACCAGCAGGCGGTCGGTGGCATTCAGGCCGGGCATCGCTCTGCCGCGAGCTCGAGGTCGTACATGCGGTAGGTCTTGTAGCGCTCGGCGCCGAAGCTCGCGAGCACCTCGAGCATCGCCCGGTTCGACTCGAGGATCCACGACATCTCGCCCCAGCGGTAAGCCTTGCGGCGCGCCTCCGCCATGGTGCGCGCATAGAGGGCGGCATCGACGCCGCGCTGCCGCCAGTCGCTGCGCACTCCGAGGATGAGTACTCGCACGGCGTCGATGCGGCGGCGCTGCCGGAGGATGCGCAGCCAGCCGAACGGCAGGAGGCGTCCGCGCGCGGTGCGCAGGGCCTGGTTCAGGTCGGGGACGGTCACGGCGACGCCGATCGGTTCGCCCCGGTGCTCGGCGAGAAAGACCAGGTCGCGGTCGGCGAACCAGAGGAGCTCGCGGGCCAGCGCGCCGATCTCTTCCCGGGTGAGCGGCACGGCTCCCCAGTTCTCGGCCCACGCCGCTGAGTGCAGGCGATGAATCTTCTCCAGTTCGTCGTCGATGCGCGAGAAGTCGGCCTTGCGCACGACCACCCCGTGGCTCGCGACCCGGCGCGCGGCCGTCGCGAGGCGACGCGGCACCGTCTCGGGCACCGCCATGCGGAAGGCGTAGAGGTCCTGCACCTTGCGAAAGCCGAAGCTCTCGACGAGCCCGGGATAGTAGGGCGGGTTGTACGACATCAGGAAGACCGGCGCGAGGTCGAAGGCGTCGAGCAGCAGGCCGCACTCGTCGTTGATGGTGAAGCTCGCCGGCCCGCGCAGACGCACCAGCCCGCGGCCCCGGACCCAGTCCGCCGCGGCCGTGAAGAGCGCCGCGCTCACCTCGCGGTCGTCGATCGCCTCGAAGAGACCGAAGAAGCCCGTGCCGTCGGCGTAGGTCTCGAGGTGACGCCGGTTTTCGATCGCGGCGATGCGCCCCACCACCGCACCCTCGCGCTCGGCGAGGAAGAGCTCGGCCGTCGAGTGGCGGAAGAAGGGGTTCTTCCGCCGGTCGAGAAACGTCCGGCGCTCGAAGAGGAGCGGCGGGATCCAGGCGGCGTTGCCGGCATAGAGGCGGCCGGGGAGTTGCAGGAAGCGTCCGACATCGCCCCGCGACCGCACCGGTCGCACGGCGACCGTTCCGGCGGAAGCGCCGGCCGGCGACTCAGTCCGCTGCACCGAGGCGCCAGGAGAGGCCGATCCAGTAGTTGGGTCCGGTCGAGTCGGTATCCGCGGTCACTTGCGGCGCCGGCGCGAGCGAGCCGCTCGCCGGCACGCGCTCCTCCAGGCGGCCCCAGAAGTAGGCGGTGCCCACTTGCAGGTAGGTCCTGCGGCTGGAGGTGAGGGGGATATCGACTCCGAAGCCTGCGGTGGCGACCGGATAGCTGCCTTCGTGGTCGACACGCAGGCCCTCGTCGAGGTCGTCGTTGCGCAGGGTGAGCGTCGTGCGGTCCTTTTCCCAGGCGAAGCCGGCGGCGAGCAGGACGAACGGTTCGACCCGGCGGCAGGCCGGGCAGGGGAGCCAGTGCGCGGCGGCGAGCAGATCGGCGAAGGTCGAGTAGCGTTGCTCGAACTTGGCGCGGGCCGGACCGGCGAGCGTTTCGACCGTCTCCTCGCCGCTCACCTCCCCCTGGCTGTAGTCGATTTCGCCGCCCAGCTTCCAGCGCGGTCCGACCTGGCGCAGAACCTGTCCGCCCAGGCTGAGGTTGTGGATGTCCTCCCAGTCGTCGAAGCTCGTGCCGAGAGTGGCGTTGATCTCGGCGATCTGCTGGTTGGTGCGGGTCTGCTTGGGGAAGGCCTCCTGGAGGTAGACGTTCAGCGACCAGCGCCCTACCGGAGGAGCCTGCGGCCCGGAGCCGGACGCCGAGCCTGGGCCGGAGAGGGCGGCGAGGACGAGCAGCATCGGGGCCGCGAGAGGAATACGAGTCGACATGATCACCTGCTTTCGCCGGATCCGCGCCTGCCGACCGGAGACTGGGTCAGGCTAGGCCCCTCCGCAGGGCCGTGCGCCACCCCTTGGGGTGGTGGCGGGTGGGTTGGGCGGGCGCACACTGAAATTCCGATCGCAGGGCCCGGGCCTGGCCGTCTCTCCGGGCGCGGCTCACCGCGCGGCAAGCGGTGGCCCGGCCTCCCGCCCAAGGAGGAGAAGGAAGATGAAAGTCCGCGACTTGATGCGCAGCATCCCTCGCCACACGACCATGGGAGAGTCTCTTGCCAGCGCCGGCCGGACGATGGCCCAGGCTGGAGTCGGCGTGCTGCCGGTCGTCGACGCCGACCATCGCGTCGTTGCCGTGCTCACCGATCGTGATGTCTGCTGCGCCGTCGCACGCGCCAACCGGCGTCCGAGCGAGCTGCGCGTCGAAGAGGTGGCGAGCGCTCCGCCCTGGGTCTGCGAGGCCGACGACGACCTGTCGGCGGCTCTCGCCACGATGCGCACGTATGCCGTCCGGCGCCTGCCGGTCGTCGATCCGTTCGATCGCCTCGAGGGAATCCTGTCGCTCGACGAAGTGGTGCTCGCCTCCCATCTGCTCGCTGGCGACCGCCCAGGAGCCCCGGTCCACGCCGAGGTGATCGAGACGATGCAGGCGATTCTCCGCCCGGCGGCGGCGCTCGTCGAAGTGCCGGCGGGCATCGCCGGCTGACCGGCCGGCGGCCGGAGGACGGTGCGCTCGGTGCATGCCGGCCTCGCGTAGGATCGACCGTATGGATCTTCCGATTCCGGCAGCCGGGCCGCTGCTCGCGGCGATGGTGACGCCGGCGGTGCTCATTTCGGCCGCCGGGACCCTGGTCTTCTCGACGACTTCGCGCCTGGCGCGCATCGTCGACCGCGCACGCGTTCTGGGCCGGGAGCTGGAGGAGCTCGACAACGCGCCGGAAGCCCCGTTCGCCGACGAGAAACGGCGCGAGATCGAGCACCAGTTCGCGGTTCGCGCCCGCCGCAGCCGGCTGGTGCAGCGCGCGGTGACCGGCTTCTACATCGCCCTCGGCCTGTTCGTCGCCACGACGGTGCTGATCGGCCTCGGCTCGTTTCTCGCCATCGACCCGCTGCTGCCTTCGGGATTCGCGATCGTCGGCACGCTGGTGCTCTTCTACGGCTGCATCGAGCTCATCCGCGAGACCCGGCTCGCCCTGAAGGCGGTCGACGGCGAGATGGAGTTCGTTCTCCATCTCCGCCGCCTGCGGCGCGAGCGCCAGCTCGACGGGGCGGCGGGCGTCTCCCCGGCCTCCCGCGCCGGCGCCTGAGCCCGACTACATCTTCTCCGGCTCGGGGATTCCCAGCAGCTCGCAGAGGGCGCCTGCCGCCTTGGCGAAGTTGCGGAAGGCGCCGCGGCGCAGCATGCGCAGCGCGGCGTCCTCCTCGTGCAGCACCGGGTGGTGGTGGTAGGCGGTGTTGAAGCGCTGGGCGAGCTCGAGCGCCTGGCGGGCGATGAGCGAGAGCTCGAGCGACGTGGTGGCGCGCTCGACGGTCTCTTCCACCAGCGAAGCGGCGTGCACCAGGTCCCAGAGGTCGTCGCTCCACAGCGCCGCCGGCAGGGCGGCGAGCGCCTCCGGCGTCACCGGGTCGGGTGCTCCTGCCGCCGCCAGCTTGCGCTCGATGTTGCGCGCCCGCACCAGGGAATACTGCAGGTAGGGCCCGGACTCGCCTTCGAAGTTGAGCGCTTCGTCGAGATCGAAGGCGATCACCCGCGTCGTGCCGGTCTTCACCATGAAGAAGCGCACCGCGGCGACGGCGATCTCGCGCGCCAGCCGGTGGAGCTCCTCGTGGCCGAGCTCGCGGTTGCGGCTGGCGATCTCCTCGCGCGCCTTCTCCTCGAGCCGGTCGAGCAGGTCGTCGGCCTTGACGCCGATCCCCTTGCGCCCGGACATCTCCATCGCACGCCCTTCGGCGCCGTCCTCGGAGAGGTAGCCCAGCGCCTTCGCCGTCGCCGGCGACAGCGTGACCATCTCGTAGGCGAAGTGCACCGAGCGCGCCGCGGCCTCGTGATGCCCGAGGGCGGAGAGGCCGGCGCGGACGATCTTCTGCAGGTAGCTCTGCCGCGCATCGATGACGTTGATCACGTTCGTGCCGTGACCGAAGGCGGGATGATCCTCCGCCCCCTCGCGGGCGGTGACCCACAGCCCCGCCTCCTTCCAGTAGCGATAGGCGAAGTCCTTGCCGAGAAGGCCGAATTTCCAGAGCTGGTAGGCGATGTCCTTGCCGACGTAGGTTACCGTGCCGTCGGAGCGCACGATGACCTTGTCCGGGTCCTCGAGCCCGGCGAACTCGGCCGTCCCCTCGAGTGGCATCACCCAGCAGCCGGCGTTCTTGCCGGAGGCCTCGAGTTGTACGGCGCCGGTCGCCTTGAGCAGCTCGAAGGCGACGCTGAAGAAGTCGAGTCCGAGGATGTCGCTCTCGTGGGTGAGCAGGTCGTAGCCGATCCCCAGCCGGGCCATGGTGGCGAGGTGGCGCACGACGATCCGGCGTGCCACCAGTCGCCCCATCTCGGCCCGCTCGCCGACCCCGGACTCCAGGCCGTGCAGCGTCTCGCGGCGCAGTTTCTGCCGCTCGGGATCCTCTTCGTACCACTTGCCGACCTTGGCGTAGACGTCCCAGCAGCGGTAGTCGAACGGCTCGCGGATCGCCGCCACCTCGGCGACCGAGAGATGCTCCAGATCGACGAAACCGACGACGACGTCAGCCACCTGCACGCCGGTGTCGTCGATGTAGTTCTGCACTTCGACCGGCACCCCCTGGGCGCGCAGGCCGCGGACCAGCAGGTCGCCGAGAACGGCGTTGCGCAGGTGGCCGATATGGGCCGCCTTGTTGGGATTGATGTTGGTGTGCTCGACGATCACCTTGCCCGGGGCGCCCGAGGCCGGCGCCTCCGCACCGAAGACCGGGCCCGAGAGCAGGCCGGCGGCGAAGGCCGAGCGGTCGAAGAACAGG
>CAZQTL010000153.1:8889-10108 GCA_964595975.1 uncultured Thermoanaerobaculia bacterium | reverse complement strand
CTTCCATGACGGAAAACTCCGCGGAGTATAGCGCCGGGCTATGATCGGTCACAGACGAATCCTCATCCGGCGACGCCCCGTGTCGCATGCCGCGTCGCACGGCGAAGATGCCGTGACGCGGACATCGTCGCTAGACAGGATGACCTCTCGGATCCGGAGGTTCGCGCGCCGGTCGCAGCGTGTTCATGGCCAAGGAACTGGGGTAGCACGGCTCGGGGAGCCATTACCTCGTCGGGCGCGCCGCAGAGCTGTGCGGGAAGAGAGTCCTGGTGATTTTGCGGAACGGAAGGGGAGGGATCGTGGTCAAGCACCTCTTGGCATTGCTGCTCGTGGCGAGTTCGCTGGCGTGCGCGGGGCCGACGCCTCCGGTGGTCGTTCAGCCACCGAGTGGCTCCGCGACGCTCACCGTCGCGGAGATCAGCCCGGAACCGGGTTCGAAGGTCAGTTCCCACGATGTCGTGCGCGCGGACCTCGTCTTTACGATTCCAGAGGGTTTTCCGGGCGACTACACGGTCTTTGCGCAATTCGCGACAACGACTCCGAACGCGACTTCGGATGGCACCTATCCGGGGAGAGGCAGCAAGGTCCCGAGCGGTGGGAGCGGCACGGTGAAGCTCGATTTCCCTCTCAAGTACGTCATCGGCAATCGAGAGATCGCCCTGCCGCTCGAGATGTGGTTCTACCTGAGTATTCGTACGGGTCCTGGCAGGCACGCGGTGATAGCGATGGCCGGACCCTACGAGTTCGAAGTTCGGTAAACGTCGCCGTCGCCCACGCCTCACGCCGCCGATGCTCCTTCTCGCCGCAGTCCTGATCTTCCTCACCGGCGTCGCGCACTCCTATCTGGGAGAGCGCTACATCCTGATCCGCCTGTTCCGGCGCGACGACCTGCCGCGGCTCTTCGGAGGAACGGCCTTCACGATCGGCACGCTGCGCTTCGCCTGGCATCTCACCACGGTCGCCTGGTGGGGCTTCGCCTTCCTGGCGTACGTCGCTTCGCAGGGGCCCGTGACCACCGACCAGGTGCTTGCGACCCTCGGCACCGTCGCGCTGGTCTCGGCCGCTTTTCCGCTCTACTTCACCCGCGGGCGGCATCTGTCGTGGATCGTCTTTCTAGTCGTCGGCATGCTGGCGTTCCTGGCGCGCGGCGGCGGCTGACCGCGGAACCCCGGCTGGCGTCGCGGAACGAGCCAAGGCGACGCCGGACGGCGGAGCGAGC
>CAZQTL010000153.1:0-8789 GCA_964595975.1 uncultured Thermoanaerobaculia bacterium | reverse complement strand
GGCGGCGCCGGACGATTGCGCGCCGGCCCCGGCTTGACTAGGCTCGCGCGGTCGCGCGCCATGCGAATCACGCCCTTCACGATCGACGTTCCGGACGAGGTGCTCTCCGATCTCGCGCGGCGCATCCGCGCGACGCGCTGGCCGCAGCCGGCGCCCGGCGACGCCTGGGCGCAGGGCACCGACCGCGCCTTCCTCGAGCGCCTGCTCGTCCGCTGGGCCGACGATTTCGACTGGCGGGCCGAGGAACGCCGGCTCAACTCGTTCCGGCATTTTCATGCCGGGATCGACGGCGTTCGAATTCACTTCGTGCACGCCCGGGCGCGAGAGGGGAGAGGGATTCCGCTGATCCTCACCCACGGCTGGCCGAGCTCCTTCGTCGAGCTGCTGCCGCTCGTGCCGATGCTGACCGATCCGGCGGCGCATGACCTCGACGCGCCGGCCTTCGACCTCGTCCTGCCTTCGCTGCCGGGATACGGATTCTCGGAGCGGCCGCCGCAAGCGAACTCCCGCACCGTCGCCCGGCTGTGGCACGAGCTCATGCGCGGGCTCGGCTACGAGCGCTACGCCGCCGGCGGCGGCGATTTCGGCGCCGGGGTCGCCACCCACATGGCGCTCGAGAATCCGGCAGCGATGATCGGCATTCACCTGAGCACCCTCGACATCTGGCCGCCCACCGGAGAAGGGACGCGGCCGTTGACCGAAGCCGAGAGCGCCTATGTCGCCCACGTCGGCCGCTGGGACGCGGTCGAGCGCGGCTATTCCGCCATTCAGTCGACGCGACCGCAGACCCTGGGCTATGGATTGACCGACTCGCCCGCCGGGCTCGCCGCCTGGATTCTCGAGAAGTGGCGCGCGTGGAGCGACTCCGGCGGCGACCTCGAGAGGCGCTTCCCGCGGGACTTCCTCCTCACCCTGCTGACGATCTACTGGGTTACCGGGACGATCACGTCGTCGATGCGCGACTACCTCGACAACCGCTGGCACCCGGCCGAGCTCCGCCCCGGCACCCGTGTGCCGGTGCCGGCGGGCATCGCCAACTTCGACCACAACTTCGTCTCCGAGGGAGAGCCGCCGCGGGAGTGGGCGGAGCGGCTCTACGACGTGCGCCGGTGGACGGCCATGCCGCGCGGCGGGCATTTCGCCGCCGCCGAGGAGCCCGAGCTCCTCGCACGCGACATCGCCGCCTTCTTTGCGCAGCTGTGAAAGAGACTCGAAGAACCCGGGGTGCTGGCAGCAGGTGCTCGACTTCACGGGTCAGGTCGTCCGCTGGCACGGTGGAGAGGACAGGACTGGAGGGATGAACGGGAGGGTCGAGCGGGAGGCCGGCGAGACACGCCTGGCGCCGGGAGCGCGGGGGGCGAAGACCGCCTTGCGGACTCTGGTGGGCGTCGCAGCGCTCGTGGCGCCGGCTCTCCACTCGGGCACCGATCTCTACGAGCTGATGCACGGCGGCTTCACGCCGCCACAGCTGTGGGTCAACTACCTCGCTTTCCTGCCGATGTCCTGGCTTCTCGTCGGCCTCTACGCTGTCGACGAAGGGCGTCCGCCGGCGGCCGGCCTCGCGGGTGCGGTGCTCTACGGCGCGGCCTTCACCTACTTCGCCCACTCCACGCTCTACGCCCTGCTCGCTGCGACGCCCACCTATGACGAGCTCTGGCGCCGCCTGGGCGGCACCTACACCGTTCACGGCGCCCTGATGGTCGCCGGCGGACTGCTGTTCGCCGAGGGGGCGCGGCGAGCCGGGTGGCTGCCACGCCCCGCCCTGGCACTCTTCGCCAGCGGCCTGCTCGTCAACCTGGTCCTGGCGCTCGCGCCGCTGCCGGAAATCCTGCAGACGCTGGGCACCGCCCTGCGCAATCTCGGTCTGATGGGGATGGGCTACGCCGTCCTCGTTCGCAGTCCCGCAAGGGAGCGCTCTGCGCTGACGCCGGAGCCGCCTGACCGGTGAATCTCGCCCAGCGCTGGCCCGTTGCCACGTTCGGCCTACTCGCCATCGCCTTCACCTGGGCGCTGCTGCCGCTCGCCGAGCGTTCGGTCCTCGCCAGCCTCGCGGCACTCCTCGGTCCGGCTTTCGCGGCGACGGTTACCGCAGCAGGCATGGGGCCGGGCGCTCTCCGCGAGCTGCGCGACCGCGTCACGCACTGGCGGCTCGCATGGCGTTGGTACGCGCTCGCCCTTCTGCTGCCGCTGCCGGTCTCGGCGTTGCGCAGCGCGCTCGAGTCGGTCGCCGGAGCGGAAGGGCCGATCCGGCTCCAGCCCGTCTCGGCGCTCGGACTGATCGTCTTCGTGCTGGTCGCCGGCGAGGAGATCGGCTGGCGCGGATTCGCCCTTCCCCACCTGCTCGCGCGCACGGGTCCCTGGACCGCGAGCACGATCGTCGCGCTCCTCTGGTCCTTCTGGCACCTGCCGCTCTTCTTCATGCCCGGCATGCCGCAGTTCGGCACGCCGTTCGTCTCCTACGTCCCTTACCTGGCGGCCCTGTCGCTCCTTCTGACGCGGATCTCGCTCGCGACCGGGGCCAGTGTTCCCGTCGCCACGCTCTTTCACGGCGCCGTCAACACGTTCGGCGTCGTCAACCTCGCTGCCAGTGCCACCCTGCGCGGCTGGACCAACGCGATCGCCTACGGCCTGGCCGCCGTCGTCCTCGTCGGCCTCGCCCGCCGGCGATCGCGCTAGAGTGCGCCCTTCGCGAGCCTGCCCGCCATGAAGACCCAGTACTACACCGCCTGCACCCTCGACGGCTTCATCGCCACCGACGATCACTCTCTCGAGTGGCTGTTCGCGCTCGGCGACCCGGCGGAGAACAGCTATGCGAGTTTCATCCAGGGCGTCGGCGCCCTGGCGATGGGCGCTTCGACCTACGAGTGGCTGCTGCGCCATGCCATCCAGCCGAGCGCCGGGGAGCCGCAGCCCTGGCCGTACGAGCAGCCGGCCTGGGTCTTCAGTCACCGCGAGCTCCCCGCCGTACCAGGGGCCGCCCTCCACTTCGTCCGCGGCGACGTGCGGCCGGTGCACGCGGCGATGGTCGCGGCCGCCGGCGGCAAGAACGTCTGGCTGGTGGGCGGCGGCGAGCTGGTGGGCCAGTTCCACGACGCCGGCCTCGTGGACGAGATCGTCGTGCAGATCGGCTCGGCGACCCTGGGCTCCGGCCGGCCGCTCCTTCCCCGCCGCATCACCGCTCCCGCGCTCCAGCTCACGGCGGCGCGCTTCGACAGTCCGGGCTTCGCCGAGCTCGTCTACACGGTGCAAAGCACGCGCGCTTTGTAGAACTGTTCGCCCACAGCAGGTCCAGGCCCCGTGTTTCCGGGGCTCCGAAGCTGGAACGACGGTTGCACCCTCCCTCCGCAGCTGGACGAGAACCAGCCCACGCAAGAGTCCACGGGAGAGACACGACCATGAAAGAAGCGACCAAGGACGACATCACGCAGCTCAATTCGTTCCTGCGCGGCGAGCTTTCCGCCGTCGAGACCTACGACCAGGCGATCGCCAAGCTCGGCGACGACCCGGCGGTGCGCGGCAAGCTCGACAACTGCCGCACCTCGCATCAGCTGCGCGCGACGCTCCTGCGCGAGGAGATCCGGCGCCGTGGCGGCGAGCCCGCCGAGGGTTCGGGCCCGTGGGGCGCTTTCGCCCAGCTCGTCGAAGGCGGCGCCAAGCTCTTCGGCAAGAAGGCCGCGCTGGCGGCGCTCGAGCAGGGCGAAGATCACGGCCGCGAGGACTACAGGGCCGAGCTCGACGACCTGAGCCCGGAGCTGCGCCGCTTCGTCGAGGGGAAGCTTCTCCCCGAGCAGCTGCGCACCCACGACGCCCTCTCGGGTCTCGCGCGCGCCAGCTGATTCCGGCGGCGGGCCCCATCGCCGGCTTGCCCTGCGCTTCAGCCCGTCACGAGGTCGAGGCCGGCCGGCGCTTCCTTTTCCACGAACGCGCGGAAGCCGCGCTGGCGCGCCTCGACTTCGCCGGTGAGCTCGGCGAATTCGGGCAGTCGATGCAGGTTCGCCAGGGCGGCGTCCTTGCGCATCCACGGCGCGTCCCAGTAGCCGAGGTTCGCCGCTTTGCGAATCCAGTCGAGTGCGGCGTCGAGGTCGCCGAGCAGCGCATGCACCTTGGCGATCCAGTAGGTGAAGGTGCCGTCGGCGGCGGCCCCGGGCTCGGCGCTCGCCAGCAGCTCGCGCACCCTCGCCTGCGCCTCGGCGCCGCCGTCGGCGGCGAGGGCGAAGGCGAGGACCCCTTGGGCGATCGGATCGGCCGGGTCGAGCGCGTAGGCCTGCTCGATCCAGCGGCGCGCCTCGGCGCGCTCGCCGGCGTACCACTCGGCGATACCGCGCCAGTAGTTGTAGTGCGCAAACTTCGGCCGGCGCCCGACGAGCGCCGCCGCTTCGTCGCGCGCCTCGTCGAGGCGGCCTTCGTAGATCAGCACCGACAGCCGGCGGATCGAATGGGCGTAGCGGCTGTCCGCCGCGGCGGCGCGCTGTTGCGCGGCGAGCGAGGCCTGCCAGAGGCCGGTGTTCTTGAACAGGTAGGACAGGCCGTCCCAGGCGGGGGCGTGCGCCGGAGCGCGCTCGAGAGCGCGGGCGAAGTCGAGGAAGGCGCGCTCGTTCTCGCCGCGCTCGAGGTGGATGAGGCCGAGCACGGTGCGCGCTTCGATCGACCCGGGTTCGAGCGAGAGCGCCTCCGAGACCGCCTCCTCGGCCCGGGCGTAGAGCTCGACATCGCCGGCGAACTCGGCGGTCTCGGCGTCGTGGCGGCCCAGCCGGATGAGCAGCGCCGCGCGCTGCCCCGCCGCCTCCTCGGGCGGGAGCTTCTCGGTGAGCGCCAGCGCCTTGGCGAGGAGCGGCCGGGCGTCGCGCGGATTGCGCGCCGCGGCGAGCTCGGCGGCGGCGAGATGGTGCTCGATGGCGCGCGCGAAGTCGCGCCCCATCTCGCAATGCAGCGCGAGCGCGACGCGCATCGTCTCGAGCCGTCCGGCGTGCAGGCGGGTGAGCGCTTCGGCGGCGAGCAGGTGCTGCGCCGCCCGCCGCTTGGGCGCCAGGGCGTCGTAGAAGGCGTGCTGATAGAGCGAGTGGACGAAGCGGTAGCGCTGGCTCGCGTGGCCGCCGGCGAGCTCGAGGTCGCCGATCGGCTCGACCAGGCGATGCGCCGCCTGCAGGGCGCGCAGGCGCTCTTCGATCTCCATCTCGTCGCGCCCGGTGAGCTCGGCGACCACCGCGCCGGTGAATTCGAGCCCTTCGACGCTCGCCGCGGTGAGCAGGCGCTTGTCGGCTTCGTCGAGGCGTTCCACCTTGTCGCGGATGAGCGCCACGATCCCTTCGGGCACGATGCGGTCCATCGAGTCGAGCGAGCGCGCGAGCACCACGCGGTCGCCGTCGCGCGCCACGGCGCCGGACTGCAGGAGGTGATTGAGGACGTTGAGCAGGAAGAGCGGATTGCCCTCGGTGCGGCGCAGCGCGAAGTCGACGAGCTCCGGCGGCGGCGGCGCGCCGAGCTCGCGCTCGAGGAATGCGGCGACCTCCTGGCCGGCGAACGGCGCCGGCGCGATCTCGCTCCAGGGCAGGTTGCCGCGGCCGAGACTGGCGAGGGCGGCGCGCAGCGGATGGCGCTGCGACTCGACGTCGGCCGGACGGTAGGTTCCGACCAGCATGAGCTTGAGGCTCTCCAGCCGGGGCGCGAGGTAGGCCAGCAGATCGACGCTCGCGGGATCGGCCCACTGCAGATCCTCGAGCAGCAGAACGAGGGGCCGTCCGCCCGGGACCGAGGCGATCGCGGCGACGAACGCCGCGAACTCCCGCGGCATCCGGTCGCGCGAGCGCATGCCGGCGAGGGTTTCGCCGGCCGCCGCCTCCGCCTCGCTGGCGATCCCCGGGAAGTGCACCGCCCAGGTCGGTGCGAGCTCGATGAGCCGCGGCACGAGCGTCTCGCGCTCGCCGCTCGCCAGCAGGTTGCCGAGGGCGTCGAGAAAGGGCGAGTAGGCCTCCGCCGAGCCGAAATGCTCCGGCGAGCGTCCGAGGGCCAGCCGTGCCCCCGGCGCGGTGAGCCGAGCCCGGCGCAGGAAGGCGTGGGCCAGCGTCGACTTGCCGGCCCCCGGCTCGCCGGCGATGGTCACCAGCTGGCCGCTGCCGGCGGCGGCGGCCTCCAGCAGCTCGGCGAGCAAGGCGAGCTCCTCGCCGCGCCCGATCGGTTCGGCCGGAGCGCCGCTCGAACGCTCCCGCATCGCGCGTCGCAGGCGCGCCGTACCGGAGCGCTCCGGGCGCTCGGCACGGTCGGCGCGCTCCGGGCGGGCATCGAGCTGCGGCACCGGACTCTCGAGGGTGGACTCGGCGAGGGCCTGGGCGAGCGTCGCGTGCAGCTCGCCGGCGGTCGCCGGCCGCGCCTGGGGATTCTTGGCGAGCGCCCGCATCACGGCCCGCGACAGCCCGGCGCCGAGGCGCGGCGCGACCTCGACCGGCGGCCGCGGCTCCTCGGTGAGGTGGGCGAGGAGGACCTCCTGCGCCGTGCCGCGGCGGAACGGCACCTCGCCGGTGAGCAGGGTGTAGGCGATCACGCCGAGGCTGTAGATGTCGCTCTCGCGCCCGGCGGGACGTCCCTGGCACTGTTCGGGGCTCATGTAGAACGGCGAGCCGATGGCGTGCCCGCCGGTGAGACCGGGATCGTCGCTCGCCAGCATCCGCGCCAGGCCGAAGTCCGCCACCTTGGCGAGCCCGCCGGCGAACAGGATGTTGCCCGGCTTGAGATCGCGATGCACGATCCCCAGGCGATGGGCGGCGTCGACGGCGGCAGCGATCCCGGCCAGCAGCGCGACGACCTCGCCGGGAGGCAGCGCCCCTTCGAGCGCGATGCGCTCGGAGAGCGCCCCCCCTTCGCAGTACTCCATGGCGAGGTAGGGCTCGCCCTCCTCCGTGCGGCCGAAGTCGAACACCGTGACGGCGTGCGGGTGGACCAGGGCGCCGGCGGCGCGCGCTTCGCGGCGGAATCGGGCGAACGCGACCGGCGAGGGGAAGAGCTCCGGATGCAGTACCTTGATCGCGACCGGCCGGTCCATCTCCTCGTGCAGCGCACGGAAGACGACCCCGGCGCCGCCTTCGCCGACGCGTTCGAGCAGCCGGTAGCGGCGGTCGAGGAGACCGCCCAGGCGCGGATCGATCGCAGTCAAGACGTCTTCACCTCTGAGGCGTCCCTCGGGCTCGAAATTGGAGCCGGGAGCGTAACACGGCCCCCTGTTCGCAGGGTTCACTCAGTGCGGTCACGGAACCCTTCTAGAATGCCCGGGACATGATCCAGGGCAAGCGCATCTGCGTCGTGATGCCGGCGTACAACGCCGCCGCGACCCTCGAGCGCACGTTTCGCGAGCTCGACCGGACGGTCGTCGACCGGATCCTGCTGGTCGACGATGCCTCCGCCGACGAGACGGTCGTCATCGCCCGCCGCCTCGGCATCGAGACCCACCTGCACACGGTGAACCGCGGCTACGGCGGCAACCAGAAGAGCTGCTACGCCGCGGCGCTCGCCGGTCCGGAAGAGATCGTCGTGATGCTGCATCCGGACTATCAGTACACCCCGCGCCTGGTGCCGGCGATGGCGGCGATGATCGCCTACGGCGAGTACGACGTCGTGCTGGGCTCGCGCATCCTCGGCCACGGGGCGCTCGCCGGCGGCATGCCGCGCTACAAGTACATCGCCAACCGTGCCCTCACCCTGGTCGAGAACCTCCTGCTCGGGCAGAAGCTCTCCGAGTACCACACGGGGCTGCGCGCGTTCCGGCGCGAAGTGCTCGCGCAGCTCCCGCTCGAGCGCAACTCCGACGACTTCGTCTTCGACAACGAGATCCTCGTGCAGGCTTTCGCGGCGAAATTCCGCGTCGGCGAGCTCTCGTGTCCGACCAAGTACTTCGCGGAGGCGTCGTCGATCCACTTCGCCCCGTCGGTGCGCTACGGCTTCGGCGTGCTGCGGGCCGCTTTCGCCGGCCTGCTCGCCCGCTCCGGGATCTATCGCGCGACCTTCCTCCGTCTGCCGCCGGCAGGCGAAGGGTGATGGATGTCGTCGTCGTCGGCGGTGGGCCAGTCGGCCTCGCGGCGGCGATCGCGGCGCGCCGCCACGGCCTGTCGGTGCGCCTGGTGGAGCGCCAGCGGCCGCCGATCGACAAGGCCTGCGGCGAAGGACTGATGCCGGCCGGCGTGCGGGCGCTCGCCGCGCTCGGAGTGGCGCCACCAGCGCGTTCGGCGCCGTTTCGCGGCATCCGCTACCTCTCCGATGGCGTCGTCGCGGAGGGCGACTTTCCCGACGGACCGGGTCGTGGCATCCGCCGCACCGAGCTGCACGCCGCCCTCGTCCGGCGCGCCGAGGAGCTCGGGGTCGAGCTCGTGTGGGGGACGCGCGTCGAGTCGGCCGGCGCCGGCGAGGTGCGCACCGCCGAGGCGACCTGGCGCTGCCGCTTCGTCGTCGGGGCCGACGGCCTGCGCTCGGCGCTGCGGCGCTCCCCGGAGCTGGGCGGCGACGGAGTCGCCAGCGCGCCATGGAATCCGCGCGCGCGCTTCGGCGTCTCGCGCCATCTCCGGCTCGCCCCCTGGTCGGAGCGCGTCGAGGTGACCTTCGGTTCCGCCGCCGAGGCCTACGTCACCCCGCTGGCCGGCGACGAGATCGGCGTCGCGATCCTGTGGAGCGGCGGCAAGGGGAGCTTCGACGAGCTGCTGGCGGAGCGCTTTCCGGCCGACCTGGCGCGGCGGCTCGCCGCCGGCGCGCCTCTCGGCCGCGACCACGGTGCCGGGCCGCTGCTGCAGCCGGCGCGCGCCGCCGTC
>CAZQTL010000152.1:0-10168 GCA_964595975.1 uncultured Thermoanaerobaculia bacterium | reverse complement strand
CCGCTGCCGTCGGCGCGCACGAGGTGGAGGTGCTGCGGCATATCCTCGTTGGTGAAGACGATCGAGCCGGCGTCGGCCGACAGCTGCTGCTCGCGGATCTCGAACGAGCCGCTGAAGATCGAGGCCGGCGCGGCGACGAGCGTCTGACGCACGGGATCGAACGCGGCGCGCACGATCTCGGTCTGGGCGTTTCGGTCGACGAAGACGACGCGGCGGCCGTCGGCGGAGAGATCGAACGGACCGGCCCAGCTCGAGGGTGCGGTGAGCGGCTCGGGTTCTCCCTGTGGCCGGCCGGTGGCGCCGTCCAGCCCGAGGCGCCAGAGGTTGAACGTGCCGCCGCGGGTCGAGGCGAAGTAGAGCCAGCGCCCGTCGTGCGAGTAGACCGGCGCCCAGTCGATCGGCGCGTCGTCGAGCATCGAGTCGGCAGCCCCTTTGCCGATCTGGGAGCCGTCGGCGGCGACGCTCCAGATGTCGCGCTGGAAGGTCTCGTCGCGCAGCCCCCAGAAGGCGATCCGCCGACCGTCCGGCGACCAGGTCGGCGCCATGGCATCGAGCTCGGTCACCCGCCGGCGCGCGCCGGAGTCGACCTTGACGGCCCACAGCTGGCTCACCGAATTGCGCGAGGTCGGCGCCCCGGTGCGCTCGGTGACGACGGCGAGCTCGGTGCCGTCCGGAGACCAGGCCGGGGCGTAACCGAAGTCGGTGACGCGCCGGCTCGCCTCGCCGGTCGCCCCCATGACGAAGATGCCGCCGCCGCCGCAGTCCGAGCGGTAGGCGATCGTCCGGCCGTCGGGGGAGAAGGCGGGGTCGGTGTCGTCCTGCGTGCAGTCGGTGGTGAGCGGAATCGGCTTCGTGCCGTCGATGCGCTGCAGGAAGAGATCGGTGTCGTCGCCGTCGCGCTTGACGAAGACGAAACTCTCGCCGTCGGGGGCGATGGTCGGATTTCCTTCGCCTCCCGGGAGCTTCGTGAGTTGGCGGAAAGTGGGCTGGGGGCGCGCGGTCGCGGGGGCCGCGGACCGGCGCAGGAGCGCCGTCGCCAGCGATCCGGCGAGCGCTCCGAGGGCGACGAGCAGCGCCCCCGCCAGGGCGCGGCGGCGTGCCGGGCGCTCGGCGACGACGGCGGCGCGGCCGGAGCGCTCCGAGGCCGAACCGCCGGTGGCCAGGCTCTTCAGGTCGAAGGCGAGGTCGCGTGCCGACTGGAAGCGTTCGTCGGGCCGCTTCTCGAGACTGTGCTGCAGGAGACGGGCGAGTGCCGGCGAGAACTTCTCGCCCAGGGCGTCGATCTCGGGGGGCTCTTCGCGCAGGATCGCCGACATCGTCTCGACCGCTGAAGCCTGGGCGAAGGCGCGCTTGCCGGTGAGCATCTCGTAGAGCACGACGCCGAGGGAGAAGAGGTCCGAGCGGTGGTCGGCCGGTTCCCCACGCACCTGCTCGGGGGACATGTAGCCGACCGTTCCCAACACGGCCCCGGGCTCCGTTCCCGGCCCCTGTGTAGGCGCCGCCAGGAGCTGGCTCTTCGAGCCATGGACTTCGCTCTGGCGGGCCAGGCCGAAGTCGAGAATCTTCACCTGCCCGTCGCGGGTGAGGAAGAGGTTGTCGGGTTTGAGATCGCGGTGCACGATGCCGCGAGCGTGCGCGGCGGCGAGCCCGGCGGCGACCTGGGCGGCGAGCTCGAGCGCCTTGCGCACCGGCAGCGCGCCAGCGGTGAGACGCTCGCGCAGCGTCTCGCCTTCGAGCAGCTCCATCGCCGCGTAGGCCGTCTCGCCGTCGCGTCCGAAGTCGAAGATCGCCAGGATGTTGGGATGCGAGAGCGCCGCTACGGCCTTGGCCTCGCGTTCGAAGCGCGCCAGGGCCTCGGCATCGGCGGCGAGATGCTGCGGCAGCACCTTGATCGCCACCTCGCGATCGAGCTTGCTGTCCCGGGCGCGAAAGACTTCGCCCATGCCGCCCTCGCCGAGCTTGGCGCTGATCTCGTAAGGGCCGAGCCGGCTGCCGATCATCGGGCGGCGAGTAGCGCTTCGGAGACGACCGGCATCGGCGCACTCTACTGCAGCCGGACGGGCTTGACTCCGTCCGGCAGGGGGCCTATCTTCGAAAACCGGTACAGGAGTGCGTCATGACGCAGGCGGAGGCTCGCCCTCGATCACCCGTTCCGATTGTCGCCACGGCCGCCTCTCCGGCCGGAGCCGACCGTCGGCGTGACCCGCGTCGCCCGATCTCCGGCGTTCTGGGAACGCGACGCTCGCCGGGCGACCTCACGGTGCTGGATCTCTCGGTGTCCGGACTCGCCGCCGAGGCGGTCGGCGAGATCGCTCCCGGTCAGCACTGCTTCGTCGAGCTGGTCCACCAGAATCACCGCGCGCACGTCGAGGCCGTCGTGCGTTGGGCGTCGGTGACGCGTGTCGAGCGCCGCGACGACCGCTTCGTGCCGGTTTTTCGCGCCGGCCTCGCGTTCATCGACATCGATCGCGACGACAGCGGCGGCATCTGGGACTGGATCCTTCCCGCACCGCTGCCGGCGGCCGAAGCCGCTACCTAGCGCGTCCAGGCGAGCCGCTGTGGCGGGATGCGGACTGGGAGATCACCGCCCGCCAGCGGGAGGCGGGACCTTTCTGCCCAGCCAGAGTCCGGCGAACGGCTGAGTCCACTCCATGCCCGGCAGGACGGGGAGGGGCCCACCGGGTCGCACGACGGCGAGCCGGTCGCTCGGGCGGAGCTTGGCGACCCAGGGCAGGAAGGCGGCGTCGGCGCCGTTCCGGCTCTGGATGTCGCGGAAGATCGCGAGATCGTCCGCCGGCATCAGCCCAGGCTCGAAACCGACGGCGTAGCGGAACGGCGCGCCGGGATTCTCGAAGAAGGTGTCGTAGAAGATCCCCATGCTGTTGGCGTAGAGGATCCCGCCGGCGTCCGGCAGCCAGGGCCGGACCGCCGCGTCGTCGTAGCGCAGGTGTCGCCCCTCCTCGCTCGCCGTCCAGCGGTCGCCGCGATTGCCGGTGAGGGTCAGGAAGAGCGCCATCGTCGCGCAACCGGCCAGCAGGACGGCGCTCTTCGATGTCAGCGGTCGCTCGTCGAGCTGCAGCTCGATCTCGCGCGCTCCCCAGACCAGCAGAGCCGGCAACCCCCAGTCGCTCCAGAAGCGCGACACGGCGAGCCCGAGCACCCAGCCGGCGAGGGCGACGAGGAAGGCGGGATCCGCGTGCAGCGCGCGCCGGTGCTCCCCCCGTCGCAGCGCGAACAGCAGCAAGACGGCGAGCAGAAGAGCGGCCGCGCCCTGCCCGGGCTGGAACTCGGTGGCCAGCTGGCGCATCGACTCGTGCGAGCCCAGCGACCAGAAGACCGTCTGCAGCCATTGCGCGAGGTAGGTGAACGGGTGACCGGTGAGCGCCGCCCCCGCCAGGGTGCCGGCTACCCAGCAGGCAGCGAGGCGGCGCGCGGCGCGCGCTTCGCCGGCGAGCACGAACGCCGCCAGCGGCAGCAGCCAGAGATACCAGTTGCCGTGCGCCCAGGAGACGAGGGCGAAGACGGCGCTCCAGGCCGCGGCCGCCACCCACGAGAGTCGCGCGGCGCCCAGGCGCTGCCAGTCGAGCAGCAGGGCGACGAGCACGGTCATCGCCAGGACCAGCGGACGGCCGGACAACAGGCGCGGGAAGAAGGTCGGCTCGAAGAGCGCCGCCGCGAGCAACGCGACGAGCCAGGCTTCGGCGCGCCGGAACCAGAACGTCGGCAGGACGAGGAACAGGCCGGCCAGACCGACGACCGAGAGCACCGCGAGCGCCTGGGGCGTCGCGGCACCGGCGCGATGGGCGAAACCCAGCAGCGCGTGCCAGCCGGGATGGAGGTCGACCTGCACCTCGGGCCGCAGCAGCAGGATGTCGTTCCACTCCCGGCCCGAGACCGCCTTCGCGGCGTGCCGCCGCACGTCGTCGCGCGGCATCCAGCCGAGCGCCACGATGCGCAACGGAATCGCCACCAGCACGAGCAGCATGGCGACGCGCAACAGGCGGTCGAACCGGCCGTCGCCGGCGCTCTCGAGCTGCGGCTCGAGAGCGTGGTTCGAGGAGTCGCTCACGGTGCAGCGACCCCGCTGCGCGGCAGCAGGCGCCGGTCGGCCGCCAGCGGTGCGCCCAGGCGCACGAGGACGAGCTCGGTGTCGTCGGCGGCGAGCGGCCCCTGGCGATCGGCGCTCCGGCTCCGGGCGCGTCCGGACGAGAACGGATAGTTGTTGTCGCAAGCGACGAGCAGGGTGGCGTCGTCGACCAGGTGGACCGACTCGATGGTGTAGAACGGCAGGCGGAAGAAGTCGCCGTCGCCGCCGAGTCCGCCGGGATCGGGCAACGCGAGCAGATCGAGGAGCAGGGTCTTGCCGACGTAGCCGTCGCGCGCGGCGGCCGCCGCCAGATCGAGGAGGAAGATCTTCTTGAACCGCGGCGTACGCTCGTCGTCGCCCAGGTTGTCGCGTTCGATCATCAGGAGCTGATGGTCGTTCACCGCCTTGAGCTCGCCGATCGACACCGGTCCGGCGGCAGGAGCGAGCGCACCCGGATAGACCCGGGTGCCGCGCCCGTCGGCGAGCTTCGAGAGATCGACCCGCTGCGAAGGGGCTTCGAGGCGGACGCGCAGGAAGCCGTCATCGAACCGGCGCGGCACGAGGCGATAGGTGTAGATGCGCAGGTCCTGCGCGTCGTCTCCGGTCACCGCGCCTTCGAGCAGAGCGTAGAGGGTGTCGCCGTCCGGGCCGATCGCCAGACCTTCGAAGCCGCGGCTGGCGGCGAGCGTGGGCGCTTCCGGGTGGGCGCGATCGGCGAGGTCGAGCGCCGGGTTCTGCGGCGAGCGGACGCCCGGCACCGCCACCGGCGGCTCGAGCAGCCGGCCGTCGGCGGCGAAGTGAAGGAGAAAGGGCCCGAACTCGTCGCTGATCCAGAAGGTGCCGTCGGCGGCGAGGACGGCCGATTCCGGGTCGAAGTCGAAGCCGGTCAGCAGACGCGCCGAGGGGTCACCGCCGCAGGCCGGCGGCGGGGGAGGCAGAACGTTGAAGTCGAAGGCGGGAAGCGGTGCGCCGTGACCGGGATCGCAGACGATCGTCCAGCCGATCTGCCGCCCGGGATCGCGCAACACGACCGATTCGACGATCCGCGGTCCGCCGGCCTCGCCCCACCGTGGATCGAGCCGGTAGAGCACGAGCTGCCAGTCGGCCGAGTTGCCGCGCCAGGCGAAGCCGTTGTCGGCGAGCGCCCACCAGGTGCCGCCGGCGGCGGGGAACATGCTCGAGAATCCCTGCACCGGCTGGGCTGCGAAGTAGGGCCCGAGAGCCGGACCGGCCACGCCGTTGGCGGCGGCCGTGGCGCGCTCGGCGGCGGTGAAGAACGCCCCGGACGGCGGCGAGCCCGCGCGCGTCGTCGCCGCCGGCACCACGGCGCGGCCGACGAGCCGGGCCTGCTGGTGCTCGGGCGCCGCCGAGGCCGGCGTCAGCGAGATCGCCAGCAGCGCGAAGGCGGCGACGCGGCACAGCTCGCCCATGCGGCCCGCGCCGGGTTTGGCGGTGATCTCGTGGGAACCCAGCCGTTCGCCGATCAGGGAATCTCCTCTCGTCCGGTGGAGAGATCTTATGCGGAAATCATCGGTGGTACCCTTGGCCGCTCGTGCAGCTGGACCGAAGACCGGAGGCCCTGGATGAAGACTCGTGGCGCCCTTGCAGTGGTTTTCCTGTTGGCCCTCTCCGTCGTTGGCGTGGTCCGCGCCGAGTCGCCGGCCGTCGAGCTGGGCGCTCTGCGCGCCCACGTCGGCTTTCTCGCCGACGACCGGCTGCAGGGGCGCGACACCGGCAGCCCCGAGTACGGGATCGCCGCGCTCTATGCCGCGACGCGGTTCGCGGAGTATGGACTCGCGCCGGGGGCTGGCGGGAGCTACCTGCAGCCGGTCCGCTTCGTCGAATCGCGGGTCGAGAATCCGTCGCTACGGATCACGGCGACGGCCTCCGGCGAGAGTGGCGCGCAGCCGCTGGTCCCGCTCGACGACTACATCCTCACCGGCAGCGTCTCGGCGCCGCGCTCCCGGGTCTCGGCGCCGGTCGTCTTCGTCGGCTACGGCATCGACGCCCCGGAGCTCGGCGAGACCGACTACGCCGGGGTCGACGTCCGCGGCAAGGTGGTGCTGCTGTTCTCGGGCGCTCCGGCGAGCTTCCCCAACGACCAGCGCGCCCATCACTCCTCCCGCCGTCTCAAGGCCGAGCTGGCCGAGCGCCACGGCGCGATCGGCGTCCTGACGATCCGCGACCGGAGCGACGAGAAGCGCGTGCCCTGGGAGCGCGTCGTCACCTATGCCCACCGTCCGAGGACCGCCTGGAAGGGCGCGAACGGCGAGGTGCAGGACGCGTTCCCGGGCCTCGCCCTCTTCGCGGCCCTCTCGCGCCCCGGAGCGGGGAAGCTCTTCGCCGGCTCCGGCGTCGACCTCGAGGCGCTCCTCGACGCCGCCGAGAAGCGGGAGAGCCGCAGCCGGTTGCTGCCGATTCGCGTCGATGCTTCGTGCGACAACGCTCTGCGCGAGGTCGAGAGCCCGAACGTCGTCGGCGTTCTCCCCGGCTCCGATCCGGCGCTGCGGGGAGAGTACGTCGTCGTGACGGCACATCTCGACCACGTCGGAGTGGGCACGGCGGTCGATGGGGACACGATCTACAACGGTTTCTACGACAACGCGATGGGCAGCGCGATCCTGCTCGAGGCGGCGCGCATCCTCGGCAAGTCAGCCGAGCGGCCGCGGCGTTCGATCCTCTTCCTGCTGGTGACCGGCGAGGAGCGGGGACTCCTGGGCTCCGACTACTTCGCTTCCTATCCGACGATTCCGCTCGCCGCGATCGTCGCCAACGTCAACGTCGACATGCCGCTGCTGCTCACTCCCACCGCCGATCTGGTCGCCTTCGGCGCCGATCACAGCAGCCTGGGCCCCCTCACCGAGCGCGCCGCGAAGGACAACGGCTTCGCGCTGATTCCCGATCCGATGCCCGAAGAGGTGATCTTCGTGCGCTCGGATCAGTACTCGTTCGTGCGTCGTGGTGTCCCCGCGATCTACCTCACCGCCGGCTCCGGCAGCGTCGATGGCGGCGAGGCGCAACGCAAGGCTTCCGCCGCTTTCGTGGCGACGAACTACCATCGCCCGAGCGACCAGCTCGACCTCGGAGCCGACTGGCCCTCGGTGGCGCGCTTCACCGCCACCGAAGTCGAGCTGGCGCGGCTGATCGCCGATGCCGACGCCCGCCCGCAGTGGAATTCCGGAGACTTCTTCGGCGATACCTTCCGCCCGGCGCACTGACGGCGCCGCCGCGGGCGGCGGCGCCGAGTACGCGCACGCGTCAGGCCCCGAGCTCGCGCTCCGCCCGGATCCAGTTGTCGAAGGCCGGACCGCCGTGCTGGCGCCAGAGCGCCGCCGCACGGGCGGCGATCTCCTCCCGCGAGGGGCGCGCGGGCGCCGGCGGGACGACCTCGAGCGGCGCAGCGACGGCCTCGGCCGCCGCCTTCATCTCGGGCGCTGCCGCGCTTTTCCGACGGCGCGGCGCGACCTTCGCCTTGCCCTCGGCGGGCTTGGCGACCTTGGCCGCGACTTCGCCCTGCTCGGACGTCTTCTTCGTGACGCGCTTCGCCGTCGCGGACTTCTCGCCTTGCGCTGCGGTCGCAGTCTTCGCAGCCTTCGGCAGGTTGCCGGTCGCCTTCTTCGGCGTCGAGCGAGCGCTCGCCGCGGTCTTGCTGGAGGTCGTCTTGGTGGCCATGCGATTCCTTTCGAAGTGAGTTTCTCCCTGCCGCGCGCGCGATGGCGCGACATCCCGTCGACGAACTGGCGACGACGCGACCGTACGAATCAGGCGACAGGGATTTGGACGGGCACGAATCGAGGTCCGGAAACGCCCCGGATCCGCGCGGAGCGGAATTGTACGTGAAACGGCCCGCCGGGAGCCAGCAGGTCAGCTCAGGCGGCGGTTCCCGGGCAGGCGGCCCTCGCCGAGCCTGGCGGTGATCTCGCAGGGGCCGAGGCGTTGGCCGATCATCGTTGTTGGCCCTGCTGCAGGCGCTCGCGCCAGCCAAGGACGACCCGGATCGGCTCCCCGCCGGCAGCGGAGCTGCGGTTCAGAAGGAAGCGCTGGCCGTCGGCGGTGACATCGAACTGGCGGTCCGCCCCTTCTTCGAGTCTGCTCTCGAAGAGCGCCACGCCCGTGCCGACTTGCGGTGGATCCGAGGGCTCGAACGGGACGGCGACGATGCGTCCTCCATCATCGACGTAGAAGAGCTCCCGGCCGTCGTCGCGCCAGGCGGGGGATACGCCGCCGTCGGTGGAGACACGAACCGGCGAAGCCGAGACGTCGTCGAGCCGGCGGGCATAGACCTCCATGCGCCGCGTGGCGTCCGACGCATAGGCGATCCACCGTCCGTCGGGCGAAGCGACCGCGCCCCACTCCGACGCCTGCTCGGATCCGAGGCGTGTCGGAGGCGAGTTCGACGCCAATGGCTGCAGCCAGATCGAGCCCCTGCCGGAGGCATCGAAGCGCTGCACCAGCAGGCCGGAGCCGTCGGCCAGCCAGGCGCTGGGCGCCAGGAATCCTTCGTCAGAAAACCACCGGCGCTCGCTGCCTGGCCGACTCGCGTCCATGCGATAGACGCCGCTCGTACCGGTGGGTCCCACTCGTCCGAAGGCGAGCTCGCGTCCGTCGGGCGACCAGACAGGAAGTGTGTCGTCCCCCGACTCTCCGTTGGTGAGTCGTGTCGAATAGCGCCGCGCCAGATCGTGGACCCAGATCGCTCCGCTGGTGATGCCGACTTCGTAGTAGGAGACCGCGACCCTGCTTCCGTCGGGGGAGAGGACGGGCGCGTAGTGCCAGTTCTGGTCGTCGTCGTTCAGCTGCCCCGATTCCACGCCCTGTCGGTCGACCCAGACGAGGCGCGTGCCGTTGCGCTTGTCCGTCCGATACGCGAGGACGCCGTTGGACGATACGGCGAGGGAACGCTGACCGGACACACTGACGCTGCCCGGGAGGGACACGCCCAGGCTGATGGGATCGCCGACGAGCTCCTCTTTCACCTCGTCGAAGCGCTGTGCGACCAGTGCATCACCCTGGACGAAGACGAGGAAGCCCGGCGCGGCGTAGGACGCGGACGATGTGACCGGACCGAGCCGCTTGGCGTCGAGCGAGCCGAGCCGTCCGAGATAGGCCGTGCCCGGCTCGATTCCGGTGCCGGTCGAAGCGAAGAAGAGGTAGCGCTCGCCGTCGGGGAGAAAGTTCGGGAATCGCTGGGTTCCGATGTCGGTTCCAGGGGGGATCCGCGATGCCGGCACGGCCTCGCCGCCGGACGCCGGGACCGCGAAGAGCGTCCCGGTGAAGGTGGGCGCAAACACGATCCGATCGTCCGCGCTCCAGGCCCCGCCGCGAGCGTCCTGCGTCGAGCCCGTCTCGGCGATGGTGCGCGGCGCACCGCCGAGGAGGTCGATCACTTTGAGGCGGCGTTGCGCGAAGAAGCCGAGCCGTCGACCGTCGGGCGCCCAGAAAGGAAACCGCGCGTCGACCGTCCCGGGCAGCTCCTTCGCTTCGGTCGAGCCGATCGGCCTCACCCAGAGTGCCGTTCGCCCGTCCTTGCCGCGCGCCACGAAGGCGAGCTGGCGGCCGTCCGCCGACAGCGCGATCCCGCTCACCATCGCCGTCCCGCTCGGCGCAGTGATCTCGAATTCGGCATGCAGGGCGGCGCCCTGATTCGCGATCTCCTGCGGCGCGGCGACGCGGAAGGCAAGCGCGCCGATCCCGAGACCGACCAGGAGCGCTGCAGCGACGAGCCCCCACGTCCAGACTCGTGTCCGGTCGACCTGTCCCTTCTCCGCCGCGGGCGGAAGCAACGCTTCGGGCCCACCGCTGAGCAGCTCTTCGAGCACGATGCGGGCATCGGCGATGTCGTGCAGGCGGTTCTTGGGATTGCGCTCGAGGCAGCGGCGCAGCAGTTGGCGCAGCGCGAAGGGGGTCTCCGCCGCCAGGCGCGTGAAGTCGATCTCGGTCTTGAGGACGCCGGCGAGGGTATCGGAGACCGTGTCGCCGGCGAACAGCGAACGGCCGGTGAGCATCTCGAAGACGACGACGCCGAAGGCCCAGATGTCGGCGCGCTTGTCGACCGCCGCCCCGCGCGCCTGCTCGGGCGCC
>CAZQTL010000151.1:0-10190 GCA_964595975.1 uncultured Thermoanaerobaculia bacterium | reverse complement strand
CCGGGATCGCCCGCGCGATCGGGTTGCGGCCGACCTCGACGTCGGGCCCCGCGGTGGGCGGCCGCGGGTTGCCGGCGCCGTTGATCGATCCGTGGCCGAAGCCGAATCCGCACCCCTCGGCGCCGATCTGGCCCAGCATCGCCGACAGCGCGATCAGCATCCAGTACGGCTGCTCGCCGTGCTGGGCGCGCTGTACCGAGAACGAACAGGTCAGGTAGCTGCGCGCGCCGATCAGGCGCCGCGCCAGCGAGCGGATGCGCGCCTCCGGCACGCCGGTGATCGTCGCGGCCCAGGCCGGCGACTTCGGGACGCCGTCGCCGCGGCCGGTGATGTAGTCGGCCAGCGCCTCGAAACCGACGCAGCGGGTGCGCAGGAAGCTCTCGTCCTGCGCGCCGTTGGCGAGGATCTCGTGCGCGAGCCCCAGCATCAGCGCGGTGTCGGTCGTCGGCCGGATCGGGATCCACTCGGCGCGCAGGAACGCCGGGCAATCGTCGCGCGTCGGGCTTACGTTGACGACCGGGATGCCGCGCTCAGCCAGCCGGCGCAGCCAGCGTTCCTGCGTGTGCTCGGCCGCCCCGCCGGAGGACACCTGGCCGTTCTTGAGCGCGAGCCCGCCGAAGGCGACGAAGATCTGCGCGTGATCGAGGATGCTCGGCCAAGAGGTGACGCGACCGGTCAGCGGCGCGTAGTCGCCGATGACGTGCGGCAGCAGGAACTGCGCGGTGCCCCAGCTGTAGTTGCCGCGCTGATCGGTGCAGCCGCCGCCGGTGAAGTAGAAACGGCGGATCAGCGAGCGGGCGTGGTGCAACCGCCCGGCGGACGACCAGCCGTACGATCCGGCGAAGATCGACTCGGCGCCGTCCTCCTCGCGCACCCGCCGGATCTCCGCGGCGACCCGGTCGAGCGCCAGATCCCAGTCGACCTCGACCATCTCCTCGCGACCGCGCATCCGGGGATCGGACCGCTCCGGGTTCTCGAGCCACGACCGGCGGATCGCCGGCTTGCGCACGCGCCGGTCCGAGTAGACGCTCTCGACGATGCTGCCCAGCATCGGCGAGGGCGACGGATCGTGCTCGAACGGCTCGCAGCGCGTGAGCACCCCGTCCTCGACGACGGCGGTGAACGCGCCCCAGTGCGCGAGCTGGGGGACGCGGCGGACCTCAGGCATCGCGCCGCCCGTCCCACGGGACGGGTCCCCGCCGCACCGGACGCGTCGCTCCGGGTCGGACCTGCGGCTGCGCGAGGCGTACGCGCGGCACGGGTCAGTACGCGACCCGGTCGATGCCCTTGAGGCCCAGCCGGGCACGCGCCTCGTCGGGTGTCGCGATCTCCATGCCCAGGCTCTCGAGCGTCGCGCGGATCCGGGCGACCGCCTCGGCGTTCGACTTCGCGAGCTCGCCCTTGCCGAGGTAGAGGCTGTCCTCCATGCCGACCCGGACGTTGCCGCCGAGGATCGCCGCCATCGTCGTCATCCGCATCTGCAGGCGGCCGCCGCACAGCACCGAGAACAGGTAGTTCGACCCGAACAGCCGGTCGGCGGTGGCCTTCATGTGCATCAGGTTCTCCGGATCGGCGCCGATGCCGCCGAGCGATCCCAGCACCATCTGGACGAACAGCGGCGGCTTCGCGATGCCGCGGTCGAGGAAGTGCTTGAGCGTGTAGAGGTGCCCGACGTCGTAGCACTCGTATTCGAAGCGCGCGCCGCAGCCCTCGCCGAGCTTCTCGTGGAGGATCTCGATGTCGCGGAAGGTGTTGCGGAAGATCGCGTCGCGGCTGTCCTCGAGGAACGGCAACTCCCAGTCGTGCTTCCAGTTGCTGAACTTCTTCGCCATCGTGAAGGTGCCGAAGTTCATCGAGCCCATGTTCATCGACGTGAGCTCGGGCTTCGCGACCATCGGCGCCGCGAGACGGTCCTCGATCTTCATGTAGGTGCTGCCGCCGGTGGTCATGTTGGCGACGACGTCGCTGCGGCTCTTGATGCCGCGCAGGATCGTGAGCCAGGTGTCGACGTCGCCGGTCGGCATGCCGTCGCTCTCGCGCCTCGCGTGCAGGTGCACGATCGCCGCGCCGGCCTCGGCCGCGCCGACCGCCTGGTCGGCGATGTCCTTGGGCGTCGCGGGCAGGTACGGCGACATCGTCGGGGTGTGCGTCGCGCCGGTGACGGCGCAGGTGATGATGATCTTTCCGGTGCTCATGGTCGTCGGTCGATCCGGTGGGAAGGGGAAGCGGTCGGCGTCAGACGATCGACTCGGTGCCGCCGCAGATCTCGATCGCGTCGCCGGTGATCGCCCGGCCGTAGCGCGAGCAGAGGAAGAGCACGAGGTCGGCGATCTCCTCGGGATCGACCATCGTGCGCAGCGAGACGCGTTCGAGCGCCTGGCGCGCCATCTCGTCGTAGCCGATGCCCTTGGCCGCGGCGCGGGCGGTGAACACCTGGCGGATGCGCTCGCCGCTGACGATACCCGGCAGGATCGCGTTCACCCGGATCTTCGAGGGTCCGAGCTCGATGGCGAGCGACTTGGTGAATCCGATCACCGCCCACTTCGACGTCGAGTACGGCGAGCGCAGCGGGAAACCGAACTTGCCGGCCACCGACGCCATGTTGATGATCACCCCGCCGCCCGCCGTCTTCAGATGGGGCACGGCCCGGCGGGCGCAGTGGAACGGACCGGCCACGTTGACGGCGAACACCCGGTTCCAGTCGTCGCTCGAGATCTCCTCGACCGGCGCGGCCGGGCCGGCGATGCCGGCGTTGTTGATCAAGATGTCGAGTCCGCCCATCGTCCGGACCGCCTGGTCGACGAACGCGTCGACCTGGGCGGGATCGGCGACGTCGGCCTTCACCACTCCGACCGACGGCCGCTCGGAACGCAGCGCCGCCAGCCGCTCGTCGACGATGTCGCAGACGAAGAGCTTCGCGCCGGCGCGGTGGAACGCCTCGACGAACGAACGGCCGATGCCGGCGGCGCCGGCGGTGACGATGACGCGCCGGCCCTCGAGGTCGGGGAAGGCTTGGGGGGACGGGGAATTCAACGGGGTCTCCAGAAGTCGGTGGTCCGGTGGCGCGCCGGCGGACGGATCGCCGACCGGACGGTCGGGCGCGACGGGGTCCGGTCCGGTTCGTCTCGTTCAGGGCGGGCCGGCGGACGGCGTGTCCGAGTCTAGCGCAACCGATGCCGCGGTCGGGGCCACATGACAGGCGACGCCATGCCCTGGGCCGACGTCGCGCAGCTCCGGCATCGCCTGGCGGCAGATCGCGACCTCGTCGGGGCAGCGGCCGGCGAACCGGCAGACGCGCGGATCGGGATCGATCGGACTGCCCGGTTCGCCGACGACGCGCGCCGTCGTCGTTCGCGTCCGCGGCTCGAGGCTCGGCACCGCGGCCAGCAGCATCCGGGTGTACGGATGCGCGGGGTGCCGGAACACCTCCTCGGTCGGCCCGAACTCGACGATGCGGCCGAGGTACATGACGGCGACGCGATGGCACAGCAGGCGCACGACGCCCAGATCGTGCGACACGAACAGGTAGCTCATCGACAACTGCTGGCGCAGGCGATCGAGCAGCTGCAGGATCAGCGCCTGCACCGAGACGTCGACCGCCGACGTCGGCTCGTCGAGCAGCACGAGCCGCGGGCGCACCGCGATCGCCCGGGCGATGCCGACGCGCGCCTTCTGTCCGCCGGAGAGCTGGTGGGGGAAGCGGGACAGCAGTTCCGCCGCGAGTCCGACCATCTCGGCCGCTTCGCGCGTGCGTCGATCGAGCTCGGGCCCGCGCAACCGCTCGAGGCGTCGCAGCGGATCGGCGATCACGTCGAACGCGGTGAACCGGGGATTGAGGCTCTCGGTCGGATCCTGGAACACCATCTGGATCTGACGGCGCTCGGGCGCGGCGGAGAACCGGGCGGCGTCGATCGCGGTGATGTCGCTCCCGCCCAGCCGCACGCTCCCGGAGGTCGGTTCGGCCAGGCGCGCGATCAGGCGGACGAGCGTCGACTTGCCGCAACCCGATTCGCCGACCAGTCCGACGGTCTCGCCGCGGCGGATGTCGAGGTCGACGCCGTCGACCGCGTGCAACAGCCGCGGACGCGCGCGGCGCAGCCAGCCCGGCCCGGTCGCGTCGGCCTCGTGACCGGGCGCCAGCGCGAAGACCTTGCGCAGCTCGCGGACCTGCAGCAGATCGCTCATGGCTGCCTCGAGCACGCCACGGCGTGGCCGCGCGCGTCGCGCGTCCGGCGCAGCGGCGCCTGGTCGCAGACCGCCGCGTACCGTTCGCAACGCCCGCTGAAGCGGCAGGGCGGCAGCGCGCTGCGCAAGTCCGGCAGGTTCCCCGGGATCGGTTCGAGCGAGCGCAACGGCGCGTCGGCGTCCGGCGTCGTCGCGATCAGCCGGCGCGTGTACGGGTGGCGCGGCGAGGCGAACAGGTCGCGCGTCGCCGCGTTCTCGACGACGTGCCCGGCGTGCATCACGACGATCCGGTCGCAGGTCTCCGACGCCAGCGCGAGATCGTGGGTGATCAGCAGCGCGCCCATGCCGCGTTCGCGACACAGGTCGCGGATCAGGTCGACGATCAGCGTCTGCGTCGTGACGTCGAGGCCGGTGGTCGGCTCGTCGGCGATCAGGAGCCTCGGCGAGGCGGCGAGCGCGAGCGCGATCATCACCCGCTGGCACATGCCGCCGGAGAGCTCGGCCGGATAGGCGCCCAGGCGCCGGCCGGGGTCGGCGATGCGCACCTGCGCGAGCAGCGCAACCGCGCGTTCGCGGCCTTCGGCCCGCGACGCCACGACGCCGTGGGCGAGCAACACGTCCTCGAGCTGCCGGCCGATCGGGCGGATCGGATTGAGCGCGGTCCGCGGGCTCTGGAAGATCATGCCCATCCGGCCGCCGCGCAACTCGCGCAGGCGCGATTCCGGGAGCCGCAAGACGTCCTCGCCCTCGAGCATCACCGACCCCGAGAGCACGCGGGCCGACGGTTCGAGCAGCCCCATGATCGCGCTCGCGGTCACCGACTTGCCCGAGCCGCTCTCGCCGACGATGCCGACCACCTCGCCGAGGTCGGCGTCGAACTCGACCGCGTCGAGCGCGTGGACCGTCCCGGTCCGCGTCCGGAACTCGACGGTGAGGTCGCGAACCGCGAGCAGCGAGGCGCCCGGCACGGTCAGGTCCGCCGGCGCGGGTCGACCAGCTCGCGCAGGCCGTCGCCCAGCAGATTGAAGCAGAGCACGGTGAGCGTGAGCGCGAGTCCCGGGAACAGCGCGACCCACCACTCGCCCGAGATGATGAACGACGCGCCCTCCGCGACCATGATGCCCCACTCGGCGGTCGGCGGCCGGATGCCCAGGCCGATGAACGACAGGCCGGCGGCGTTGAGGATCGCCCAGCCCAGATTGAGCGAGATCTGGACCATCAACGGCGGCAGGACGTTGGGGATCAGGTGCACGAGCAGCACGCGGGTCCGGCTGTTGCCCGAAACCCGCGCCGCCTCGACGAATCCGGCGCCGCGCCGCACGTTGACCTCGGCGCGCGCCATCCGCGCGTAGAACGGCAGGTTGATGATCGCGGTGGCGTAGACGATGTTCTCCACCGTGTTGCCGGCCGCCGCGACGATTCCCATCGCCAGCACGAACAGCGGGAACGCCATGATCGTGTCGACCGCGCGTCCGACGACGCGGTCGGTCCATCCGCCGACGTAGCCGGCGAGCGCGCCGAGCAGCGTTCCGACGACGAACGACAGCGCCACCGCGCCCACCGCGATCATCAGGTCGAGCCGGGTCGCCACCAGCACCCGGCTGAAGACGTCGCGGCCGAGCTTGTCGGTGCCGAACCAGTGGGCCGCCGACGGCGGCTGCAGCGCGTCGAGGATCCGCGTCTTCAGCGGATCGTACGGCGCCAGCGCCGGGCCGAAGACCGCGACGACGATCAGCACCGACAGCAGCGCGAAGGCGGCCAGCGTGAGCCGGTTTTCGCCCAACACGTACGCGAAGTGGCGCAGGCCCGCCTTCATCCTTCGAGCGCGATCCTCGGATCGATCGCCGTGTAGAGCAGGTCGACGAGCAGGTTGATGAGCACGAAGATCGCGGCCATCATCAGCACGAAGCCCTGCACCGGCGCGTAGTCGAGCGCGACCAGCGCGTTGAGCGCGTAGGAGCCGATCCCCGGCCAGCTGAACACCTTCTCGACCAGGACGTTCGCGCCGAGCATGTAGGAGAACACCATGCCCAGCGTCGTCACCACCGGCAGCAGGGCGTTGTGCAGCGCGTAGCCGTAGAGCACGCGGCGCGGCGAGAGCCCGAGCGCGCGCGCGGTCCTGACGTAGTCCGCCGAGAGCACGCCCAGCATCGCCGCGCGGGTCATCCGCGCGAGCGGCGCCAACGTGAACAGCGCCATCGTGCTCGCCGGCAGCAGCAGCTTCCCCAGCGCCATCCGGAAGGCGGCGAGGTCGCCGGTCAGCAGCGTGTCGACGAGCAGCAGTCCGGTCCGGGTCGGCGGCGGGACGACGAACGGGTCGACCCGGCCGATCGGCGACGGCGCCCAGCCGAGCAGGTAGTAGAAGACGTAGATCAGCACCAGCCCGGTGACGAAGGTCGGCAGCGACACGCCGAGCGTCGTCACCAGCCGGCAGGTCGAGTCGATCCACGAACCGGGATGGGTGGCGGCCAGCACGCCCAGCGGCAGCGCGACGACGACCGCCAGCGCGAAGGCCACGAAGGTGAGCTCGAGCGAAGCCGGCAGCCGCTCGACGAGGTCCCGGAGGACCGGCTGACCGGTGGTGAGCGAGGTGCCGAGGTCGCCGCGCGCCAGGTCGCGCAGGTAGATCATGAACTGCTCGGGCACGCTGCGGTCGAGGCCGAGCTTGGCGCGCATCGCGCGGATCGCCTCGAACGAGGTGTCGGAGCCGCCGGCGAAATACGCCGCCGGGTCGCCCGGCAGCGAATGGGTCAGCACGAAGGTGATGACCAGCGCGCCGAACAGCGTCGGCACCGCGAGGAGCGCGCGCCGCGCGACCAGCGCGACGACCGATCGCGTCGTCTTCATGCCGGATCGCCGCGCAACCCGTCCGGGTCGAGCCGGCGAAATCCGCGGGTCAGACCCGCTTGAGCGGGCGCACGTCCAGCTGCCGGTGGAACCAGTACTTGTACCCGGTGAGGTTCGGCTGGGCGACGAAGTCGAGCATCGGCTGCCACAGCGGGATCAGCGGAACCTGCTCGAAGGCGATCTCGATCATCCGCCGGCACATCGCGTCGTACTTCGCCGCCGACGCCTCCCAGCGCGCGTCGTCGATGAGCTTGGTCACCTCGTCGTTGACGAAGTTGCCGAAGTTCCAGGGGCCGTTGGAGCCGTGGTAGAAGACGCGGAAGAAGTAGTCGGTGTCGTTGAGCAGCGCCGCGGTCTGGTAGGCGTACATCGGCACTTCCTTGGCCTGCAGCTTGCCGAGGATCTGCGCGCCCGGGATCTTGTCCAGCGTGACCTTGACGCCGATCTCGGCGAGCGCCTCCTGGACCAGGATCGCGACGGTCTCGTCGACCGATGCGGTCGCCGACGAGTAGGAGAACGTCGTGCTGAAGCCCTGCGGGTAGCCGGCCTCGGCAAGCAGCTTCTTCGCCTGCGCGACGTTGGTCGAATAGGGCGACGGCTGCGGCCACTCGGTGGACGTCGGTTTCGACGACGCGGCGCCGTAGAGCTTCGCGCCGCGACCGGACGCCGCACCGCGCAGGATCGCGTCGTACGGCAGCGCGTAGGCGATCGCCCGGCGCACCCGCACGTCGTCGAACGGCTTCATCTTGCAATTGAGCGCGATGAACTGCAGGGTGTTGGCCATCGGCGTCGAGAAGACCTTGAGCTTTTTCCCGTCGATGATCGACACGACGTCCTTGGCCAGCAGGTCCTGGCCGACGTCGGCGTCGGCGCGCTCGACCAGCGCGCGCCGGTTCCCCGCCTCGGGAATCTCCTGCAGGATCACCCGGCGGAAGTACGGCAGGGCGCCGCTCTTCCAGCCGTCGTGCCGGCCGAGCACCAGCTGCTTGCCCGGCTGCCACGACTCGACCTTGTAGGCGCCGCCGCCGGCGACGTTCTGCTTGAGCCAGTCGGCCGCCCACGGGTCGGCCGCGGTCGCGTTCTTGCGGGCGAGCTCGGCGTTGACGATGAACGCGTAGTGCGTCGCCAGGTTCGGCAACGTGTAGCGGTCGGCGCGCGGGAGCGTGATCCGGAACGTGTAGGGATCGACGACGGTGAACTGGCCGGGGTCCTCCATCGACCCGAGCGCGAACTGCCCCTTCGACGCGGAGTTCGGAAGACTGACCGCGCGGTCGAACGACCACTTGACGTCGTTGGCGGTCACCGGTGCGCCATCGTGGAACACCGCGTTGCGGCGCAGGTGGAACGTCAGCACGCGCCCGTCGGCGGAGACCTCGAAGCGCTCGGCCAGCTCGCCGCGCAGCGTCGAGTAGTCGTAGGTCAGGCCCCCGTCCGCCAGACGCTTGTCGGCGAAGGTGACCAGGCGGTCGTAGACGTTCCACGACGCGCCGTTGGCCGGCCGGTTGACGCCGCGCTGGCTGATGTCGAGGTTGTTGGGCCCGCCCTCCTGGACCAGGAGCAGCGTGTCCGCCCGCGTCTGCGCGTACACCGTGCGCCCGCCGGCGAGCGAAAGCGCTCCGCCCGCCGCGAGCACCGCGGACTCTCTCAGAAAGCCGCGACGATCCATGGCCATGCCCCGCCCCCGATGGTTGCCCCGCTGCGCGATCGACGAGACCGACCGGCGTTGCGCGAGGTATGGAAGAAAAAGTCATTCTCGTGTCATCATTCGACCAGTGTCAAGCACCGGTGGAGCGCGCGGTCGCGCCCCGGTCCGGGTCCGGAGAACGGCGTCGACGGAGCGGGCGTCGCTCGCACCGCGCTGAATACGACTCGTCCGGCGACCCGTCCGGCGACCCGTCCGACCCGCTTCCCGATCTCGGTTCCGCCTTCCGGAGAGCCTCGTGGGATTCGATTACACCTCGGAGCAGCAGATGCTCTCCGACGCGGTGCGCGCGTTCGTCGACCGGGAGATCGTCCCGCACGAGGAGCTGGTCGAACGCAGCGGCGCGGTGCCGCCCGACCTCGTCCGCCAGATCCGCGATCGCGCGATCGCCGCCGGCTTCTACGCGCTCAACATGCCGGCCGAGCACGGTGGGGGCGGACTCACGCATCTCGACCGGTCGATCACCGAGTTCCAGTTCGGACGGGCGAGCCGCGCGCTGCAGATGATCTGCAACCGGCCGGCGCCGATCCTCAAGGCCTGCCGCGGCGACCAGATCGAGACCTACCTCAAGCCGACGATCCGCGGCGAGCGCCTCGACTGCTTCGGCCTGACCGAGCCGGGCGCGGGATCCGACGCGCGCGCGATCGTCACCCGCGCGACCGCCGACGGCGACGACTACGTCATCAACGGCACCAAGCAGTTCATCACCCAGGCCGACCGGGCCGACTTCATCATCGTCTTCGCGGTGACCGGCGTCGACCAGACCCCGCGCGGCCCGAACAAGCGGATCACCGCGTTCCTGGTCGACAAGGCCTCGCCCGGGGTCAGCGTCTCGCCGCTGCGCTGCGTCTCGAATCGAGGCCTGGTCTCGAACACGATCGGTCTCGTCGACGTCCGGGTCCCGAAGCGCAACATCCTCGGCGACGAGGGCGCCGGCTTCAAGATGGCGAAGGACTGGATCTTCTCCGGCCGGATCATGCTCGCCGCGAACTGCGTCGGCGTCTCCGAGCGGGCGATGGAGATGGCGGCGGCCTGGGCGAACCAGCGCAAGGCCTTCGGTCAGCCGATCGGCAAGTTCCAGGGGACCTCGTTCAAGTTCGCCGACATGGCGATGGAGATCTACGCGACCCGGCTGCTCGTGCTCGACGCGGCGGACAAGCTCGACCACGGCCGGCTGACCGCGCGCGTCGCCTCGCAGGTCAACCTCTACGGCTCGGAGATGGCCGGACGCGTGACCGACAACGCGCTCCAGGTGTTCGGCGGGATGGGCATCACCGAGGACCTGCCGCTGCAGCGGTTCTGGCGCGACGTGCGCGTCGAGCGCATCTGGGAAGGCACCTCGGAGATCCACCGCGACCTGATCGCCCGGGACGTGCTCGCGGAATTCCCGGGATAGCGAGCCGCGGGTGGCGACCGGCGAGCCGACCGCGCGCGACGCCGCGCGGCAGCGCAACCT
>CAZQTL010000150.1:5160-10196 GCA_964595975.1 uncultured Thermoanaerobaculia bacterium | reverse complement strand
GCGGGCGCCGACGGCGCTGCGGTACCGGCGATCGTCTTCGTCAACGTCACCGGCGCGCGCTTCCAGGATTGGGAGATCTATCGCGACTGGGCTCGCCTCGTGGCGGCGCACGGCATCGCTGGCATCGTCTACCAGAGCGACCCGGCAGACGGCGCCCGAAGCCTGGACGCGCTCTTCACTCACCTGCGGCGTCACGCCTCCGGGCTGGGGATCGACCCGGCGAGAATCGCGGTCTGGGCCTGTTCGGCGAACGTGAGTCTGGCGCTGCCGTGGATGAACGGCGCGCGCCGGCCGGAGGTCGCGGCGGCGGTGCTCTACTACGGCAGCACGCAGGTCGCCGAGCTGCGCACCGACCTGCCGGTGTTCTATGTCCTCGCCGAGCGCGACAGTCCGCAGCTCACGGCCGGTATCCGCGAGCTCTTCGCGCAGGCGGTGCGGCGAGCCGCGCCGTGGACCATGGTCGAAGCCCCGACACTGATGCACGCCTTCGACGCGCTCGACCAGGGTGTGGAGTCGCAGCTCCTGGTGCGGCAGACGGTCGCCTGGCTGGTGGATCGCCTGGTCACACCGCCGTCCCCCGGCCCGGCGCCCGACCTCGCGCGGCAGGCGCTCCTCGCAAGCTACGGGGTGGATTTCCCAGCAGCGGAAGCGGCGCTGCGGGCGATCCTCGCCGAGCGCCCGGGCGACCGGCCGGCGCTCGCCGCCCTGGGTTCCGTGCTGGCGCGGAGCGGCCAGGATGCGGCGGCGATTCCGGTGCTGCGACAGGCGCAGGCGGCGGGGGAGTCGGGCCTCGGCCTGAGTCTCCAACTCGGCCAGGCGCTGGTGCGTACCGGCGAGCTCGACGCAGGTTTCGCGGAGCTCGCGAAGGCGGTCGCGGCGGGAGCGAACCCGGGCTTCGTCTACAACCAGCTCGGTGTGCCGGCGATGCAGCGTGGCGACCTGGCGCTGGCGATCCGCATCTGGGAGCGGGCACTCGCCGGGCCCGACGCGATGCCGGCCGAGGGCGGCGGACGCCGCGTCGTGCTCTACAACCTGGCCTGCGCCCAGGCGCGCGCCGGGCAGAAAGAGGCGGCGCTCGACCGTCTCGGCCAGGCGATCGCCGCCGGCTTCGGACCGCGGGAGACCGTCGCCGGGGACGACGATCTCGCCAGCCTGCGAACCGATCCGCGCTTCGCCGCGCTGCTCGCGCAGATCGCGACGCCCTGACCGCCTAACGCACCGGCACGAGCTGACCGCGGAAGAAGTCGCGGAGCTCCTCGTTGACCTTCTGGTCGGTGAAGTGGCCGACGCCGGCGTAGGTGCGGAACTCGACGTTCGCGCCGGCGTCGCGGTAGAGCCGCTGGCAGTGCTCCCAGCGGTCGGGCTGCATCTTCGCGCCGATGACCGCGTCGACGATCGCCTTCTCGGCCGTGGTGTAACCGTCGTCGTACTGCACCGCGTCGTTGTCGTCGAGCGCGCCCATGTAGAGGAACTGCGGCACCCGCTTCCAGGCCGCGGCGTCGAAGGCGCGCCCGGAGACGGCCGCGAGATCAGCGACGCCGAGCGGATAGGGCAGGGTCCGGCCGTCGAGCGTCGCGAGCGGCAGGATCAGGTTGCCGTTGAGGCCGCCGGCCGCAACCGCCCGCACGCGCTCCGGGTGGAGCGCGGTGAAACGGTTGACGAACGAACCGGAGGCGGAGAAGCCGGTGAGCAGGACCTTCTCCGGCACCTTCCAGCCTTGCAGCGCGAGGCGTTCCCGGGCGTCGTCGATCATCCCCAGAAGCTGGAGGTCGAGCCGCCGCAGGAGTCCGTCGGCGACGAGCAGCGTGTCGCGGTCGAGCTGGTGGGTGTAGAGCTCCCATTGCTTCTCCGGCCGCGGGAAGACCGGGACCAGGAGCGGCAGCCCGAGCTCGCGCGCGACGTAGCCGCCGATCGCCTTCTGTGCCAGGTCGCGCGCCGCGGAGAGGTGGACGATGAAGTCGTCGGAGACCTTGCCGGTGTTGTTCGGCTCGACGAGCAGGGGCGCCTCGCCCGCTGCCGTTGCGCTCGACGCCCGGGAAGGGACGACGAGGAGGTAGGGGTAGTGGAAGCCCTTCTCGGGCGCGGCGGCGACGAGCGTCGGGCTCCCCGGCTCGGCGGCCGGGCCGGGCTCCGCGGCGACCGCCGCCGTCGCGAGTGCGGTCGCCAGGGCGAGCGCGATCGCCGGTCCGCGGGTGGCCGACCGGCCGGGCCCCAGTAGGGCGAGTTGGCGCGGAGCGGCGGTGTTTCGGCGGACGAAGTGGCCCACGGCGACGTCCCTCCGGCTCACGGTTTGCCGATGTCGATGCCGCCGCCGCTCGAGCGCAGCTTGAGCAGGGGGCCGCCGCCGTTGAGTGTGCCGTGGACGTCGTCGCGGCCGATCTTGCCGCGGACGGTGAGCGGCAGGTCGCAGTCGACCGAGCCGCCGGAGGAGCTGGCGTCGATCTCCAGTCCGACCGCCGGGTCGATCGTCGCGGCCACCCCGCCGCCCGAGGAGGAGAGACTGCCGCCCTTGGCGTTGCCGGCGGCGAAACCGACGCTCACGGCGCCGCCGGAGCTCTCGGCGACGACCGCTCCGTGCGCTTCGCGCACCTGGACGCCGCCGCCGGAGCTGTCGGCCTCGAGATCGCCGCCGATGTCGTCGGCGGAGATCGAACCGCCGCTGCTCGACAGGCTGGCGGCGCCGCCCAGGCGGCTCGCGTGCACTCCGCCGCCGGAGCTCTCGGCGGTCACCTTGCCGTCGAGGCCGGCGACGTCGATGCCGCCCCCCGAGCTCTCGAGCTCGGCCGCCGCGCTCTTCGGCAGGGTGACGGTGACTTTGGTGCGGTGGTTGCCTTCGAACCAGCTGCTCGGGCCGCGCGACTTGCGCGCCAGCACCACTTCGACGCGATCCGGTCGCGGGGTCTCGAAGCGCAGGTCGTACACGGAGGCGAAATCGTCGCGGTTCGAAGTGACGACGACGACGGCCTCGGTCCCGTCGCCGCCGCGGACCTCGATGCCGCCGGCTTCGGACGACAGGGAGAAGGTTCCTCCCGCGGCGAGCGGCAGGCGCTTCTCGAGACGGAACTCGCCGGCCCAGGCGGCCGGGGTGACGGTGAGCGCGAGGCCGAGGGCGAACGAACGGACGGACGATGCGTGCATGCGGAGCTCCTCCTGGGAGATACAACGCAGGCGGACCCCGCCAGGTTTCGCGGTCTCTGCGCCGGGAAGGGGGACATTCCCCGCCATCCCACGTATCCTCCGGCAGGGGAGGACGAGGTGAGCGCGACGAGCCAGCCGGGGGGAGCGGGGAGCGGGAGCGGCGGCGGGCGGCAGCTCTCGGCCGAGGAGCGCTGCTCGCTGCTGCTGGAGATCGCGCGCCGCAGCCGGGGGACGCTCGATCTCGGGCAGATCCTCGATCGCCTGCTCGACGCCGTCGGCGGGGTCGTCGCGTTCGACGCCGCCGGGATCTTCGCGCTCAGCGAGGTGCTGGGGAGGCCGGGCGAGCCGGCGCCGGGGAAGATCGCGGTCGTCGCGCGGCGCGGCTACCTCGAGCGCCCGGTGGCCGACGATCGCATGCTCTCCGGCGCCGAAGGGCTGGTCGGCCATACGATCCGCACCGGGTCGAGCGTGCTGGTGGCCGACGTGCGCAGCGATCCGCGCTACATCGTCGGGCGGCGGGAGACGCTCTCCGAGATGGTGGTGCCGATCCGCTTCGACGGCCGCACGATCGCCGCGCTCGATGTCGAGAGCGACCGCCTGGCGGCGTTCGACACGGCGGATCTGGAGCGTCTGGAGTTCTTCGCCGCGGCGGCGGCGATGGCGATCGACAAGGCGATGCTCCATCGGCGGCTGGTCGAGCTCGAGCAGGTCGACGCGCAGGTCCGGCTGGCGCGTGAAGTCCAGGTCGGACTGCTGCCGCGCGCGGCGCCCGACCTGCCGGGTTGGGAGATCGCCGGTGTCTGCCGGCCCAGTCTCGAGCTCGGCGGCGACCTCTACGATCACTTCCCCCTCGCGGCCCGCGCGCCGGAGGATGCAGGGCGTCACGGCCTGGTGATCGGCGACGTCGCCGGCAAGGGGGTGCCGGCGGCGCTCATCATGGCGACGTTCCGGGCGCTCTTGCGCGCCCGTCGCGAGCCGGCCGGCGATTCGCCGGGCGGCGATTCCGGGCCGGCGGCCACCGTGGCCGCGGTGAGCCGCCTGCTGCGCGAGTCGACCGCCACCCGGGCCTTCGTCACCTGCTGCTACGCCGTGCTCGAGGCCGCGGGCGGCGAGATCGTCTACGCGAGCTGCGGCCATCCTCCGGGGCTGGTGGCGCGCGGCGGAAGCGTCGCGCTCGAAGAGCTCGAGAACTGCGGTCCGGCGCTCGGCGCCTTCGAGCACGAAGCGTTCGCCGAACGCCGCCTGCGGCTCGATGCGGGCGACAGCCTGCTGTTGTTCACCGACGGACTCACCGAGGCGCTGTCGCCGGCCGGCGAGCCGTTCGGCATCGAGCGCGTGCGCGCCGCCTTCGCCGAGCTCGCCGCCCAGAGCGAGATCTCCGCCGTGCGCCTCGCCGACGAGCTGGTCCGCCGCATCGTCGATTACGTCGCCTCCGAGCAGCTCGCCGACGACCTGACCCTCGTCGTCGTGCGCCGCCGGGCCTAGCGCGCGCCGAATCGCGTAGTTTTCACGCATCCCCGCTTCCTGCGGCGACCTCGTCGCGCCGCAACCGGGTAGCTTCCCCGGAAGAAAACCGCCGATCTCCTCGCTAGGGTGGGCCCGTGAGCCTGGCTCACCCAACGGAAGGAGTCGCGCGATGAACATCAGGAGCTGTGGTCCCGTCCTGACGACTTTGCTCGCGGCCGCGCTCGCGCCGGCCGCTCTTTCGGCCCAACTGAGCTGTTCGCCGGTGAACGCCCTTCTCGACGGTGGCTTCGAGCGCGCCGCGGGATCGCCGCCGGCGTGCCCGGACTGGGCGGGCACGTCGACGCACTTCGGCTCGCCGGTGTGCAGCACGGCGGTCTGCGGCTCCGCGGCCGGCATCGCCCCGCGGACCGGCGTGTTCTGGGCGCTCTTCG
>CAZQTL010000150.1:0-5060 GCA_964595975.1 uncultured Thermoanaerobaculia bacterium | reverse complement strand
CGGGATGGACGGCAACTCCGTCGCCAGCTACCTCGAGCCGAGCGTGCCGGAGACGACCTACACGGCCCGAAGCGTCATCGTCGATGCCTACGCCGACGGCCTGCCGCACACGCTGCAGTTCGAGTACGTCAAGGGAGTCGACGGCAACGGCGCCAACTTCAGCCTCGACGACGTCGCGCTGACCGAGGTCTCCTGCCAGGCGCTGCTGCTCGACGGCTTCGAGACCCACGACAGCACGAACTGGTCGACCACCGTTCCCTGAGCCGCGAGCGGCGCGCCGTCGAGAAGGCTCAGGCCGAGGGTGCGGCGGGCTCCGCGGGGCGAAGAAGCCGCGAGGGCAGCGCCGCCAGGACCTCCGGGTCGAGCCCGAGTCCCCAGTGGCAAGAGGTCGCCTCGAGGTTCTCGACCGCGGGTGTGACGTCGTCGACGCACGCCTGCCAGGCGACGATGCCGTCGCGGCGGCTCCAGATCGCCGTCACCGGGACCTGGATCGGCACTCGATTCGCGGTCGCGACGACGCGCGCGATCTCGTCGATGTCCCAGCCCTGCAGGCGGTAGAAGCCGGCGATCGCGGTATGCCGGAGCCCGCCCACCACCGGGCTGCCGAGCGTCACGACGCAGCGCACGAGATCGGGACGCAGGCGCGCGAGCTCGCGGGCGAGGAGACCGCCGAGGCTCCAGCCGACGATCGCCACCGGCGCGCCGGAGGCGACGGCCAGGGCCTCGAGCCGCGGCAGCAGGCGCGCCAGGGTCGCGTCGGCGTCGGGCGGATTCCTGCCGAGTCCCCAGCCGCGGGCGTCGAAGCCGTGACGGCGGAAGAATCGACGCAGGGCGCTCGTGGTCCAGTCGCCGACGCCCATTCCGGGGAGGATCCAGACCGTCTCGCCGGCAGCGCGGGGTGCGGCTTCCATCGCCGCGCGGAGCGACGGCGAGAAGCGACGCACCAGAAGCTCCCGCAGCAGCAGGAGCTGGAGGAGCAGGGCGACGATCAGGGACGGAGCGCGCCGCGGAGGCGCCGGAGCCGGACGGCCGGGCGGCCAGGGGACCAGGGGCATGGTGTCCCGGCGGCGCGGCTACTTGGCGGTGGCGAGCATCGCTTCGGGAATCGGCACGGCGACGACGTCGCCGCGCGCCGTTTCGCGCCCGGCGGCCTCCAGGGCGACGGCGACGACCAGCTTGCGGCGGCCGGCCTCGCGCACCCGCGCGCGCAGCACGAGCTCGCCGCCCAGCGGCGTCGGGTGGAGGTAGTCGACCTGCAGCGCGGCGGTGACGTAGCGCGGCACGTCGCCCTCGCCGAGGTGCCGCCCGGCGAGACGGTCGGCGTGGGCCGCCGCCGTCGCCATGGCGTGGCAGTCGATCAGCGCCGCGATCAGCCCGCCGTAGACGTAACCCGGGATCGACATCTGCTCGGGGCGCGGGGTGAAGCGGGCGACGACCTCGTCCCCCTCCCAGGCGCTCTCGAGGCGGAGCCCGTGGGGGTTCAGGCGGCCGCAGCCGTAGCACCACGAATGCTCGTCGGGATAGAACTGCTGGATATACGGTCGCGGGCGCTGCGGCATGCGCATCTCCTCGGGAAGGGGCGGCTCGCCGCCCATTCTCTCAGGAGTTTCCCGGGAGCGCGCTCGAAGCGTTGCCGATCGCCCGCCACTCGCCGTTCTGCCGCGCGTAGAGCTCGACCCAGCTGTAGCCGAAGGCGACCGGCTGCGGCGGCCCGGAGGCTTGCGACTGCGTGCCGGCGGCCTCGATCTGGCAGGCGAGCCAACCCAGCGTGCCGTCGGCGGAGACGGCGAGGACCGGCGCCACGACATCGTCGTAGCGGGTGAAGCGGGTGGCGGCGAAGTAGGGCCCGAGCCGGGCCGCGAGCTCTTCGCGCCCGGTCTCCCGCAGCACGCCGCGCCCGGAGGAGATGCTGCGCTCGTTGGCGTCGGCGAGCAGCAGCGCCACGTCGCTGCGGCGATGGGCGTCGAGCACGCGCGCGTGCGCCGTGGCGAGCGCCGCGAGATCGTCGAGGCGATCGAAGAGCAGGTCGGGGGCGTCGGCGCCGGCCGGCAGGGGCGTGCCGGGCGCGAGCCGGAACGGGAGCACCGCCGTATAGCGATAGACATGGCGCTCGCCAGCGTGGACGAACTCGACCGCGAACGGCAGGCGCACGCCGAGGAGGGGGCGCCAGTCGGCGAGCTCGAGGAGGACGCTGCCGCCGCCCGCCGCAGCGGGGAGCTCGAGCTCGATCGTGGCCGGGAGCGCGCTCTCGACGGAGCGGCAGAGGGTCACGGCGAGCGCGTCGGGGCCGCGCAACGCGACGCAGCCGGGTTCGGCCGCGCGGGCGTCGGGGACAAAGCGGCGCTCGAGGTCGAGCAGCATGCGGTGCACCTCGTGGCCGCGGACGAAGCTCGCCAGGGCGGCCTCGGCAGGCAGCAGGGCGGAGGCCCCCGCGCCGCCGGCGGGCGCGCGCTGATACGGCTTGCTGTTGGCGAGCAGGAGGTCCGTCGTGTCGCCCGCCTTCACCAGCCGGAACCGGGCAGTGCCGTCGGCGAGCGAGAGGATCGCGCTGGTGAAGGCGCCGCGTGGCCCGGTCGCCTCGGCGACGGCCGAGATGCCGGCGAGCGCCTGACGGGCCTCGCGTGGGCCGATCGCCGCGGCGACCTCCGCCAGCGGATCCGGGGCGGAGGCTCCCGCGTGCAGGGTGGCGGCGGCGAAGGCGAGTCCCAGGGCGAGCGGCTTCGGGTCGGCGAGGCGCATGAACCCTGTCTACGCCGCGCGCGGCTCCGGGTTCTGCCGCGGTCGGCACCGTCTACGGCGCGGTGGCACTCCAGCGGACCGCCGAGGCGCACTCCAGGCCGTCGGCGAAGAGGCCGCCGGTGTCGTGGATCGTCAGCGTCACGGCGGCGAGGTTCGACTCGCGCTTGCCGTCCCAGGCGGCGAAGGTGAAGCTGTCGCTGCCGTCGAAGCCGGCGTCGGGATAGAGCAGCGCCACGGTGGCGGCGATCGCCACTGTGGCGTGCGCCGGTTGATCGACGATACGCAGCGCCAGCGGATCGCCGTCGGCGTCGGTGACGGTGAGTGGGATGCGCAGCGGGATCGCCGCCGCGGCGGTGGCGCTGCGCGCGGTCGCGACCGGCGCATGGTCGGTCGTCGGATTCTCGCTGTTGGGTCCGTTGTGACACTCGTAGCAGCCGATCTTGGCGCCACGGAAGAAGCTCCGCGCACCCCAGTCCGTGGTCGCGATCCAGGCGCGCTGCGAAGCCGAGAGCACGGTGCCGCGGGCATCGCCGCCGTGACAGGGCTGGCAGACGCCGGTGCCGTGCGACTCGGCGTAGGCGGCGTGATCGCCGACCCAGATCTGCCCCAGCGGATGCAGACCGTGCGGTCCGCCGAGGCCCGGGCTCACCGAGGCGTGGCAGGTGAGGCACTCGGCGAGCATGCCGACATGGCCCTGGAGCTGGAGGCTCTGCACGTTGTCGTTGACGTGGCTCGACGGGAAGATGGCGTGCGTCGAACCGTGGCAGGCCTCGCACGCCAGCCCGCCGTGCCCGAACGAGAAGCGGTAGAGGTCGAAGCCGGGAGCCGGAACGTTGGGCTCGGTGGCGAAGAGCGGATCGACCGGATCGCGCGGCACGCCGCCGGCGGTGAAGACGCTGGTGAAGCGGATCTGCCCGGCGTTGGCGACCGCCGTGCCGGTGTGGCAGTTCTGGCAGGTCGGCTGGTCGAGCCAGCCGGTGCGGCTCGGCGCTCCGACCGCCGCCATGTCGCCGTGACAGCCCTGGCACTGCATGGCCGGCAGGCCGTCGGCGCCGATCGCCTTGCCCATCGCGCCGCGCAGACAGCGGGTCGTCGAACCCGGGTGGCAGCGGTAGCAGGCGCCACGCAGGCTCGACGAGCCCAGTGCCAGGCCGGAGACCGGATCCGTCACGCCGGCGTGCAGGCCGTGCACCGCGCGCGTCAGCGGCGTGAGGTCGGCGAGGCCCGACCCGGGCAGGGCGTTCGAGGGGTGGCAGGCGGCGCAGAGGATGGCGCGGCCGCCGGCGACCGTCGCCTCGAGGCCTGCCGGGTTGAAGCCGTTGTGCGCCAGGGCGTCGACGAACAGCGGATTGGCGAGCTGCTCCTGGTCGTGCAGGCGCAGGATGTTGCGCCGGTAGTCGAGCTGCGGGTCGGGATCGTTCACCCAGCCGGCGCCCGGCCGGGCAGCGTCGCCGGATCCGCTGGCGTGGCAGGCCGAGCAGTCCATCTCGTCGGAGACCGGCAGCACGATGCGCGTCTCGGCGAGGACCGCCGCCCCGTTGCGGGCGACGATGCGCATCATCGGATAGGCGTTGTGGACGCGCGCGTCGTCGAGCGGCGTGAGCGGGATCCCTTCGGCGCTCCACCAGGCCGAGGCGGAGCTCCAGGTCATCGGCTGCGGCGTGTTCGCCGCCCCCGGCATGTCGTGGCCGGCGAGCCCCTGGTCGTCGGAGAGCGGGAAGCCGAAGAGATCGACGATGTGCTCCCAGAAGTTGGTCTTGCCCACCGAGCTGCGGTTGATTGAGCCGGCGCCGTCGGCGACCGCCTCGTAGGTCAGGGTGACGCTGCCGGGCACGGTGACGAGGACGCCCGACGGATCGATCAACTGGGCGTGGATGGTGTTGAACGGCGGCAGGATGGCGAGGGCGCGGAAGTCGGCGTCCATGCAGTGCATGCCGAGGTCGTTCCAGGCGACGACCCGCCAGCCGGATTCCGGCACGTCGGGGCGGGCGAGGGCGAGGGCCGGAAGAAGGGTGAAGGCGAGGACCGGGAGCAGGGCGAGGGCGGCGGGGTGGACGCGGCGGGGGCGCGCGGCGGAAATTCCGGCGGCGCGCAGGGCGCTGGGATCGGGATGTCGAAGGGGAGGCATGCGACTGCTGTAGCAGCCCGACAGAGCGGGGAAAAGAGCAGAATGGGCGGGTCGGCCTACCCGTTGGCGCGGGAGCGGCCCGAAACCTCGCGGCATCCAAGGGAACAGGGCGGCGGGTTTCGCCGCCGAGGGGGGGCGATGTACCTGGCGGAGATCTGGCGGTATCCGGTGAAGTCGATGGCGGGGGAGCGTT
>CAZQTL010000149.1:0-10214 GCA_964595975.1 uncultured Thermoanaerobaculia bacterium | reverse complement strand
CTGCAGTTCAGCACCGCCAGCACCTCGGTGAACGAGGGCGCCGGCAGCAAGACCATCACCGTCACACGCACGGGCGGCGACAACGGCCCGGTGTCGGTCAACTACGAGACCGTCAACGGCAGCGCCACCTTCGCCAACGACTACACGCAGACCAACGGCACGCTCAACTGGGCCGACAATGACGACAACAACAAGACGTTCGTCGTGCCGATCACCAACGACACGGTGGAGGAGCCGGCACAGAGCTTCGTCGTGCGGCTGACGAGCCCCGGCGGTGGCGCGACGCTGGGCGGCAACGACGAAATCACCGTGACGATCAACGACGACGACGCGCCCGCCGGCGGACCGGGAACGATCCGCTTCACCAGCGCCACCGCCTCCGTCAGCGAGAGCCAGGCGAGCGTTACGCTCACCGCCGAGCGCACCGGCGGTTCGACCGGCCCGGTCTCGGTGGCGGTGAACACCGCCAACGGCACGGCGACCGCGGGCACGGACTATCAGGCGGTCAGCAACGGCACGCTCACCTGGGGCAACGGCGACAGCTCGAACAAGACGCTCGTCATTCCGATCGTCGGCGACACCGCGGAAGAGCCGAGCGAGACCTTCACCGCGACGCTCTCCGCCCCGACCGGCGGCGCCGCGATCGGCAACATTCCGACCGCGACGGTGACGATCAGCGACGACGACATCACCTGCGAGCCGTGCGTCGCCGACGCCACGACGCTCTGCCTCGCCGGCGGCTCGGGCGACCCGAACCGCTTCCGCGTGCGGGTGACCTGGACGGATTTCGCCGGCGCGAGCGGTCCCGGCAAGGCGGTTCCGTTCACCACCGACGCCGGCTTCTTCTACTTCTTCAACAACCCGAACAACCTCGAGCTGCTGGTGAAGATGGTGCGCGGCTGCGGCACGGCGTTCGACGCCTACTGGTTCTTCTACGCCGCGGCCAGCAACGTCGGTCTCGAGTACGACGTGCGGGATACGACGCGCTGCGTCGACAAGCACTACTCCAACGAGGTCGGCAACTTCGCCTCATTCGGCGACATCAACGCCCTCGCCACCTGTCCGTGAGCGGCGAACCTACGAGTCTCCGTGCCGGCGGCCGTCTCCTGGCTGCCGGCCTCTTTCTCCTGATCTCCGCGACCGCGCCGGCGACGGCGCTCCCCGGCTTCACCGAGGAGCTCGACGCGACCCGCACGGAGGCCTGGGCGATGCGCTGGTTCGCCGCCGTGGCGACGCCGACGATGTTCGGCGCCGCGGCCTCGGCCGAGCCGTGGAGCTTCGAGCTCGCCCTCGAAGGCGGGTCGATTCCGTCGCTCTCCGAGGACGAGCGCCGGGTCGGCTTCAACGGCACCAAGGTCGAAGACCTGAATCGCGCGCCGCTCTTCGGCCGGCCGGTGGCGCGGCTGGGCCTGCCCGGAGAGCTCACTCTCTCGGCCGGCTGGGTGCCGCCGATCGACTTCGACGGCGTCGAGCCGAACCTCCTTTCGTTCGCGCTCGCCCGGCCGCTGTGGACCGGGGAGCGGGGCCGGCTGAGCGCGCAGGCGTTCTATCTCGACGGCAGGATCGAGGGCGACATCAGCTGCCCGCAGGACGAGGTCGACGCCGGCGACGATCCGGTGGGGAACCCGTTCGGTTGCGAAGAGGCGTCGAACGACACCATGTCGCTCACCTCGTGGGGCGTCGAGCTCGGCTACGCCTGGCAGGCGACCCCCGCGGTCGATCTCTTCGTCAGCGGCCTCTGGCAGCGGCTCGACAGCGAGTTCCAGGTGCGCGCCCTCTATGCGGGCTTTCTCGACCGCAACCGCCTGGTCTACGAGGGTGACGACTACGCGTGGACGGCGGGACTCGGCTGGCAGGCGACCGCCAGGCTCCGCCTCGCCGGCGAGCTCTTCTACTCGCCGCTCGACGTGGTCCGCGACCCGACCGGCCGGGGGCCGAGCGAGAACGATCCGCTGTTCAATTTCCGCTTGATGGGGACCTACAAGCTCCGCTAGCCAGGGACACAATGAAGGGACACGATGGAGGGACACGTTAGCGGGACGCGATGCGTATTGTGTCCCCCCATCGTGTCCCTTCATTGTGTCCCGATCTGCTAGTTTCCGCACGCCCCCGCTGGGCAACCTTGCCTCCGGCGGGCCGTACCTAGCCGCAAAGTATCCACTTCGTCCGGAGATCCGCCCGATGACGCTTCGCGCCCGCCTGACGCAGCTGCTCTGTCCCCTTGCCGTGCTGTTCGCCCTCGAAGGCGCCGCGAGCGCTCAGGAAGCGCACGCCAACGGCCCCGATCTGAACGCGCGCAATCCCTATCCGCGCCAGGTCGCCGATACCGTCGCGACGGCGGCGGACCAGGACGACAAGAAGGACGAGAAGGCCGACGAGAAGAAGGACGACAAGCCGAAGTGGGACGTCAACAACCCGCCCGGCCCGCACCACGACGTGGCGATCGACACCGACGAGGGGACCTGGATGACGGTCGACATCTCCCCCGACGGCAAGGAGATCGTCTTCGATCTGCTGGGCGACATCTACACGATGCCGGCCGCCGGCGGCGACGCCAAGGCGATCAGCGCCGGCGTCTCCTGGGACATGCAGCCGCGCTTCTCGCCCGACGGGCAGTGGATCGCCTTCACCAGCGACCGCGCCGGCGGCGACAACATCTGGATCATGAAGCGCGACGGCAGCGAGCCGAAGCAGGTCTCGAAGGAGAGCTTCCGCCTGGTCAACAGCCCCGCCTGGAGCCCCGACGGCGAGTGGATCGCCGGCCACAAGCACTTCACCGCCGAGCGCTCGCTGGGCAGCGGCGAGATCTGGCTCTGGCACCGGACGGGTGGCGACGGCCTGCAGATGACCGAGAAGCCGAACGACCAGAAGGACGTCGGCGAGCCCGCCTTCTCTCCCGACGGGCGCTACATCTACTTCAGCCAGGACACCACGCCCGGCAAGACCTTCGCCTACAACAAGGACTCGAACGACCAGATCTACGTCATCCGCCGCCTCGACCGGGAGACCGGCAAGATCCTCGACTTCGTCGACGGTCCCGGTGGTGCCATCCGCCCGACGCCGTCGCCGGACGGCAAGCGGCTCGCCTACATCCGCCGCGTCCGGTTCCAGTCGGTGCTCTTCATTCAGGACCTGGCCTCGGGAATCGAGCAGCAGGTCTACGCCCACCTCGACCGCGACATGCAGGAGACCTGGGCGATCCACGGCGTCTATCCGGCCATGGGCTGGACCAAGGACTCGAGCGCGCTGGTCTTCTGGGCCGGCGGCAAGATCCACCGCCTGAGCGTGCCGGCGACGCTGGAGCCCTCGGGAAAGACTCCCGGGCTCGTCGCCGCCACCGCGGACACGGTCATCCCCTTCCGCGTGCGCGACCGGCGTCAGGTCACCGAGGCGCTGCGCTTCCCGGTCGAGGTCGCGCCGGAGATCTTCCCGCTCAAGATGATTCGCTTCGCGCAGACCTCGCCCGACGGCAAGCGGGTCGCCTTCCAGGCGATGGGCGAAATCTGGGTGAAGAACCTCCCCGACGGCCGGCCGGAGCCCCTGACGCCGGAGCGTGAGCCGTTCGAGTATTTCCCCTCCTGGTCGCGCGACGGCAAGTGGATCGTCTACACGACTTTCGACGACGGAGCCTACGGCAGCGTGCGCATTGCGCCGGCCGCCGGCGGCGCGGGCCGGACGATCACCTCCGAGCCCGGCCACTATTTCGATCCGGTCTTCACCCCCGACGGCAAGTCGGTCGTCTATCGCAAGGGCACGGGCAACTTCCTGCGCGGGCAGGCCTGGAGCCGCGACGCCGGCATCTACGTCGTGCCCGTCGCCGGCGGCAAACCGACGCTGGTCACCGACGACGGCGCCCTGCCGCAGTTCGGCGCCACGGGCGACCGGCTCTACCTGATGCGCTACGGCGACGAGGACAAGCGCTCGCTGGTGTCGCTCACGCTCGCCGGCGCCGACCTGCGGACGCACGCCACCTCGGAAGCGGCGACCGAGTTCCGGCTCTCGCCCGACGGCAAGTGGCTCGCCTTCACCGAGCGCTGGAACGTCTTCATCACGCCTTTCGTCCCGACCGGCAAGGCGGTCGAGGTCGGCCCGAAGGCGAGCGCGATTCCGCTCGCCCGGGTGTCGAAGGACGCCGGTGAGGCGCTGCACTGGTCGGGGGACTCGCGGAGCCTCCACTGGTCGCTCGGCCCGGAGCTCTACTCGCGCTCGCTCCAGGACGCCTTCGCCTTCCTCGCCGGCGCGCCCGAAAAACTCCCGGAGCCGCCGGCCGCAGGCGTCCAGCTCGGTTTCAACGTGCTCTATGCCAAGCCTTCTGGCCGGATGGCGCTGGTCGGCGCGCGGATCGTGACGATGCGCCACGACGCGATCGACGAGGTGATCGCGGACGGCGTCGTCCTCGTCGAGGGGAACCGCATCGTCGCCGTCGGCCCGCGGACCGGAGCCGGTGCGCCGGTCGTGCCGGCGGACGCGAAGGTCATCGACGTCGCCGGCAAGACGATCATCCCGGGTCTGGTCGACGTCCACTGGCACGGCGCGCAGGGGAGCGACAAGCTCATTCCGCAACAGAGCTGGGTCAACCTCGCGAGCCTCGCCTACGGCGTCACGACCCTCCACGACCCGTCGAACGACACCGACGAGATCTTCGCCGCCGCCGAGCTGCAGAAGGCCGGCGCCATCGTCGCGCCGCGCATCTTCTCGACCGGGACGATCCTCTACGGCGCCAAGGGGGACTTCAAGGCGGAGATCGACTCGGAGGACGACGCGCTGTCGCACCTTCGCCGGCTGAAGGCCGCCGGCGCCTTCTCGGTCAAGAGCTACAACCAGCCGCGGCGCGAGCAGCGTCAGCAGGTGATCGCCGCCGGGCGCGAGCTCGGCATGATGGTCGTCCCCGAAGGCGGCTCGCTGCTGGCGCAGAACCTGACTCAGGTCGTCGACGGCCACACCGGCGTCGAACATTCACTGCCGGTCGGCGCGATCTACAAGGACGTGACGCAGCTCTGGGCTGGCACCAAGGTGGGCTACACGCCGACTCTCGGCGTCGCCTACGGCGGCCTGATGGGGGAGGAGTACTGGTACGCCAAGACCGACGTCTGGGCGGAGCAGCCGCTGGCTTCGCTGGTGCCGCGGCAGATCCTCGACCCGCGCTCGCGCCGCCGGGCCATCGCTCCCGACAACGAGTGGAACCACCTGCTGGCGGCGAAGAACGCCGCCGACCTGCGCAACGCTGGCGTATCCGTGCAGCTCGGCGCGCACGGCCAGCGCGAGGGGCTGGCGGCGCACTGGGAGCTGTGGATGATGGTCCAGGGCGGCATGACGCCGCACCAGGCGCTCGAGGCCGGGACCCTCGCCGGGGCGAAGTACCTCGGACTCGACAAGGACGTCGGCTCGCTCGAGGCCGGCAAGCTCGCCGACCTCGTCGTCCTCGACGCCAACCCGCTCGACGACATCCGGCAGTCGACGAAGCTGCGTTACGTCCTCGCCAACGGCCGCCTCTACGACTCGGCGACGATGAACGAGATCGCTCCGGAGGCGAAGAAGCGGGCGCCGTTCTGGTGGGAGTGAAAGAGAATTTCTACTGCGGATTCTCCCCGATCATCCCGAGCAGCAGCCGGTCGCCGCACGGCACGAGGTAGTAGTAGTTGATGAACTTCGCGCCGGCGGAGTTGGCGCCTTCGCCGCGGACATAGCCTTCGCCCGGGTGCATCTCGGTCTCTTCGGTCCCCTTGGGGGTCTCCGGAGAGAGGAAGTGGAGCGCGTGCTGCTCGAGATCGGCATCGATGCCTTCGAGGCCGCGGATGGCCGCGATCTGGTCGGCGGAGAAGCCCTGGGCGGCGAGCCAGCGCTTCAGGTCCTTGGCGAGAGCCGCGGCGCGGATCTCGGCGAAGACGGCGATCACCTTCGCCGCGTCGGGGGCCGGCATGTCCGGCTTCGACAGGTCACCGTCCATGCGCTCGACCTCGCTGACCTCGGCGATCGCCGGCGTGCGCACCGGCAGGTCGAATTCGAAGCTGCCGTAGTACTGGTTGGTCACCTTGCCGGCGATGCGGCCGGCGGCGTCGCCCTTGCGGCTGAACTTCCACTCGTGGCCGCCGACGTCCTCCGATCGGCTGGTGCCGTCGTACTGCGTCCCGGCAGCGTAGTAGCGCGACTTGCCTTTGGCGTCGAGGTCGACCTCGTTCCAGCGCGCGTTGCGCAGCACGGAGAGGGCGCGCGCTTCGGCCATCGGGCAGGTCGGGCCGAGGATCGGCGAGGCAATCGGCTTGTCGGTGACGTAGACCGCGGTCGCGCCGCTGCGGGTCGGCCCCCAGGCGAGCCCATCGACGAGGTCGAAGTCGCCGGTGTTCGACTCCTTGTAGTGGCCCGAGACCGGGGCGGGGTAGGTGTACGGCTGCGGCTTCGCCTCGGCCGTCGGTACGGCCGCCGTGCCTTCGGCGCCGTGCGTCACCGGTCCGGGTGCGCTCTTGCCGCAGGCGGCGGCTCCCAGCAGAGTCAGCGAAGACAGCAGAAGGCCCTTGACGAACACTTGGCTCATGGTCGATCTCCTCACCTGAGCCTAACGTTGTCGCGGCAGAAACGGGGACACTCCCCGGGCGAAGGCGGGTCTTATCCCTCTACAGGTGCGGCGCGTGGCCGGGAGCGGCGCCCTCTTCCGCCATCGGCGGGAAGAGCTTGACCAGGGCCCAGAGGATGAGGACCGGCAGCGCCATGACGATGAGCGCCGGGAGCAGGCCTTCGCGGGTGGCGAAGCCCATCTTGTAGGTGGTGTAGCCGAGGAAGCTCTTCGAGAACAGCTGGCCGCCGATGACGACGTTCCAGCGCATCGCGAAAATGCCGACCATGGTGAGCGCCGCGCCGAGGACGTACATCCGCTGCCGCACGGCGATCGAGAGCCGGCGCACCTGGGTGATGCCGAGCAGAGTGAGCGGCACGAGGGTGCCGAGGAAGATCTGCAGGATCACCTGCGAGCCCCAGAGGCGCGTCTTGACCATGAAGTCGAGCGACTGGAACGACTCGTCGGACTCGTAGATGCGGTGGATCAGGTCGAGCATCTCGAGCGAGAAATCGACGATGAAGGCGTAGTACAGGTACTTCGCCATCGTGTCGAGACAGGGAACGTCGATCGGGATCTTCTGCGACTTGCAGTAGATGATGTAGATGAGCAGCACCGCCGCGATACCGGAGACGATGGCCGAGAACAGGAAGACGATCGGCATCAGCGGCGTCGACCACCACGGATTGGCCTTGATCGAACCGAAGATGAAGCCGACGTAGCCGTGGAGCAGGAAGGCCGAGGGGATGCCGACCACGGTGATGAATCGCCCGACGCGGTCGTCGATCTCGAGCGAGCGCGGCGAGAGGTTGGTCGAGCCCAGGGTCAGGACCCGGTAGAACAGGCGCAGGAGCCCCTTCTCGGTCGCCGCGCGGTGGACGATGAGCGGCCGGAACTCGAGCCAGATCTCGATCACCAGCACGGCGAGCAGGTACCAGAGATAGACGAAGCCGAACATCGCCATCGCCGAGGTGCGGTGCGGGGTGGTGAACATCTGGAACGACCGCTCGGGGTGTCCGAGGTGGAGCTGCAACGGCAACGGGGCGACCAGCATGAAGGCGAGCGCGGTCAGCAGGGCGAGGCGGTAGGTCGGCTTCACCGCCTCGACCTTGAACACCCGCTGCAGCGAGGCGAGGATGAATGCGCCGGCGACCAGGCCGGTGATGAACGGATAGAGGACGATCAGGATGCTCCACTGGAGCTCCATCTCGTTCGGGTACATGAAGCCTTCGACGCCGGGGAGCGCGTGCACGGTCGGCTCGCTTTCAGCGCACCGCGGCGTCGAGGCCGTTGTAGTAGGCCTTCGCGCCGGTGGCGAGATTCGGTTTGAGCACCTGCACCTTGTGGGTGCGCAGCAGCTCGTGGATCGGATCGTCGGGATTGCGCAGGTCGCCCAGCAGACGGGCCTGGGTCGGACAGACTTCGCAGCAGGCCGTGGTCAGCCCCTTGGTGATGCGGTGGTAGCACAGGGTGCACTTGTCGACCGTGTTGGTGCGCGGGTCGATGTAGCGGCAGCCGTAGGGGCAGGCCTGCACGCAGTAGCGGCAGCCGATGCAGTAGCTCTTGTCGACCAGCACCACGCCGTCCGGGCTCTCGAAGGTGGCGCCGACCGGGCAGACCTGGACGCAGGGCGAGTGCGCGCAGTGGTTGCACAGCTTCGGAACGAAGAAGCTCTTGGCTCCCTCGACCGGGTGTTCGAGGGGTGGAAAGCCATTGCGGCCGCCGTTGGGCGAATCGACGATCGGCAGGAGCTCGCGCTTCGGGTTCTTCATGTCCGGCGGCGGGATGGTGTAGCGCTCGACCCAGGTGCGCGAGAACCAGGCCTCGTCGGGCACGTCGTTCTCGAGCTTGCAGGCGTCGACGCAGCGGCCGCAGCCGATGCACTTCTCGACGTCGATGAACATCGCCCACCAGTGCTGCTGCACGTCGTAGCCCGGCGCTTCCTGCGGCTTCCCGGACTCGATGAACGACCAGGCCTCGGAGGCGGCGCCGGTGAGCATGAGGTAGAACGTCCCCTGGGCGAGGAATTCGCGGCGGTCGAGACTCATCGGATTCTCCTCAAGGCGCCCTCACAGCGTCGGGTCGTGGGCTTCATGGCACTCGGTGCAGACCTCGCCCTCGGTGTGCTCGGCGACGTCGATCTGGGGATGGCCCTTGGGCCGTGACGGATTCGCCGCGTGGCAGCGCGAGCACAGGTCGGTGGCGTCGATCTTCGCCGGCTTGGTGGCGTCGGGATCGGCGACGTGCGCCGCCGCCGGGCCGTGGCAGGACTCGCAGCCGATGCGCAGGTGCTTCGAGGCGGCCAGCTTCGCGACCACTTCGGAGTGGCATTCCTCGCAGGCGGCGCGGCCGGCGAAGTGCAGCGGCTTCTGCTGGTTGGCGGCGATCGCACCGGGACGGAAGTGGCCGAGCTGGCCGAAGCCAGGCGGCAGCAGGAGGGCCCGGATGACGAGGAAGATGACGATCCCGGCGGCGAACAGGAGCGCCAGGCGAAGTAGATGTTCGGCGTCTTTCGGAACCCTGAGCATGCCGGTCCTCCTGTGGCGTGGCGCACGATCACTCTGTCGGCATCCGCCCGGGCGACCAACCGTCAATGGGGTGGGTGCGCCGCGCTACCTCACGGGGTAGCCCAGCGGCTCGACCGACGCAGCGACAGCGTGGATGACGGCGGCCCGGGCTGCGGTATCGTCCGCCGCATGTCTCCCGCAACGCGCTGCCTCCTGGCGCTCGCGGCTTGGGCCCTGCTCACGGCGCCACCGGCGCGCGCCGGCGCGGAGGACCTCGCCGCCTTCGCCCTCGACGCCTGCCGGGTGGAGGACGCCTCGCCCATCGCCGGGTCAGTGGAGCTCGCGCCGGTGGAGATGGGCAGTCCCACGCCCGCCGACTGTGCGGCGACGACCTCGAATCCCTCGTCCGACTACGATCCGACGAGCGTCCTGACGATTCGGGTCGTGGTGCACATCATCCAGAACGACGGCTGCGTCGCGGGCGGGCTCAGCGACGCCCAGGTGGCGAGCCAGATCGAGGTGATGAACGAGGACTTCCGCGCTCTCGCCGGGACGCCCGGCAGCGGCGGGGTCGACGCACAGATCGAGTTCGTCCTCGCGACGGTCGATCCTCAGGGTAATCCGACCACCGGCATCACCCGCGACTGCAACACGGTCTGGTACAACGATCCCAGCCCTTGTCCGTACTGCGCCACTCTCGCCTGGGACCCGACGCGCTACCTCAACCTCTACACCAACACCGCCGCCAACGCGCGCGGCTACGTGCCGTTCCTGCCGGCGGCGCCGGGCGCCGGCGTCGGGACGAACCTCGACCGGGTGGTGATCAACACGCTGGCCTTCGGACGGCCCGGTCCGGTTCCGGCACACGCCGGCGGGCGGACGGTCACGCACGAGGTCGGGCACTACCTCGGGCTTTATCACGTCTACTTCAACGGCTGCGGCGTGGCGACGCCACCGGACTGCTACGCCACCGGTGATCTGCTCTGCGACACGCTGCCCGACGCCGCCGATCACCACGGTTGCCCGCTCGACACGACGCAGTGCGGCGGCGTCACCGCTCCGGTGGAGAACTACATGGAGCTCTCCGACGACACCTGCCTCGAGCGCTTCACTCTCGAGCAGGTGCGACGGATGCGCTGCACGCTGCAGCACTTCCG
>CAZQTL010000148.1:9179-10359 GCA_964595975.1 uncultured Thermoanaerobaculia bacterium | reverse complement strand
CGTGGGCACCCACAAGTGGTACGACGGCACCCAGCATCCCTGGGAGTTCAAGCGCGTCTGGCACCTCGAGCCGTCGCTCGACGATCCCGACACGGTCTATGCCGGGGTCGAGGACGCGGCGATCTTCCGCACCACCGACGGCGGCAGGAGCTGGCACGAGCTCGCCGGCCTGCGCGGCCACGACTCCGGCGCGCGTTGGCAGCCCGGCGCCGGCGGCATGGGCCTGCACACGATTCTCCTCGACCGGCAGAACCCCGGCCGGATCCATATCGCGATCTCCGCCGCCGGCGTCTTTCGCAGCGACGACGCCGGCGCCACCTGGCGGCCGATGAACCGCGGCCTGCGCTCGGAGTTCATGCCCGACCCGACCGCCGACGTCGGGCATTGCGTGCACCGCATCGCGATGCACCCGTCGCGGCCGGAGACGCTCTTCATGCAGAAGCACTGGGACGTCATGCGCAGCGACGACGGCGGCGGGAACTGGCGCGAGGTGAGCGGCAACCTGCCGTCCGACTTCGGCTTCCCCATCGACGTCCACGCCCACGAGCCGGAGACGATCTACGTCGTGCCGATCGAGAGCGACTCGTTGCACTATCCCCCCGAGGGGAAGCTCCGCGTCTTTCGCAGCCGCTCCGGCGGCCACGAGTGGGAGCCGCTCACCCACGGGCTGCCGCAGAAGGACTGCTACGTCAACGTGCTGCGCGAGGCGATGGCGGTCGACCAGCTCGACAGCTGCGGCATCTACTTCGGGACGACCGGAGGACAGGTTTACGCTTCGGCCGATGGCGGCGATCACTGGCAGGCGATCGCCCGCGATCTGCCGGCGGTGCTCTCGGTCGAGGTGCAGACGCTGCCGTGAGCGCGCTCGCCGGCGGGATCCATCGCGTGCGTGTCGTGCTGCCCGCTCACCTGCGCAACCTGGCGCAGGTCGGCGGCGAAGTCGAGCTCGAGGTGACCGCTCGCGTGAGCGTCGCCACCGTGCTCGACGCGCTCGAAGAGCGTTTTCCGGTGCTCCGCGGCACCATCCGCGACCACGTCACCCGCAAGCGTCGCCCGTTCCTGCGCTTCTTCGCCTGCATGGAAGACCTCTCGAACGACCCCACCGACCGGCCGCTGCCGGAGGCGATCGCGACCGGCGCCGAACCCCTCCTGGTCGTCGGCGCGATCGCCGGCGGCTGAG
>CAZQTL010000148.1:0-9079 GCA_964595975.1 uncultured Thermoanaerobaculia bacterium | reverse complement strand
CGCCGAGGCGGCGGCCGATTTCGACGCGCGGCCGGCCGGGTACCGGAAAACCGCCATCTGGAAGGTCGTCAGCGCGAAGCAGGAGGCCACGCGACGGCGTCGGCTGGCGCAGTTGATCGACTGCCACGCGCGCGGCGAGCTCATCCCGGAGCTCCGGCGTGCGCCCAAGGGTACCTGACTAAGCCTGTTGCAGAAGACTCGTGACCACGAGGTCAGCCCAGTCGCTGGATCTCGCGGGGTCAGATCAGCCCCGACCGCATCGCCTTGGCGACCGCCTCGGACCGGGTGTGCACCTGGAGCTTGTCGTAGATCGACCGGATGTGGGTGCGCACCGTGTTGATCGAGACCTCGAGCTCGAGCGCGGCCTCGCGGTAGCTCGAACCGGCGGCGATCGCCGCGAGGAGCCGCGTCTCCTGCGGCGAGAGCGTCCCGCCGCCCGCGCTCTTCGCCGGGGCGGCCGGAGCGAGAGTGCGGAAGCGCGCGAGCACCTTGCGGGCGATTTCCGGCGACATCGGGGAACCGCCGCGCCGCGTCTCGGCGATCGCCTCGAGCAGGCGCGCCGGCGGCGTGCGCTTGAGAATGTAGCCTGAGGCGCCGTTGCACAGCGACTCGAACACCAGGTCGTCCTCCTCGTAGACCGTGTGCATGAGGACGACGGCTTCCGGCCAGCGGTCGAGCAGGTCGATGACGCCGATGGAGCCGCGCATCCCCGGCAGGTGGATATCGAGCAGGACGACCTGCGGCGACGCTCCGGCCGGAACGGCGAGCGCCTCCTCCATCGACCCCGCCGCACCGACGCAGGCGAATCCGGCGCTGCCGCCGATGAGCATCCGCAGGCTGTCGCGCAGCAGCCGGTCGTCTTCGACGATGAAGACCCGGATCGACTCGAGGGGCGGCGGACCGGCGGGCACGGTGTGAGCGGGAGTCATGAGGAGGAGAGTTCTATCAGCTCCGGCCGCCTTCGGCGGTCGCATGTCCATGCGACCGCCGGAGCGGCATCGTGACCTCGACCCGCGTGCCGCGACCCGGGGCGCTGTCGATCCGCACCTCGCCGCCGGCTGACCGCGCGCGGCGATGGAGACCGGGCAGGCCGCGCCGCCCGGCCGCTTCGGCCTCCGCCGCGCGCTCCGGGGAGATGCCGGACCCGTCATCGACCACCTCCCCGTAGAGGGTTCTGCCGTGAATCGCGATGCGCACGCGAGCTCGCGCGCTGTTCGAGTGCCTGGCGACGTTGTGGATCGACTCCTTGAGGCACAGATAGAAGGCGCGGCGAATCTCCGGTGGCAGGAGGACGTCGCCCGCAGTCGCGGGCGCCTCGAACTCCAGGTCGACGCCGCGCGCCTCGAGCAGGTCGGCGGCGAAGCGCCGCAGCCGTACGACGAGACTTCCCAGATCGTCGCGGTGCGGATCGACGGCCCAGACGATGTCCGAGGTCGCTTCGACGAGCTCCCGGGCCTCGCGCCCGATCTCGCCGAGCATCTCCTCCGCCTCGACCGGCGCCGCGAGCACCCGCTGGCGCGCGAGCTCGCCGAGGATGCCGATGCGCGACAGGCTCGAGCCGACGTCGTCGTGCAGATCGGAGGCGATCCGGGTGCGGGCGCGCTCGACGGCGAGCAGTCGCGCCACGCGGATCCGCACGGCCAGCCAGGCGAGTCCGGCCAGCAGGAGGCCGACCAGCGCGAGAAACCAAGGGCGCTGCCAGACCGGAGGCAGGATGCGGAACGCAACGACGGCCGGCCGCGGACTGGCGAGACCGTCATGAGCGACAGCGCGCACCTCGAAGCGATAGCCGCCGGCGCCGAGCCGCGGAAAGTGCGCCGACAGGGCGCCGCTCGCCGCGCTCCACGCCTGACCCTCGCCCAGCCGGTACTGGTAGGCGAGGTCGGCGCCAGCGCTGGGCGAGATACCGACGTAGTCGATCGCCACGGAGTTGGTTTCCGGCCCGAGCTCGAACTCCGCCACCTCGACGGTGCCGAGCTCCGGCACCGAGCGGGCCCGGCCGGCGACCGTCACGCCGGTGATCAGCACCTGCGGCGCCGTGCGCGCCTGCCGCTCGCCGGAATCGTAACGCGCCAGGCCGTGCAGGGTTCCGAACCAGAGCGTGCCGTCCGGCGCGGCATGGCAGGCGAAGACCAGGTTGTTGGGCAAGCCCTCCTCGGTCGAGAAGGAACGCACCCGGCCGCTCGCCGGATCGAGCCGGTCGATGCCGCGCGACGTGCCGATGTAGATCCGCCCTTCGCGGTCCTCGGTGACGCAGCGGGTGCTGCTCGTCGTCAGTCCCTCGGCGCTCGTGTAGCGCCGGAACTCGGGCCGCTCCGCGTCCGGCCGGTCGACCCGCCCGACGCCGCCCGAGGTCGTGGCGATCCACAACCGGTCTTCGCGGTCGACGTAGAGGTCGGAGACGAAGCCCGGCGGAACGCCGTCGGCGGCGCCGAAGAAGGTCCAGCGGCCGCCGCGCACGCGCGCGACGCCGCCGACATAGAACCCGACCCAGAGATTGCCGGCGCGGTCCTCGGCGAAGGCCGTCGGCGAGCCGCCGGTCTCGACCCCCGCCTTCACCTCCGGCACCGCGACGACGCGCTCGCCGCCGGTCAGCCGCACCAGCGGCGGATCGGCGATGGTCGAGACCCAGACGTCGCCGCGGCGATCCTCGTAGACGCGGAAGATGTCGGCGCCGGGAAGGCCTTCGGCTTCGCTCCAGCGCCGCTCCGGCAGGGCGTCCCGCAACGCCCGCTGGTCTGCGAGCGGCGGAAAGCGGTAGAGCGCGCCGTGCACCGGATACCAGATGGCTCCCCGGCGGTCGGCGGCGACGAACTGATTCCAGCCCCAGCCGCTCAGATGGCGCGGAAAGAGCATCCGCGGCGTCAGCAGGTCGAAGCGGGTGCCGTCGAAACGGTGCAGGTTCCGGCTCATCGTGACGACATCGAGCGCGCCGTCGGGACCGTCGAAGAGCGCGGCGGCCCGCTCCTCGGCGAGCCCGTCGGCGAGTCCGTAAGAGACGAAACCGGCGGGCAGGAGGCGCGTCAGGCCGCAGCTCTCCGAACCGAACCAGACGGCGCCGTCGCGATCTTCGAGCGCCACCATCTGGGCGGGCTCGGGCAGTCCCTGGGCGGCGGAGATCGTGCGCAAGGTACCGTCGACGAAGCCGGTCGCTCCCGCGCGGCTGGCAATCCAGACCGCGCGCTCCCCGTCGCCGGAGGCTTCGATCGAATAGACGAAATCGCCGGCGAGTCCGTCGGCCGCGGTGTAGAAGAGAATCTCCCCCGGCCTTTCGGGGAGCTCTCCGGGGCGCGCCGGGGGTCGCCCGCGGGCGTGCAGCGTCGGGCGCTCTGCGAGCGCGGCTCCGTCCATGCGCTCGTCGAGCAGCGTGCGCTCGACGAGCGCATAGACGCCGCCCGGTCCGCCCACCCAGAGGCGGCCCGCGCCGTCTACCGCTACCGCCGCGGCGCCGGCGTTCGGCGGTCCGAGCTCGAAGAGGCGCGCGCTGCCGTCGCGGCGCAGCAGGACGAGTCCCTGTCCGGTGGCGATCCAGAGATCGCCGTCCGCACCGAGGGCGAAGTCCTGCACGTCGGTATTCGGCCCCGGGATCTCCACGAGGCGACTGCGCTCCGCTCCGGTCGCCCGCGGGTCGAGCCGGACGGGACGCACGCCGCCCACCCAGACGAGGCCGTCGCGATCCACGACGACGCAGTTGACCGCCGGACGCGGCAGCGGCAAGGGCTCGACGACGAACGGTCCGGAGCTGGCGTCGGCCTGCGGGTCGAGCCGCGCGAGGCCGAGCTCGGTGGTCACCCAGATCGTGCCGTCCAGGGACTCGGCGACGTCGGTCACCCGTGGACTCGGCAGCCCGTCGCCGGTGTCGTAGTTGCGGAACCGCTGACCGTCGAAGCGCGACAGGCCGGAGCTGGTGCCGATCCAGAGGAAGCCGCGCGAGTCGCGGAAGAGAGCGCGCACGGCGTCGCCGGCCAGACCCTGCGACGAGTCGTAGACCTTGAGCGGCAGGCGCGCGGCAGAAGCCGCCAGGGCCAGAGCCCACCCCCAGGCGAAGAGCACCGCCGCCCTCCGCAATGCGCGCCCTGGAGATCTCGCGGCGCGCATCTCAGCTCTCGGCTTCGACCGCCAGGGTGACGAGGTCGCCGGACAGCTCGTGCATGTTGTCGACGGCGCTCGCGCCGGAGGCGACGTGGAAGTAGAGCGGCGCGTCTTCGAAACCGAACATCACGAGCAGCGTTCCGTCGGCTTCGGCGAGGACGACGCGCATGGCATAGGTGCCGGCGGTAAGGGTCAGGCGCGGAATGATGCACGATAGCGTCCCCTCGCCGGCCTCGAGGCAGTTGCCGGGAAAGGCGTCGGCAGTCAGGATGCCGGAGGTGACCTGCACCAGGAGGTCGGCGGTGGCGATGCGGAAGGCCCAGAACAGTCGCTGCCGATTCTCGAGGGAGCGATAGCGCACGATCACGCGAGTCCGGCAGCCGCTGCGCAGCTCGCCGGTCCCCCCCGGCTCGGCCGCTTCGATCGCCACCCCGGTGACGACCACCGGCTCGCTGGCGCTCGGCTCCCTCGGCGCGGTCGCCGGCCCGGCGGCGGGCCCGGCGTCCGCTCCGGCGGCGGTTGTGCCCGGCTCTCCCTCCGCCGTCACCACCACGGAGCGGCGGGCCAGGCCGCGGCGGGCCTTGAGGTAGAGATTCACCGCCTCGGTGCTGGGGCCGTTGAAGACCACCTCGCCGTGCTCGAGATAGACCGCCCGGGTGCACAGCGTCTGCACGCTGTACATCTCGTGCGAGACCAGCAGCACCGACCTGCCGCGAGCGAGGAAGCGCTGCATGTGCTGCACGCACTTGCGGCGGAAGGCGATATCGCCGACCGTCAGCACCTCGTCGATCAGCAGGGCATCGGGGTCGAGGTGGGCGGCCACCGCATAGCCGAGGCGGGCCCGCATGCCGGAGCTGTAGGTGAAGACCGGCGCGTCGATGAACTCCTCGAGCTCCGAGAACTCGATGATCTGCCCGAGGAGGCCCCGCGTATCGTCCCGCGACAGGCCGAGCAGGGCGGCGTTGTGGAAGATGTTCTCGCGACCTGAGAGGATGGGGTTGAATCCGATGCCAAGCTCCGAGATCGCCGCCAGCTTGCCGCGCACCACGATGCGTCCGCGGTCGGGGTGGAGCCGCCCCTGGATCAGCTTGAGCAGCGTGCTCTTGCCGGCGCCGTTGGGGCCGATGACGCCGAGGCATTCGCCGGCGCCGAGCTCGAGGGAGACCTGCGACAGCGCCCAGAATTCGCCATCGCGCAGGGACCCGGGATCGGCGCCTCTCCCGACGAGCGCGCGCCCGATGTCATGCAGTCCATAACGCAGCGATTTCTCGAGGTCGCGACAGTACTTCTTCGAGACCGCCTCGACGGCGATCAGCACGGGCGCGCTCACGACTCTCCGGCTTTCACTGCCGGCATTCTAGTCTGCGCCCGATGATCTCCCTGCTCCCCGGTTTCGTGCGCCGCTGGCTCCCTCCCGCCGAGCTCAGCTCGCGGCGCGTGGCGCGCTACTACGACGAGTGGCACGAGCGCTACATGGCGGCCTTCGGCGACACCTTCCAGTCGCAGCGCACGGCCGACCTGGGGGAGCTCTTCCATCACATCGCCGACCAGGCCGAGCTCGTCCCCGGCAGACGTGTCCTCGACGCCGGCTGCGGCATCGCCGGGCCGGCCCTCTGGCTCGCCCGCCACCGCGACGTGCACGTCGACGCCGTCAACATCTCCGGGGTACAGGCCGCCGAAGCGCAGGCGCGCGTCGAGGCCGCCGGCCTCGCCGACCGCGTGACCGTCACCCTGGGCGACTTCCATCGCCTCGAGAACCACTTCGCGGCGGGCACGTTCGACGCCGTCCTCTTCCTCGAATCGCTCGTGCACTCGGACCACCCGCATCTCGCCCTCGCCTCGGCGCACCGGATGCTCCGGCCCGGAGGCGTGCTCTACGTCAAGGACCTCTTCCAGCGCGACCGCATTCCGGATCGCGGCGAGCGCGCCCGCGTGCGCCGGGTGGTCGCCAACGTCAACCGATACTTCTGTCTGAACGTCAAGGCGCAGGGCGAGTTCCTCGCCGCGCTCGCCGGGGCGGGCTTCGAGCTCGAGTGGCTGCGCGAGCCGCCGATTCCGACCCAGCACGATCTCGGCAACGCCTTCGTGGCGGCGAACGCCATCGACATCTACGAAGGCCCGCCGGTCACTTTTCTCGACTGGCTCGAGCTCAAGGCGCGCAGACCCATGCCGCCGGGAGCGGCCTCCGGCCGCTCCGAAACCGCGTAGACTCGCGGCTCGCAATGCCTGACCCGGGGCTCCTCCGCTTCTCCGTCTGGTGGCAGCACATCGTGCCGCCGGTCCTCGCCGCCGCCTACCTCGCCGTCGCCCTGGGCGCGCTCGCTCCCGGAGCGCTGGTCGCGATGTTGTTGCCGTTTCTGGGAAGCGTCGTCGGCATCGCGGGATTCGGTTACTACCTCAACGATGTCTGCGACCTCGCCGCCGATCGCGCCGCCGGCAAGGCGAACTCCGCCGCCGCCCAGGGCCGGCCAGCGCGCGCCGCCATCCTGTTCGGCCTGCTGGCGCTCGGTCTGTCGCCGTGGATCCTGCTGCCGCGCCATCCGCTCAATCTCGCCCTGCTCGGACTGCAGGTCGCCCTGCTGACGCTGTACTCGGCTCGCCCCTTCCGCCTCAAGGAGCGCGGCTTCGCCGGCGCCGTCGCCGACACCTTGTACGGGCATCTGCTGCCGGTGGCGATCACGGTCGCCACCTTCTTTCCCGGGCTCGCCGGGAGAACGGCGGCCAACCTGCCCGCCGCCCTGCCGCTCGCCGTCCTCGGCGCGCTGCTGCTCGCCGCGAAGGGCCTGCGCAACATCCTGCTGCATCAGCTCGGCGACCGGGAGAACGACCGTCGGGCGGGGATTCGAACCTTCGTGCTCGCCGCGGGGCCGGTGCGCGCGTTGAATCTCATCAACCGCCTCCTCCTGCCGCTCGAGCTCGGAGCGCTGGTCTCCGTCCTGGTGCTCCTGGCTCCGGCGGCACCGGTCTGGGTCGGCTTCGTCGGCTTCCTGGTCTTCACCGCGCTGATGTTCTCGGCGTGGAAATTTCCCTATCTGCCGCCGCGCCAGCTGCGCTTCAAGTTCCTCTACTTCCTCAACGACTTCTACGAGGAGTGGCTGCCGCCCACACTGCTCGCCATCGCGGTGGCGCGTTACGGCGAGCTCTGGCCGCTCCTGCCGCTGCACTTCGCCCTCTTCCCCAAGGGCCTCGCCAAGATCCCCGGGAACCTCTCGGTGCTGCGCCAGAACTTCGTCCACGCAGCCGATTTCTGACCCGCACACGGATCGAGACCAGCTCCCGTGTGCGGCATCGTCGGACAGATCGAGCGCCGGGGAGTCGTCGATCCCGGCGACCTCGCCGCGATGCGCGACACGCTCGCGCATCGCGGTCCGGACGACGCCGGTCTCTGGCTGGCGGCGGACGGCCGCGCGGGCCTCGGACATCGCCGGCTGTCGTTCCTCGACCTCTCCGCCGCCGGACGCCAGCCGATGCCGTCCGAGGACGAGCGCCACTGGCTCACCCTCAACGGCGAGATCTACAACCATCGCGAGCTGCGGGCGGAGCTCCTCGCCCGCGGCCACCGCTTCCGCTCGACCTGCGATGCCGAGGTCGTGCTGCACGGCTACGAGGAGTGGGGGGCCCAAGTCCTCCAGCGCCTGCAGGGGATGTTCGCCTTCGGCCTCTGGGACGAGCGCGCGCAGGAGCTCTTCCTCGCCCGCGACCGCTTCGGGATCAAGCCGCTCTACTACTTCGCGAACGCAGACCGGCTGCTCTTCGCCTCCGAAGCGAAGGCCCTCCTCGCCCACCCGGCGGTGCCGCACGAAGTGGACTGGTCGGCGGTCTGCGACTACCTCGTCTACCGCTACGTGCCGAGCCCGAAGTGCATCTGGAAGGGCCTCGCGAAACTGCCGCCGGCCTGCTGGCTGCGGCTCGGCCGCGACGGCGCGGTGACCGTCGGCGAGTATTGGACCCTGCCGCCGGGCGACCGGAAGATGCCGTTCGACGAGGCTGTCGCCGCGGTGGACAGCCACCTCGAACGCGCGGTGCGCCGGCATCTCGAGAGCGACGTCGCCCTCGGCTCGTTCCTCTCCGGCGGCTACGACTCCTCGGCGCTGGTGCTCTATCTCGACCGCATCGGTTACCGCGCCGAGACGTTCGCCGTCGGCTTCGAGGAGTGGGCGCAGAGCGAGCATCGCTACGCCGAGGAGGTGGCGCGCCAGTTCGGTCTCGACCACCACACGCGCGTGCTCGGCCCCGAAAGCCTGGAGCTCGCCCACCGTCTGGCGTGGACCTACGACGAGCCGCTCGGCGACATCTCGACCGTGCCCACGTTCGCGGTCTCGCATCTCGCCGCGCGCCGGGTCAAGGCGGTGCTGTCGGGCGAAGGGGCCGACGAGATCTTCTGCGGCTACACCTGGCAGCGCGACTACATGACGGCCCGCGCCGCCGGCAATCCCGCCGCCGACGACCTCGTGGAGTTCTACGCCGGCGCGATGGCGATGGGGAGCTTCGACCGCGAGCGGCTCGCCGGTCTCCTGCACCCGGATCTCCACACCCACCTGCCGGACGACCCATGGTGGTTCTACCGCCGCCTCGTGCGGCCCGAGCTCGCGCCGCTCCAGCGCCTGCAGTGGCTCGACCTGCGCGCCTTCATGGGCGAGCAGGTGCTCACCAAGGTCGATCGCGCCAGCATGGCGAACTCGCTCGAGGTGCGGGTGCCGTTCCTCGATCCCGAGCTGGTCGAGCTGGTCTTCGGCTTCGACCCGGAGGTCTATTTCCGGCCCGGGGAGCAGAAGCCGCTGCTGCGCGCGAACCTCGCCGGCAAGCTCCCCGAGGCGATCCTGCAGCGCACCAAGCAGGGCTTCGTCGGCCCGGATTCGTACTATCAGAACGCCGCCTGGTATGCGCGGCTGCTCGGCGATTCGCGCCTGGTGCGCGACGGCGTCCTGCAGGGTCCGGCGGTCGCCGCCCTGCTCGCCGCGGCCGATCACTGGCGGCTGTGGAAGGT
>CAZQTL010000147.1:0-10496 GCA_964595975.1 uncultured Thermoanaerobaculia bacterium | reverse complement strand
AGCAGGTCCTCGCCGCCGGACGTGAGCTCCCGCACGTCGCTCGCCGGCAGGCCGGCCATCCCGGCGAAGCCCGCGGTGCGGACGGAGCCGGGCCGCCCGCCGACCTGGCGCAGGGTCGCGCCGCAGGCGACGAGCCAGGAGGCGAGGCTCTGCCCGACCGCTCCAGCGCCGACGACACTGAAGCGCAGTCCGGACAGCGGCGACTCCGGGCGCGTCGCGGCGCGCGAAGTTCCGGTCGGCAGGGGGCTCACTAGGGTAAAATACGCGGGTCCGGAGGCTTACGCAACGCGCTGCACACGGCAGGGCTCCGGCAGTACTGTCCAAAAAAGACATGCGCCCCATCCGCCCAGCCGTCGAACTGACTCCTCGCGATCGCGAGATCCTGCGCGACGTGGTGCAGACGTTCATTCTCGTCGGCGAGCCCGTCAGCTCGCGCTCCGTGGCGAAACACGCGCAGCACGGCGTCTCGGCGGCGACGATCCGCAACGTCATGGCCGATCTCGAAGAGTGGGGCTATCTCGAGCAGCCGCACACCTCGGCCGGCCGCGTGCCGAGCAGCGCCGGCTACCACCTCTACATCGAGTCGCTGATGGAGAAGGGCAGTCTGTCGGAGGACGACCGCCGCCGCATCGACGGCGATCTCCGGGGCGGCGAGTCGGCGCCGGGGCGGCTGGTCGCCCTGACCTCGCAGCTGCTGTCGCGGCTCTCGGGACAGATCGGCATCCTGGTCACGCCGGCGATCGGCGATACGGTTCTGCGCACCGTCGACTTCGTCCCGCTCTCCGGCCGGCGGGTGCTCTGCGTCGTCGTCTCGGAGGCCGGCTTCGTGGAGAACAAGCTGCTCGAGGTCGAGGAGGAGCTGTCGCGCGAGGAGCTCATCCGGATCTCCAACTATCTGACCGAGAATTTCCGCGGCAAGACCCTGCGCACGATCCGCGAGCGCCTGCTCGCGGCGATGACCGACGAGCGCACGCAGATGGACGAGTTGCTCGGGCGCGCCATCTCGCTCGCCCAGCGCTCGCTCGAGTCGACCCAGGGGCCGGAAGTGCTCGTCGAAGGTACGGCGCAGCTGCTGGCGCGGCCGGAGCTCGAGAATCTCTCGCGCGTTCGCCTTCTGCTCGACATGTTCGCCGACCGCCAGCGGCTGGTGAGCCTCCTCAACCAGTGCATGGACGGCGGCGGCGTGCGGGTCGTCATCGGCGAAGACAGCTCGGTGACCTCGGACCTGGGTTTCAGCCTGGTGGCACGGCCGTTCGGCGCCGGAGAGGGCGCCCAGGGAACCCTGGGAATCTTCGGCCCGTCCCGCATGGCCTACGAACGCATCATTCCCCTGGTCGACTATCTGGGAGAATCCCTGTCGCGGGCGCTCGAGTCGAGCGCCAGCCGATAGTGCATCTGGAGCTGTCATGAGCGAGCTCGACGATTCCAAGCCCGGCGGCGCGGGGCAGGATTCCGCGCCGGAGGGATACGAAGACACGGTGGTGGAGATCCTCTCTCTCGGTGACGAGGGGGATGGCGGTGGCGCAGGGCCCGCGGGCGACCCGCAGGTTCAGAGCGTCGACGTCCGGCGGCTCGAATCGCAGCTCGCCGCCGAGCGCGAGCGAATGCTCAGGCTGCGGGCCGACTTCGACAACTACCGCAAGCGCACCGAGCGCGAGCGCGCCGAGATCGAGCGCTACGCGCTCGCCGACGTGCTGCGCGAGCTCCTGCCGGTGGTCGACAACCTGGAGCGCGCGCTCTCCGTCCAGGGGGCTGCTGGAGCCCCGGGCGACGCCAGCGACCTGCGCAAGGGGGTCGAGATGATCGTCCGCCAGTTCCACGAGCTGCTGAAGCGGTACGGTCTGGTGCCGATCGCGGCGCTGGGCGAACGCTTCGACCCGTCGCTCCACGAAGCGGTCTTTCAGGAAGAGAGCGACGGCGTGCTCGCGCCGACCGTGGCGGCCGAGCTGCAGCGCGGCTACCGTTTGAACGACCGCCTCCTGCGGCCGTCGCTGGTCAAGGTTGCCGTTCCGCGCGAGGCGGCTCACGGCGATTCCACGCCGGATCCGGCGGAGTAGCGGGCTCGCAGGCGAAAAGGGGACAACGTGGGGAAGATCATCGGTATCGATCTCGGCACGACGAACAGTTGCGTCGCGGTGGTCGAGGCGTTCTCTCCGCGGGTGCTGGCGAACCGCGACGGCAGCCGCACGACGCCGTCGATCGTCGCGTTCACGCCGGACGGCGACCGCCTCGTCGGACAGATCGCCAAGCGGCAGGCGATCACCAACCCGCAGCAGACGGTTTTCGCGGTCAAGCGCCTGATCGGCCGCAAGTACAGCGACGCCAACGTCCAGCGCGCCCGCGACCTGCTGCCCTATGCCCTGGTCGAGGCGGCCAACGGCGACGTGAAGATCCAGATCCGCGATCGCCAGCACAGCCCGGAAGAGATCTCCGCCTTCGTCCTGCGTGAGCTCAAGGCCTTCGCCGAGGAGGCCCTGGGTGAGCCGGTGCGCGAGGCGATCATCACCGTGCCGGCCTACTTCGACGATTCCCAGCGCCAGGCGACCAAGGACGCCGGCCGCATCGCCGGCCTCGAGGTGCTGCGTATCCTCAACGAGCCGACCGCCGCGGCGCTCGCCTACGGCCTCGACCGCGGCACCACCAACCGCAAGATCGCCGTCTACGACCTGGGCGGCGGCACCTTCGACATCTCGATCCTCGAGCTCTCGGAGGGCATCTTCGAGGTGCGCTCGACCTCCGGCGACACCTATCTGGGCGGCGAGGACTTCGACCAGCGCATCATCGACTGGCTGATCCACGAGTTCCGCGGCGAGACGGGCATCGACCTGCGCGGCGATCGCATGGCCCTGCAGCGGCTCAAGGAGGCCGCCGAGCGCGCCAAGTGCGAGCTCTCGACGGTGGAGGAGGCGACGATCAACCTGCCTTTCATCTCGGCCGACGAGAACGGGCCGCGGCATCTCTCCCGGGTCCTCACCCGCCCCGCCTTCGAGGCCCTCGTGGCCGAGTTGGTGGCGCGCACCGAAGGACCCTGCCGCGACGCCATCGAGCAGGCCGGGCTCGCTGCCGAGGAGATCGACGAGGTCCTGCTGGTGGGCGGGCAGACGCGCACGCCGCTCGTCGCGCAGACCGTCGAGCGGATCTTCCGCCGCCCGCCGAACCGCGACATCAATCCCGACGAGGTGGTGGCCATCGGCGCGGCGATCCAGGGCGGCATCATCCGTGGCGACATCAAGGATCTGGTTCTCCTCGATGTCACGCCGCTCTCGCTCGGCATCGAGACGCACGGCGGCCTGTTCGTCCGCCTGATCGAGCGCAACGCCACGATCCCGACCAAGAACGCGCAGATCTTCACCACCGTCGTCGACAACCAGGACACCGTCGAGGTCCACGTCCTGCAGGGCGAACGCGAGATCGCCAACGAGAACCGGTCGCTCGGCCGCTTCGAGCTGGTCGGTATCCCGCCGGCGCCGCGCGGCGTGCCGCAGATCGAAGTCACGTTCGCCATCGACTCGAACGGCATCGTCAGCGTGTCGGCGCGCGACGTGGCGACCAACCAGTCGCAGACCATCCAGATCAACCCGGCCGGCGGTCTGTCGAAGGACGAGATCGACCGGCTGGTGACCGAAGCCGACCAGTTCGCGCAGGCGGACGCCCAGAAGCGCGAGCTGCGCCGGCTCAAGAACCGGATCGAGGGGCTCATCTACACCAACGAGAAGGTGCTCTCCCAGTTCAGCGAAGGCCTGCCGGAGAAGGACCGCAAGCGCAGCTCCGAGACGCTGCTGCGGGCCCGCATGGCGCTCACCAGCGACGTTCGCGCCGACCTCGAGACGGCGCTCTTCGACCTCAATTCGACGTCGCGCGCGCTCTCCGAGTTGATGATGAGCCGCGTCGGCGAGGCCGGCGGCGCCGGAGCGAAGGGCTGACGCATGGCGACGGCTGAACGCGCCCAGCGCGACTACTACGAGATCCTCGGCGTCGAACGGACCGCCTCCGACAAGGAGATCAAGGCCGCCTACCGCAAGCTCGCCCTGCTGCATCACCCGGACAAGAATCCGGGCGACAAGGGGGCGGAGGAGCTGTTCAAGCAGGCGGCGGAGGCCTACGCCGTGCTCTCGGATCCCGAGAAGCGGCAGCGCTACGACCGCTTCGGCCGCCAGGGGGCACCGTCGTTCGAAGGCGGCTTCGATCCCTCGACCTTCTCCGACTTCTCCGACATCCTCGGCGACCTGTTCGGATTCGCCGGCGGCGGCCGCGGCGGGCGCGGCGGCCGGAGTCAGGCCACCCCCGGCGCCGATCTCCGCTACGACCTCGAGATCTCCTTCGAGGAGGCGGCGTTCGGCGTCACGAAGAGTCTCAAGGTGCCGCGCCTCGAGGGCTGCGACACCTGCGGGGGCAGCGGCGCAGCCGCCGGCACGTCGCCGGTGCGTTGCGCCGGCTGCGGCGGCCGCGGTCAGGTGCACTACTCCCAGGGCTTCTTCACCCTGGCGCGGACCTGCCCGCGCTGCGGCGGCGAAGGGGTGACGATCACCGACCCGTGCAAGGAGTGTCGCGGCGAGGGGCGGGTGGAGATGCTGCGCACGCTGGAAGTGAAGATCCCGCGCGGCGTCGACAATGGCGCGCGCCTGCGGCTGGTGGGGGAAGGCGAGCATGGCCGCCGCGGCGGGACGCGCGGCGACCTCTACGTCGTGCTCTCGGTGGCGCCGCACGACCGTTTCGAGCGCGACGGCTTCAACGTGCTCTCCGAGGTCGAGATCGGCTACGCCCAGGCGGTGCTCGGCGCCGAGATCGAGGTCGAGACCCTGCACGGCAAGGAGGACCTCGCGATCCCTCCGGGCACCCATCAGGGCGAGCAGTTTCGCCTCAAGGGCAAGGGCGTGGACCGGCTCGGCGGCTCCGGCCGCGGCGACCACATCGCGCTGGCGAGGATCCGTGTGCCGGCGCCCGGGGACCTCAGCGACGAGCAGCGCGAGCTGCTGCGCAAGCTGGCCGAGCTCGAGGGGCGGCCGGTCAAGGAAGAACGCGGCGTCCTCCATCGCGTCCGCGACCTGTTCGGCGGATGAGCGGCCGGTATCACCGGCTGCGCATCCGCATTCCCAGCGAACCCCCGGATCTCGAGGAGATCGTTTCGGCCTGGCTGTGGGAGAGGGGAACCGCAGGGATCGAGTTTCAGGCCGGCGAAGCAGGCGAGTCCGTTCTGGTCGCGACCTTCGAAGCAGAAGAGCTTCCAGTAGAGGGAGAGCTTGAAGATCTCGCGGCGCTGGTGCCGGGCTGCGATGTCGGCGACTTCGGCCCCGTCGAAGACAGGGATTGGCTCGCTGCGTGGCGCGAGGCGGCGGAACCGATCCCTCTGGGCGCCCGCCTCGTCGTCGACCCGCGAGAATGGGATTCCTCGGTGGTGGACTTGCCGCCGACGCTGTGCGGCGGTTCGGGCGCCGAAGGCGCAAGCGCGGAGCGCTTCGTGCTGGCGATCCCGGCACGGACCGCATTCGGCGTCGGCAGTCACGAGTCGACGCGGCTTGCCTACGAGCTGCTCGAGGCGACGCCGCTCGCCGGCAATCGGGTGCTGGACGTGGGCTGCGGCTCCGGCATCCTCGCCATGGCGGCGCTCCTCCTCGGCGCGCGTGCGGCGGTCGGCTTCGACTTCGACCCGGCTGCGGGACTGCTCGCCGGGCAGTACGCCCGCCACAACCGCCTCGCGCCGGCCTTCTACACCGGCACGGTGGCCGCGCTGGTCGCCCCCGCGAGCGACGCCGCGCGTTTCGAGGTCGTCGTGCTGAACGTCCTGCCGCACGAGATCGCCGCCGAGCTCGGCCAGGTGATCGATCAACTCGCCCCCGCCGGCGACCTGCTCGTCTCCGGCGTCCTCGCGACCGAGGCCGCGGCGGTAACCAGAGCGATCGAGAGCCTGGGATGCGAGGCTGCCGGCGAAATCCGTGCCGGCGAATGGGTCGGCCTGCGGTTCACGAAACGGCCGGAACTCGCCATCGAGGCTGAATGACCACCACCCTCCATTTACCGGTCTTTTTTTCCGCCGCGACCGCCCTCGTCGAAGGCGAAGCGCATCACCACCTATTCAAGGTGAAGCGGCTGCAGACCGGTGAGCGCTTGCGGGTGATCGACGGCGCAGGACACGCGCGCTGGGCGGAGATCGTCGGCATCGACAAGCGCGCCGCGCGTCTGGCGCTCGGCGAGCCGGCGCCGGCGAACGAGCCGGCTCTTGCTGTCGAGCTCTTCGTCGCGGCGGCGAAGCCGGAGCGTCTCGCCTGGCTGGTGGAGAAGGCGACCGAGCTCGGCGTGGCCGCTGTCCACTTCATCGCGTGCGATCGCGAGGCCAGGTCGGTCGAGCGGTCCCAGCTCGCGCGGCTGCAGCGCATCGCGATCTCGGCGGTCGAGCAGGCCGGACGCTCGGCGGTGCCCGGGCTCGCTCTAGCCGGCGGCGTGGGCGAAGAGCTGGCGCGCGCGACGGCGGACGGCGTGACGACGGCCGTCCTCGATGCCGCGGGGCCAGGGGCGCGCCCGGCGATCCCGGCGGGCAAGCGATGCGGCCTCTTCGTCGGTCCCGAGGGCGGCTGGAGCCCGGCGGAGCGCGACCGCTTCCGGGAGCTCTCGACCCCGTCCTGGTCGCTCGGGCCGACGGTGCTCCGGGTCGAGACCGCGGCCGTCGTCGCGGCGGGGTGCGTGCTCTGCGGCGGTGGCCTTTCGCGTTGACACCCCCCGGACCGGGGGTTACCATGGCGGCGATTTCATGAAGGAGGTCGCTTTGTCGGAAAGCCCATTCGCGGGAATCCGCTACGTCTGGATGAACGGCCGGCTGGTCGAGTTCGAGAAGGCGACGGTGCACGTCATGGCGCACGCCATGCACTACGGCTCCGGGCTCTTCGAAGGCATCCGCTGCTACCGGACGCCCACCGGACCCGCCGTCTTCCGGCTGCAGGAGCACCTCAAGCGGCTCGAGAACTCGTGCAAGGTCTACCGCATGCAGATTCCGTTCTCGCGCGAGGAGATGACCCAGGCCGTCTTCGACGCCATCCGCAGCAACGGGCTGGAGGAGTGCTACATCCGGCCGATCGTCTATCGCGGTTTCGGCACCGCCGGCATCAATCCGCTGAAGTCGCCGGTGGACGTCGCCATCGCCGTCTGGTCCTGGGGCCGCTACCTCGGCAACGACGCCCTGGAGCAGGGTGTGGACGCCTGCGTGTCGACCTGGCGCCGGGTAGGGGCCGGGAGCTCGCCGGCGATCGCCAAGGCGACGGCCAACTATCTCAACTCGCAGCTGGTGAAGATGGAGGCGGTGACCAACGGCTTCGCCGAGGGCATCGCCCTCGACGACCAGGGCTACGTCTCCGAGGGCTCGGGCGAGAACGTCTTCCTGGTTCACGAGGGGCAGCTGTTGACGCCCGCAGTCTCGTCGTCGATTCTTCCCGGCATCACGCGCAACTCGATTCTCCGGCTGGCCGAGGAGATGGGCATTCCGACGCGCCGGGAGAGCATCCCGCGCGGCTTTCTCTACACCTGCGACGAGGCCTTCTTCACCGGCACCGCGGTGGAGGTCACGCCGATCCGCAGCGTGGACCGGATTCCGGTGGGCGAAGGCAAGCCGGGTCCGATCACCCGGCGGCTGATGCAGGAATATCTCGCGCTCACCCGCGGTGAGGTCGCCGACCGCTTCGGTTGGCTCACTCCCGTGCCGGCCGCGGTGGCGCAGGTCTCCTGAAGGTCGCAGCGGACGGAGGTAGCGAATGAACGTCAACGATCTGCTCAAGATCGCGGTGGAACGGAAGGCTTCGGACCTGCACCTCAAGGTCGGCAGCCATCCGGTGCTGCGCGTCGACGGAACTCTCCTGCCTCTGCCCGAGGTCAAGCGGCTGATGCAGGAAGACACGATCGCGATGGCCTTCTCGATGATGAACGCGCGGCAGAAGCAGCGCTTCAAGGACGAGTTCGAGATCGACATCGCCTACTCCGTCCCGGGCCTGGGCCGCTTCCGCTGCAACATCTTCCAGCAGCGCGGAACGGTCGGCCTAGTGCTGCGCGTCATTCCCGGCCGCATCCTGACGATCCGCGAGCTCACCCTGCCGCCCGTTCTGGAGCGCATCTGCGAGGAGAGCCGCGGGCTCGTGCTGTGCACCGGCACCACGGGCTCCGGCAAGTCGACCTCGCTCGCGTCGATGATCGACTTCATCAACTCCGGCCGCAGCGAGCACATCGTCACGATCGAGGATCCGGTCGAATTCCTGCACCGCGACAAGAAGTCGATCGTCAACCAGCGCGAGATCGACGTCGACACGCGCACCTTCTCCGGCGCGCTGCGCTCGGCGATGCGCCAGGATCCGGACGTCATCCTGGTCGGCGAGATGCGCGACTACGAGACCATCGAAACGGCGCTGCTCGCCGCGGAGACCGGCCATCTCGTCTTCTCGACCCTGCACACGCTGGATGCGACCGAGACCATCAACCGCATCATCGCCGTCTTTCCGCCTCACCACCAGAAGCAGATCCGCATCCAGCTCGGCCAGGTGCTCAAGGCGGTCATCTCGCTGCGCCTGCTGCCGCGCGCCGACGGCAGCGGCCGGGTGCCGGCGGCCGAGGTCATGATCGTCACGCCCTACATCCGGGACTGCATCGAGAACAAGGAGAAGACCAAGTACATCCGCGAGCAGATCGCCCTCGGCACCAGCCAGTACGGGATGCAGACGTTCGATCAGTCGCTGTTCCAGCTCTACAAGGCGGGTCTCATCACGCTCGAGGAGGCGATCCGCCGGGCGTCGAATCCCGACGAGTTCAAGCTCAAGATCCAGGGCGTCCAGTTCACCGCCGACGCCTCGCGCGAACAGATGGAATCCTCTCTCGACGCTCCGGGCTCGTTCAGCCCGACGGAGGAGTCGGCCTTCGAGATCGAGCGCATCGAGGGTCCGAAGCGCTGAGCCCGGCCCGCAGCTCGGAGTCGGCGGCCGGTCGCGGTTGAACTAGGATCCGCGCATGGAGTTCACCGGCCGCCTGTCCGCCTTTCCCGCCTCGAATCTCCTGCAGTGGGCGCTGACCGAGCGGGTGACCGGAACGCTGGTCGTGCGCCGCAGCCAGCGCGAGAAGCGGATCGGCTTTCGCGCCGGCAAGATCCTCGATTGCCGCTCGAATCAGGTGGCGGAGCACTACGGCCAGCACCTCGTCGCGCACGGCCACCTCGGCGGCGACGAGCTGGGGAAAGCGCTGGCGCACTGCCGCACGAAGCGGATGCCGCTCGGAGAGTCGCTCGTCGACCTGGGTCTTCTCGACGAGGCGACGGTGCGCGTGACGCTCGCGCAGTCGATCCAGGAGTCGGTGCAGGATCTCTTCTTCTGGAGCCAGGGGTTGTTCTACTTCCAGGAAGGGAAACCCGCGGTCTCGCGCCTCGAGGTCGAGCTCGAGACGACGGAGCTCCTCCTCGAAGGGACGCAGTGGATCGACGAGCAGGCGCGGATCCGGCGCGTGCTCACCACCGACAGCGTCGTCGTGCGGCCCGGCTCGCGTGCCGCCGGCGACGACCTCGATCTTTCTCCCTACGAACGGCGGATCGTCGGCGGCGCTGCCCCCGAGGCGGCGCTGACCGACCTCTATGCTCGCACCGGCGGCGTGCACTTTCCCTTTCTCGCCGCCTGCTCGCGGCTGATCGGCCGCGGCGCGCTCGACCTGGTGCGCAATCCCGGAGAGAGTCCGGCCATTTCGCGCGAGATCGATCTGCGCGAGCTCATGCTCAGCCTGCAGGCCGAAGACGAGGTGGTGGTCGGCAGCGCCAGCGCGATCTTTCCGCTCGAGGCGATCGAGTCGCTGGTGCCGGTGTGGATTCGCAAGCCGCCGGCGCGGGAGCTCGAGGCGACGCCGCTGCGCGAACGCGCCTTCCTCGACGGCATCGACGGCCGGGCGACGCTGCGGCGCCTGCTTTCCGCGGGCGCGGAAGAGCGCGCCGACCAGATCGAGCTGCTGCTCGTCGAGCTCAAGAAGCGCAATGTCCTGCTCCTGCCCGCCAGCCTCGAGGACGTCGAACGCCGCCTCGAGGGCGAATCTCCGCTCAAGCGCATCGTTCGCAAGCTGAAGAGCTGACGGCGGCTCCGCCCGTGAGCGCGTGGAAACGGTCGCAGGCGGGCGAGGGTTCCCGGCCGGAGGATGCGCCGGCGCCGGACCGGCCCGCGACCAGCGATCGGCCCGCGGCCAGCGACAAGGCCGCGCAGCTGCTGGCGCTGCGGCCGCACTTCCGGCGCGAGCTCGAGGTCAAGCTCGCCCGCGCCGGCTACGAAACCCCGGAGATCGCCGAAGCCCTCGACCGGCTCGCGCGCCTGCGCCTGCTCGACGACGCCGCGCTGGCGCGCTCGTTCGTCGAGACGACCGCCCGGCGCAAAGGCTGGGGGCGGCTGCGCGTGGCGCAAGAGCTGGCGCGCCGCGGGGCGCCGGACACCGCCGCCGAAGCGGCGCTCGCCCTCGTCTCCGCCGACGCCGACCTCGAAGCGGCGCGCGAGGCCGCG
>CAZQTL010000146.1:0-10687 GCA_964595975.1 uncultured Thermoanaerobaculia bacterium | reverse complement strand
GTCGCGGGCGCCGCCGCGGCGTCAGGGACGACGCTCGCCCTGGCCGACGACCGCGGCAACCTCCTGCTTCTCGATGCGACTGCGCTGGTGGCGGCTCCGGTGCTCTCTGCCGGCTCGACAGCCGAGCCGGAGTGAAGCGCCGCCTCCCTACCTGGTCGCGAGCCGGCGCAGCGCGACGAGCGCGACGGCGGCGAGTCCCAGCGCCAGCGCCGCGAAGCCTGCCGCGTCGAGCGTCGGAATCTCGACGACGCTCGGCAGGGCGCACGGATCGGCGTCGTAGCGGACGACGAACGGGACGTTGGCGAAGGTGCCGAAGTCGATCGCCTGGCCGACGATGGTGCGGCCGTCCGGCGTCACGGCGAGGGCGGTCCCCAGCCAGACGTTGGCAGGGACGACCGCGCCGTCTTCGAGCAGCTTCTGGTTGAGATCCACCATGCGCTCGGTGCCGGGACAGTAGATCGCCGCGCGGACCAGGCCGAACGGGCCCATGTCGCCGCTCCAGCCGACGACCATGCCGTTGTCGGCGACGCCGATGCCCGCCGCCCGCTGCTCCGTGCCGAGGTCGTAGTCGACGTGCGGCAGGACGTACTGGAAGCCGGTGGCATCGCTGTAGAGGAACGCCTTCTCGATCGTCCACGGCGGCAGGGGCAGTCCGCCGGCGTCCAGCAGCAGGGCGCTGCCGGTGAGCCACTGGCCCGTCGAAGAGACGCCGTTCACTTCGCCGATCGACTGCGGGTCGATGAAGAGGTCCGGCGCTCCGGTCCCGAGCCAGCGCACCGGACGCCGCTGTCCCGTCGACTCGTCCTCGTAGAAGCCGCCCGCGGTCGTGCCGTCGGACGAGACCGCCGAGGCCCGGCTGCTGAATCCCGCCGGCTGACCGAGCCCGACCATCCCCGATCCCGCCGTCCAGCGGAAGCCCTCGGCGCGAAAGGTATCGCCGTGCCAGGCGAGGCCGACGACCACTGCGCCGTCGCCGCTCACGTCGTAGGCACTGCCGCACTGCGCCGGCTGCTCGGGAGTCGGGGGGACGCCGGGCAGGCAGCCGAGGAAGCTCCAGCCGCCGCCCGAGGTCCAGGTCGCCGGCGAGACGATGTTGTCGCCCGGGTTCTCCAGGGTCGAGGCGACCACCCCGCCGTCGTCGGAGACCGCGGCGTCGAAAGTGTGGAGGAAGTCCGCCGGGGTCAGGAACTGGACTCCGCCGGCCTCGGTCCAGCGGAAGGCGCGACCGTCGCTCGTGCCGACGACCGTCGTCCCGTCGGGCGTCACGTCCTGCGCCGAGACGCCGCCCGGAGACGCCGCGTCGGTGAGCAGGGTCAACTCCGGCTGGGCGTGGAGCGCCATCGCGCTGCAGAGCAGGGTCGAGGACAAGGCGTGCAGCACGGCTTGCGGCGAAGGCTTCATGGGGAATCTCCCTGGGGTCGAGCGCCTTTCGGCGCCAGCGGCGGCAGGAGAGAAGGCTAGCAGGCGAGAGGTCCGGGGCAGCCCTTGGAGCGCTGCCTCTTCGGGCAGGACCTCGCTCCGGGAGGGTCTACTTCCGGAGGATCGCCTCTGCGGCGAGCAGGCCCGCCGTCGGGCGGACACCGCCGCCGGGGTGGCTGCCGGCGCCGCCCAGGTAGAGGCCGGGGACGCTGGTGGCGTAGCGCGCGGCGGAGGGCGCCGGACGCAGCACAAGGAGCTGGTCGAGGGCGAGCTCGCCGTGGTGGATCTGGCCGCCGGTGAGCGCGAACTCCTGCTCGAGATCGGCGGGTGACAGCACCTCCATCGCGACGATGCGCTCGCGCACCGCCGGAGCGTGGCGCTCGAGCTCGGCGACGACGCTCTCGCCGAGCGCCTGCCGTGCCTCGTCGGTCCAGCCACCTTCGAGCGCGTAGGGCGCATAGCTCGAGAGGATCGAGACGACATGATGGTCCTGCGGCGCGAGCGACGCGTCGGCGACGGTGGGTACGCGCACATCGAGATTCGGCCGCGCCGAGAACTGGCGGTACTTGACGGCGTCGAAGGCGCGCTCGAGGTCGTCGATGTGGCCGCCGCCGATGCGGAGCGCTTCGTGGCGGCCGGTGGACGCCGGCAGCTCGAGCGGACCGGAGAGCGCGAGGTGGACCTTGGCGGCGCTGCCGCGCGCGCGGAAGCGCCGGAACTCCTCTTCGATGGTGATCGGCAGGGAGCCGGGCGCCACGAGAGAGAGCATCGTCTTCTTCGGATCGGCGGAGGAGAGCACCACTGCGGCATCGATGGTCTCGCCCGAAGCCAGCGTCACGCCGGCGACCGCGCCCTGATTCGACAGGCGGATGCGCGCGACTTCGGCATTCGTCCGCAGCTCCGCTCCCGCAGCCTTCGCCGCGGCGACGAGCGCGGCGACCAGCGCCGCCGGTCCGCCGGCGAGCGCTTCGCCGCCGGTGCACTCGCGCAGCAGCAGGTTGGTGTTGCTGCCGGCCGACCAGGGTCCGCTCCAGGTGGAGGCGACGGCGGGCGCGGCGAGCGCTTCGACCAGCAGCGAGGTCTCGAACTTCTCGTTCAGGAAGTCGGCGACGCACATCGGGGCGACGCGCGCCAGCTCGATCATCTCTTTTCGCTTGAGCTTCAGGGCTACGAGTCCTCTGCGCACGAGGCCGAGGACTTCCTTCCAGCCATTCGGCGTCAGCGGTGGGGGATCGGTCTCGAGGATCCTCTCGAAGACCGGTTGAATACGAGTCAGAAAGGACCGGTAAAGGGAGTAGTTGTCGCTGTCGTGGCGCGATCGCTTCGCGATCTCGTTCGCCGTCGTGGTGGTGTCGGCATCGAGCAGAATGCCGGGACCGCCCTGTTCGGCGATGTACGTCGCGGGAGCGGTGCGGAACTTCAGCCCGTGCTTCTCGAGCTCGAGCTGGCTGGCGGTTCTCCTCGTGGTGAGGGCGTCGTCGTGCAGGATGCCCGGGACCGAGTAGCCGGGGTGGAATTCTCTCTTCGCCGACAGGCCGCCGGGCGTGCCGGCGCGCTCCAGGATCAGGACCTTCTTCCCAGCCTTGGCGAGTCTTGCGGCGGCGGCGAGGCCGTTGGGGCCGGCGCCGATCACGATGGCGTCGAAGCTTGTCGCGGTCGCCATGTCAGACCGCCCGCTTCTCGAGCATGGTGCGCGCGCACAGCGCTCCCGGGGCGCCCATGATGCCGCCGCCGGGATGGGTGCCCGAGGCGCACATCCAGAGTTTCTTCACCGGGGTTTGATAGCGGCTCCAGCCGGCCATCGGCCGGAGGAAAGCCAGCTGCTCGAGCGACAGCTCGCCGTGGAAGATGTTGCCTTCGGTCAGGCCGTAGATCTGCTCCAGGTCCCAGGGGGTGAGCACCTGGCGGTGGAGGATGTGGTTCTTCAGGTTCGGCGCGTACTCCGACAGCGTGTCGATCACCGCGTCGCCGAAGGCCTCGCGCTGGTTCGGCCAGTCGGCGGCGCCCTCCTTCAGATTGTAGGGGGCGTACTGCACGAAGATCGACATCGTGTGCTTGCCCGGCGGCGCCACCGTCGGATCGGTGAGCGAGGGGATGACGATGTCCATGAACGGCTTCTTCGAGAAGGCGCCGTACTTGGCGTCGTCGTAGGCGCGCTCGAGGTAGTCGACCGACGGCGCGATGGTGATGTCGCCGCGGAGATGCGGGCCTAGGCCGGGGAGACAGGTGAAGTCCGGCAGCCCGTCGAGGGCGAGGTTCACCTTGCCCGACGAGCCGCGCATCTTGAAGCGCTTCACCTGCAGCGCGATCTCGGGATCGAGGTTCTTCTCGCCGACGAGCTTCAGGAAGGTGCGATGCGGATCGACGCCGGAGATCACCGCCTTGGCGCGGATCTCGTCGCCGTTTTCGAGCACCACGCCCTTGGCGACGCCCTTCTCCAGCAGCAGGTGATCGACCGGCGCCTCGAGGCGGATCTCGACGCCGAGGTCGCGCGCCGACGCGGCGATCGCCTCGGCGATCGCGCCGGTGCCGCCCTTGGGCAGGCCCCAGGCGCGATAGGAGCCGTCGATCTCGCCCATGTAGTGGTGGAGGAGGACGTAGGCGGTGCCGGGCGAGCGCACGCCGAGGAAGGTGCCGATGATGCCGGAGACCGACATTGGCGCGATCAGGTTCTCGCTCTCGAACCACTCGGAGAGGAAATCGACCGCGCTCATCGTCATCATCTTGGCGTTGCCGACCAGCCACTTGTCGCCCTGGCCGCGGATGCCCTTGGCCAGGCGGGCGAGCTTCAGCAGCTCGCGCGGATTGCGCGACACCGGGTCCGGCGCGACGTCGTCGATCACCGGCTTCACCAGGCGGCCGAGCTCGGCCATCTCCTGCCCGAAGCGCTTGTAGACCTCGGCGTCGCGCGGCGAGAAGGCGGCGATGGCGCGGCGGTTGCGCTCCGGATCGGCGTCGCGCATGAGATACCGGCCGTCGGGGAACGGCGTGAAGGTCGAGTCGAGCGGCAGGATCTCGTAGCCGTAGCGCGGCAGGTCGAGGTCGCGGATGATCCACGGCCGGAGCAGCGAGACGACGTACGAGCAGCAGGTGTACTTGAAGCCGGGGTAGATCTCCTCGGTCGTGGTGGCGCCGCCGACCTGATGGCGGCGCTCGAGGACCAGGACCTTGCGGCCGGCTTTGGCGAGGTAGGCGGCGCAGATCAGGCCGTTGTGCCCCGCGCCGACGACGATGGCGTCGTACGAATTGGTTGCGGCACTCACGGCTTGCGCTTCCTTTCGGGGTCGAAGAACGGCGTCGCGACGACGGTGGCGGCGACCTTGCGGCGCTCGAATTCGACCGTGTGCTCGAGCAGCAGGCGGGTGCCCTTGGCCTCGTAGCCGCGATGGACCGAGGCGATGACCAGGTACTTCTTGAGGATCGGCGACCAGGTGTGGCTGGTCGCCTTGCCGATCTGGCGGCCGTCTTCGGCGAAGACCGGCAGGCCGTCGCGGCGGGCGGTCGCCGGCAGCGACGGTGGCAGGTTGAAGCTCTCGTAGAGCGCTTCGAGCGCCTCCCAGCTCACCTCGAGCCCGACGAGGTGCCAGGCCGGGCCGCGCCGCTGCTCGGCGAGGATGGCGTCGCGGCCGATGAAGCTGCCGCGGCTCGCGAGGTCTCCGCCGGCGAGCATCCAGCCGAAGCCGAGCTCGAGCGGCGTCGACTTGCGGGCCTCGAGGACGACCTTGGGAGCGCTGTAGTAGTCGACACCGAGGAGGATGAATCCGGCCTCGATGCGCGTGACGTCGAGCGCGTCGAGCCCGGCGGGCTCGATGCCGTAAGGCTGTCCCGCCGCCATGAGGGAATCCCACACGGCCAGGCCCCGCGCGCTCTCCATCCAGATCTCGAACCCCAAGTCGCCGGTGTAACCGGTGCGGCTGATCCAGACGGGCACGCCGTCGATCGTCGCCCGGTTGACGCCGAAGAACTTGAGCGCGTCCATGTCGGGCCCGCTGTCGAATCGCGCGCAGGCGCGCAGAACGTCGCGCGAGGTCGGCCCCTGCAGGGCCAGCGCGGCGAGGCGCCGGCTCGAGTCCTCGAGCCGGACGTTCATGCCGCGGCCGCAGTCCTCGAGCCAGTGGAGCGAAGGGTCGGCGGCAGTCACTCGATAGTGGTCCTCGTCGAGCCGCGCGACGGTGCCGTCGTCCACCACCCGTCCGGCGTCGTCGCACCAGCAGGAATAGGCCACGCGGCCGACCTTGAGACTGCCGATGTCGCGCGTCATCATGCGCGCGAGCAGCGCCTTCGCGTCGGGACCCGTTACCTCGTACTTGTAGAGCGGCGAGACGTCGAGCAGCCCCGCGGTCTCGCGAAAGGCGAAGTACTCGCGCTCGTGGCTGGTGTCGTAACTGCAGACCGCGCAGTACCCCGCCCAGTCCTTCCAGGCATAGCTCCGGCAGAGAGGGGCGGTGCGCTCGTGGAAGGGCGATGGCGTCGGCATCGGTGTCTTTTGGATTCGCTGGAAAAGTGGGGTCAGAATATCATCGTCGCCGCCGCAAGATCGAACCCGGTGACCCGCCGGCCAGCGCCCGAGGAGGAAGGCTCCGATGAAGCAGCGAACGTCCTTTGGACAGCACACGTTGCCCGGCGAGTACTTCACGTCGCCGGAGATCTTCGCCGAGGAACGCGAGCGGATCTTCGGCCGCCATTGGCTGCTCGCCGGGCACGTCTCGCAGCTGCCGGAGCCGGGCAGCTACTTCGTCTTCGAGCTCGACCGCGAGAGCGTCGTAGTGATGCGCGACGCCGCGGGGAGGATCCACGCTCACCACAACTTCTGCCGCCATCGCGGGACCCGACTGTGCACCGAAGCGCAGGGCCAGATGAAGGGCGGACTGCAGTGCTCGTACCACGCCTGGACCTACGGCTTCGACGGCGCGCTCAAGGCGGCGCCGAACATGCAGGACGTTCCGGGCTTCGACCGGGCGAAGCACGGTCTCAAGCCGGCGGCGCTCGCCGAATGGCGCGGCTTCCTTTTCTTGAACCTGGCCGACGACCCATTGCCGTTCGCGGATTCACTGCCGGCGCTGCAGGGCAAGTTCGAGCACTGGCGTGTCGAGGAGCTCCGGTCGGTGCACCAGACGGTCTACGAGGTGGAGTCGAACTGGAAGCTCTTCTTCCACAACTACAGCGAGTGCTATCACTGCCCGAACGTGCACCCGCATCTGAACAAGCTGACGCCGTACCGCAACACCGAGAACGACCTCGACGAGGGGCCGGTCCTGGGCGGGCCGATGTGGATGTCGAACCCCGAGGGCAGCATGACGATGCACGGCGGGCGGTGCGCCGCGCCGTTCGCCGACCTGACCGCCGCCGAGCGCGGCCGGGTGTTCTACTACACGCTCTTCCCCGGCGCCTTCCTGTCGTTCCATCCCGACTACGTCCTCGTGCACCGCGCCCAGCCGCTCGCCATCGACCGCACGCGCATCCGCTGCGACTGGTACTTCCACCCGGAGGCGATCGCCACCCCCGGCTTCGACCCGCAGCCGGCGATCGACTTCTGGGACCTCACCAACCGCCAGGACTGGCAGCTGTGCGTGGACGCCTACAAGGGCGTCAGCTCCCGCGCCTGGGAGCCTGGCCCCTACGCCGAGCTCGAGAGCCAGTTGGCCGCCTTCGACCGCCAGTACCTGCGCGCGCTGGGTGTCGAAGATCCCGTCGCCCGATTGCGTCGCGCCTGACGGCACCGGCGGGCGGCGACTCCTGCCGCGCCGCCATCTCTGTATAAACTGGAGTTTCATGTCGCCTTTCCTCTCGCGCCAGCCGATCGGACTCGACGAACAGGGACTGTCCTACTCGATTCTCGCGGCGCAGAGCCGGGTCCTGCAGCTGCTGGGAGAGGGCGTTGCCGGGCGCGAGGTCGCGGCGGAGATCTGCCGCATCGCCGCCGATCGTTTCTCCGGCGTTGGCTGCGCGATCCTTGCCGTGGATGACGCCGCTCCGCATCTGACCCTTCTCGCTGCGGCGGCGCTGCCGGTCGAGTTCACCGCCGAGCTCGCGGGTCTCGAGACCGCCGTGGCGCGCACCGTCTTCCGGCCGCTCGCGGACGGAGCCCCCGACTTCTGCGAAGCGATGAGCGAGGAGCCGGCCTTTTTTCCGCTGCGCGCCGCGGCTCGCATCGCCGGACTCGAGTCGTGCTGGACGGCGGCGATCCATGGCGTCGACACCGGCGCTCCGGGGACCTTCGCCGGGCTCGTCTGTCTGTTCCACCCGGAGCGCAAGCGCCCCGGCCCGCGCGGTGTCAAGGTGCTCGAGCTGCTGACGTCGCTCGCCGCGCTCGCCGTCGAGCGCGCCGCGCGAGCGCGCGATGCCATGCGGTCCGCCGCCGCCGAGGACTCCCACGAGCGCTGGATCGACCCGCTCACCCAGCTCCCCGGCCGGCAGCTGTTCGAACGGATGCTGCGCGACCTGATCGGCGCTTCCGATCCGGAGTCCACCCGTTTCGCCCTGCTGCTGGTCGACATCGACCGGTTTCTCGACGTCAACGGACGCTACGGCTCGCGGCTCGGCGACATCCTGCTGGCGAGCTTCGCGCGCCGGATGCAGAAGGCGCTGCGCCGTGGCGACCTGGCGGCACGGTTCGAAGGCGACTGCTTCGCGCTGCTCGTGCGCATGGGAAACGACGCCGACGAGGCCACGCGACTCGCCGGGCGGTTTCGCGAGGAGGGCCGGCGCAGCTTCGACTTCGAGGGCCAGGCGATCTCCCTGACGGTCAGCGTCGGGGTCGGCGTGTTTCCCTGGGACGGCTCGCAGGGGGCGATGCTGCTCGCCAATGCCGAAGTCGCTCTGCGCGCCGCCCGCGCGGCGGGCGGCGACGCCTTCCGGATCTACTCGGCGAGCCTGCGCGGCGACGCGCTGCCCGGCGAGTCCTTCGCGCCGCCGCCGGCGACGGCCGCCGCCGAGAGCGCGCCGAGGCTCGACGAGCTCGAGCTGCTCTGGGATCCGTACTTCGAGGTCAGCTCGCGGCGATGGGCCGGGGTCACTGCGCGCCTCGCCTGGCGCCGGCCTGGCGGAGCGCGCGCCGGCGCCGCCGACCTCTGGCGATCGGCGGACCGCGCCGGCATGGTGGCGGGAATCCTGCGGTGGCAGATCCGCAACGCCCTGGGCGACTTCGCCCGGGCGACACGGGATCTGCCGAACCCGCCGCGGCTGACCGTGCCGATCGCGGCGGCGGCACTCGCCACGGAGGGTTTCGTCGGCACGGTGAGCGAGCTCGTCGCCGAGCTCAGGTTCACGCCGGATCGGCTGGCGTTGGAGATTCCGGTGAAGGTGCTCGAACGCGACGCCGGCACGACGTCGGCACGGTTCGAAGCGCTCACCGGGCAGGGCGTGAGACTCGAGCTCTCGGGCGTCGGCCTGGGGAACCTCCCGCTCGAGGCGCTCACGGAGATCTCGTGGACCGCCTGGAAGCTCGAGCCGTACCTGTTGCGCACGGCCCGGGCCCGGCCTGCGGTGGGGGCGCTCGCCGCGGGGCTGATCGCCCTCGCGCGCCAGATGAAAGCGCTCGCGATCGCCGAACAGGTCGACGACCCGCTCGACCTCACCTGGCTCGGACTCCACCGCTGCGATCTTGCGCAGGGTGCGGCACTGCGGCGGCCGGTGCCCACCGAGCAGCTCCAGGCGCTCGTGGCGGAGCTGCGCAAGAGCGTCTAGCGGGAGCTAGCTGTTGCTGATGATGATGCCGAGGAGGATCAGCGCCGCGAGGACGGCGAAGCCGATCTTCACCCAGCTCCAGGGAGCGGTGCCGGTCGCCTTGCCGGTGGCGCCGTTGACGACGTAGCGGAAACTCTTCCCCTGGTAGACGTAGGCGGCGATCCACACCGGCACCAGACCGCTCTTGTACTGCCAGTGGGAGTAGACCGTCGACACCCGCAGGTTGCGGCACTCGTCGCCGGGAACCTCGGCGCGGCAGGCCTTGCGCAGCGTTTCGTCCATCCGCTGGCGGGCGATCGTCTGCGCCTCCGCGAGCCCCACGGCGTACTCCTCGGCGAGGAATCCCGAGAGATAGGAGGGGTCGTAGGCGACGAGCTGGGAGGTCGGAAACGGCTCGAGCTCACGCGCGGTGGCGGCGTCCACCCCTTGTGACGCCGGAACAGGCAGATCATCGAAGCGGTGATCCAGGGTGCCCGAGGCCGGCCGCCACTCGACGCGCGCGTTCTTGCCGCTGCCGCGCCGATAGCCGGCCTCGGCGGTCCAGTCGGAGTGGCTGTCGGCGTCGAAGGTCCAGAACGGGACGTAGATTCCCTGGATGCCGGTCAGGGCGGCGCGCTCCTTCAGGTTGTTCGGCCGGAACCAGAGCGAGGACAGCCAGCCGCGGAAGCGCTGCAGCGCGTCGTTCTTCGCCACCGAGAAAGGGAGCACCCCTTCGGGCCGCACGAGGTCGACGTTCGCCGGCGCCTCGACGACCGCTGGCGTGCCGCAGAAGGCGCACGCCTTCGCGGCGACGCCGGGCTCGAAGGTTTCGACGGCTCCGCACTTCGTGCAGCGCACGGACTTGCGCTCCGCTCCCCAGCCGAGATCGGCCTTGCGGGCGAGGCCTTCGGCGAGGGCGCGTTCGACGATCTGCGGCGCCGCCGGACCGGCCTCCGCCGCGGCGGCGCCGGCGGCGACCGTCTGCTCGAAGCCGCAGTAGTCGCAGCGCAGCTTGCGCGTCGCCGGATTCCAGACGACGTCGGCGCCGCACTGGGGGCAGGGAAACTTGCGCGCGCTCGCGCCGATGGCGGCGCGGCCCTGCGGCGCATCCGGGAAGTTGGAGGGCGGCACCGCTGCGGAGGTCAGCCCTTGGGTGCCGGCGGCGGAGGCGGCGGTGCCCCGGCGGCGTTGCCGCCGAAGCCCGGGTAGCTCGAGAGCGGCGCCCAGCCGGCGGCGCCCGGGCTCCAGGCGAGGGTCGAGGGGAGAACCTGGCCGGCGGCGACCATCGTGCGCAGCGCCTCGTCGGTGTAGGGGCCGTAGGTCTTGCCGTCCACCGTGAGCGACCAGCGCGGCCCGGCGGCGGGCGGCGGGGGAGCCGCCCCGCCGGCCGGCGGCGGGGCAGCCGGTCCGGAGGAGTTGGCCATCGCCTGCCCCATCATCTGCCCCATGGCGACGCCGGCGCCGATGCCGACGCCGGCGCCGGCGAGGCCGCCCGGATTCGCAGCCGCGGTGCCGATCGCCTCGGCCGCCTGCATCTGGGTGTACTGCTGCATACGGTCGCCGAGGACGCCCAGCTTCGAGCGCGGGTCGATCGCCTTCTCGA
>CAZQTL010000145.1:0-10752 GCA_964595975.1 uncultured Thermoanaerobaculia bacterium | reverse complement strand
CCCGGAGGACGGAAGCTCGCGGCGATCGGCGCGCCGCTCCAGAAGATGCCGTTCGCCAGCCAGTCCCACGAGTCCGGGGCCATGTACGGATAGCACCAGTTGAGATCAGGCGTCGCGAGCGACGGCAGAACGCCGAGGACACCGGCCACCGCGAGCGTCAGAATCGCCAGCGCGGCGAGGTCGGACTTCGAAGAAGTGGCCGGCGGGCGGTCAGGCGCGTGAGATGAAATCAACGTCCCCTCTTGTCCAGCGACGAATGCGGGCGAAGTCCCTGTGAGGGTATACGGAGAGAGAGGTCGGCTTGCCCCGTCCGGCCATGGTTTTCGGCCAGAGCGGGTTCATCCCTTCGCCCGGTACTTCACGCCCGCGATGCCGGCGAAGTCGGCGTCCTGGGTCCAGAAGGCGGCGGAGCGGGCGCGGGCGGTGGCGAGGAGGATCGAGTCGGCGAGCGGCAGGCGGAGCTCGAGGCCAAGGCGGCCGGCGAGGGCGGCGATGCCGAGGTCGAGGTCGACCATCTCACCTGCCTGCATGAGGGCGATGGCGTCGAGGGCGGCAGCGTCGCCACGCTGCAGGCAGACCCGACGGTAGACCTCCGCGATCGAGATCGTCGGCACGAGCAGATGCGCGGAGTCCTCGAGTGCCGGCGCGAAGAACGACGCGTTCGGGCCGTCGGCGAAGTACTCCAGCCAGCCGCTCGAATCGACGACGTTCAGACGCGATCCTCGTCCCGGGGAACCGAGGTGTCGATTCCTTTCAGGAAGCCGCGCATCGACCGCAGCTTCTTGACCGGCACCATCTCCAACCGGTCGCCTGAGGCGAAGACCCGCAGCTGCTGCCCGGGCTTGAGATCCATGGCCTCCCGCACCGCCTTGGGAATCACCAGCTGGAACTTGGATGAAATCGTGACCGTCGACATGGAGCGCTCCTTCGATCGGTCAAGTGTAAGACGAGTCGGCGATCGATGCAATGCGACGGGCTCATCGGCCCCGCAGCTTCCCCGCCAGTGTCCGGGCCATGAGGCGGCGGAGGGGTGGGGTCGCGGCGAGGAGGGGCAGGGCGAGGTCGCGGCCCCAGCCGAGGATCGTGCTCCCGGACTGGAAGAACGGCGTCAGGAACCAGGAGAGCTGGGAGTAGGGACGCACTTGCCGCTGGCGCTCGCGCTCGTAGAGGTCCGCGGCGGAGGCGAAGTCGTTCGTGCCGGCGAGGTGGCGGGCGAAGGCGGCGGCGTCGGCGAGGGCGAGGTTGGCGCCCTGGCCGAGGTGGGGGCTCATGGCGTGCGCGGCGTCGCCGACGAAGAGCAGGCGGCCGGTATGCCAGCGCGGCGCCGAGACGTGGAGGTAGGTGGTGAAGGCCGCCTGGTCGAAGTCCGAGAACTCGGTGAAGATCTCCTCGGCCTGCGGCGCGATCGCCAGCACCCGTTCGCGGAACGCCGCGAAGCCCTGCCGGCGAAGCTGGGCGATCCCCTCCGGCCGGTCGCCCCAGAAGAAGCTCGCGCGGCCGCCGCCCAGCGGCAGCAGGCCGACCAGCACCCGCGTGCCGCGGACGACCTGCTGCAGATAGCCGCGCACGGCCGTGCAGGGGCCGATCGTCCACAACGCGCCGAAGCCGTAATCGCGGCTGCGGTGGCGGAGGCCCGAGCTCGCGCGCAGTGCGGAGCGCGCGCCGTCGGCGGCGATGGCGAAGTCGAACGCCCCGAGGTCCTTGCCGCCCGCCCCCGACAGCGCGATCGCCTTCGCCGTCGACGCCACGCGGTCGATGGGCGTGCCCGGGCGGATCGCGACTCCGGCGGCGTGGCAGGCCTCGAGAAGCGTGGAGAAGAGCAGGCCGCGAGCGACGCCGTAGCCGGTCCACTCCGGATCGGCTGCGGCGTAGGGGAGACGGATGAGACTGCGACCCGAGACCTGCTCGGCGCGCAGCTCGGCGATCGGTTCGCTGCGCGTCGCGACCGCCGCGAGGAGGCCGAGGGCGTCGAGGATCTCCTGGCCCGAGGGCTGGAGGAGGAGCCCCGCCCCGACGGGCCCGAGGGCCGGAGCGCGTTCGAAGAGGACGACTCGATGCCCGGCGCGGGCGAGAAACAGCGCCGCCGCGGTGCCCGCGATGCCGCCGCCGACGACCGCGATGCGGAACATTCCGTGACGCTATCCCACGCGACAGCGGCCCGATGCTTCGGCCGCCCCGGCGGGTTCTCCGCTAGCTCGCCGGCTCGGCGAGCAGCTCCTCGATGCGGCGCTCGAGCTCGGCCTCGGTCATCCGCGTCGGGGTGTAGAGACGCACGCGGCCGGCGCGGTCGACGAGGACGAGGGTGGGCGTGGCGGAGGCGCCGTAGCGCACCATCGCGGCCTCGCTCACCGGCACCGGAATCTCCTCGAAGCCCGGGTACGACTCCGCGAGCACTTCGGCGATGCGCGCCTGCTCGGTTTGCGGCGTCGCCTCCGCGTCGTCCTTGCCGGTGCCGTAGAGCCGCGTCGGAGCGAGCACCGCGAGGCCGCGCGGGCCGTACTTCGCGGCGAGGCGGGCGATGACCGGTCCCTGCGCCTTGCAGTCGCCGCACCAGTGCGCCCAGAAGAAGAACAGCACCGGGCGGCCGCGCAGTTCGGCGAGCGCCGGCGGCGGCGGGCCGACATGGGCGGTCGGCACGATCTCCGGCGCCGGACTCCCTTCGAGAGAGATGAGGTCGATGTTCTTCGCGATCCGCGACCGCAGAGCCGTGTCACGAGCCCGTCCGAGCTCGCGCTCGAAGTAGGCGAGCGCCGCGCCGCGCCCGGCGCGCGCCAGACGCACGCGGCCCTCGACCTCGATGGCGGCGCCGAGCGCGTTGGCGTTGTCCGGCGTCTCGGCCGGGATCCGCCGCCGCACCTCGCCGGCCCAGGCGAGGGCGCGCTCGTCCTGGCCCAGCAACAGCGCGCCGCGGGCGAGCCAGCCGAGGCCGTCGAGATACTCGCCGTCCTCGCCGTGGTCCCGCTTCCAGTCCTCGAGCGCGGCCTCACCGCTCGCGAGGTCGCCGGCCGAGAGCTTGAAGCGAATGGCGCGAGTGAGGTCGCCGGCGAAGAGCGCGCCGCTCGCCAGCTGAAGGAGAAGCAGGGCGGCCGCCCAGTGCAGGGGGGAGCGATGCGGGGAGCGGGGACCGGAGTGCGGGTCAGGTTGGCGCATTCGGCGCAGGGCTGCACACGGCATGCCGAGCGTCCTGCCGGCCCTCGCCCCGCCTCAGCGGGTGGTGCCGGTCTCCGCGGCCGGCAGTACCTTGAGGGCATGAGCCCGCGAAGATTCGCCGCCGAGTGGCGCCGGTTCTATGACCATCCGTCGGTCCTCCGCCGGCACCTGGAGTACCTCGGCGGCAAGAAGCTCGAATCCTCGCCGACCGTCTTCCTCACCTCGCCTTCGCCGCAACCGGAGCGCACGGAGTATTTCCGGCCGGTGACCGACCTCGAGGCGATGCTCCACGACGACTTCGAAGTGGCCCGGTCGCTGTGGGACCGCGACTCCCTGATCGCCCATCTCGACATCGAGCACGTTCACTTCGACGCCCCGTGGGAGCCGCTGCTGTATCCCAAACGCAGCCTCTTCGTGCAACGCGATGTGGTCGCGGCGATCGAAGCACTGCTGGCGGAGTTCGGCATCACGGCGCTGCACCTGCTCACCGGGCGCGGGCACCACTTCGTCTGGAAGGTCAACCGGAAGAGCGCGGCGTTCGCCGCCCTCGTCCGTCTCGCCCATTTCGGCGAAGGGTTGCGGACCGCCTACTCGGCGCCCCAGCCGCCGCGGGGCGAAGCCGTGGGCGAGGCCGCCGGCGCGGCCTGGGACGGACTCGGAAGGGTCATGGAGTGGGTCGGGCACAGGATTCTGGCGGCGAGCGCCCGGACTCCGGTGCCAGTTCAGATCACCGCCGTCGTCGTCGGTCCCGGAGCGCATGGCCGCGAGATCGTCGCCGTCGACCTCTCGGAGTACGCCGATCCACTGCACAAGCGGGCCGTCCGCATTCCGTTCACCGCCTACCTCAAGGCGCAATGCCAGGGCTGGATTCCGCCGCCGCCGGCGAAGCTGCCGCTGCTCGTCGCCATCCCCGATCCCGGCAACGAGGAGGAGGGCATTCGCACGATGCGCGATCCCGATCTCGCCGCGGCTTACGCTCACCGCACTCACACGGCGATTCCCGACGCCTCGCTCGCCATGGAGGGGTTGATCGCGGACTACGAGAAGAGCGAGCTGGCCGACTTCCACCGCCGCTTCCAGGCCCAGGAACCCGACCCGCCGGAGCACTGGGCATCGACCTATGACCGCATCGACGTGGGAGCCCTGCCCGCCTGCGTCGGGCGGATACTCGAGCATCCGAACGACCTCCTGCTGCAGCCCGGGGCCATCCAGCTGCTGGTGCGGGTCCTGCTCGCCCAGGGCTGGCATCCGCGGCATATCGCCGGGCTGATCCGGTCGCGCTACGAGCGGCCCTACGGCTGGCTGGCGAGCTTTCATTTCCACGACCCGACGGTGCGGGCCGAGGTCTACACGCGGATCTTCGCCGGGCTGATCGCCCTCGGCAACGACCAGATGGTCGACTTCAACTGCACCTCGACGCAGGAGAAGCGCCTCTGTCCGGGCACCGGCTGCCCCTGGAATCTCGAAGCTCTGCGCACCGCCGCGCAGAGCGGGGGCGGCCATGGCTGAAGCGCCGGCCGACGAACTCCGGGTGGGGCTCTCGACGGGCGCCTTCTGGCGCTCCCCGCTGCGCGATTGTCTGGAGCCGATCCGCAACGCCGGTTTTCGCCGCATCGAGGTCTGTTCCGCGCCGTCGCATCTCGACTATCACGATCCTGCGGCCTGCCTCGCCGCGGCGGGACGAATCCGCGAGCTCGGCCTGGAGGTGCATTCCTTTCACGCGCCGTTCGCCGAGCGGATCGACATCTCGGCGATCGACGCCGGGGCGCGCGATGCCGCGGTGCGCGAGATCTCCCGCGCCGCCGAGGCCGCGGCGTCGCTCGGCGCGCGCTTCTTCGTGCTCCATCCGGGACCGGAGACGACCGGCGTGCCGCGCGACGAGCGCCTCGACCGCATGGACTGCGCCGTCGAGGCGCTCGACCGCATCGCCTGGCGGGCCGGCGAGCTCGGCGTCGGGCTGGTGCTCGAGAACATGCTGCCGCACCTGTTCGCGGGTCATGTGCGCGACCTGCTCTGGCTGCTGGGCGGCCTGGCGTCGACCAACGTCGGCGTCTGTCTCGACACCGGCCACGCCTTCCTCTCCGGCGATCTGCGGCACGTGGCGCACAAGCTGGCGGGGCACCTCTGGATGGTGCATGCGAGCGACAATCGCGGCAATCGCGACGATCATCTGCCGCCGGGGGAGGGATCGATACCCTGGCCCGATCTGTTGCGCCAGCTCGCGGCCGCGCATTTCTCGGGCGTCTTCATCCTGGAGCTCGCAGCGGAGGAAGATCCCGCCGAGCTCCTCTGCCGCGCGCAGCGTTCCGCCGACTATCTTCGGCGATGGTCGGCGGGCGGTTAGTCCGGGTCAGGGCGTCTCGTAGGAGCCCCACTTCGGATCGACCTGGTCGAGCAGCCGCTGCGCCACGTCGGTCGGCACCTGCTCCTTGCACACGCCGCGCAGCCCGAGCCAGCCGGCCTCGCACTCGACGACCTGCCAGACGCCGTTCTGCTTGCGCAGCACCGCCTGGCCGGCCTCCTTCTCGTGAGCCCAGGTCACCAGGGCGTAGCCCGAGTCGACGCCGACCTGGGCAACCTCGAGGTCGACCGGCTTGGCGCCGGGGGTCCGGTCGATGTAGTCGTGCAGCGCCAGGCGGATCGCCGGCGCCTCGGTGGCGACGTTGGTCGCCGTATGGTCGACCGCCGGCGCCGCCGGCTTCCTGCAGCCCGCGAGAGCGAGCGAAACGAGAGCGATGCCCGCTGCAAGAGCGACGAAAGCACGCGAAGCAACCCGCGACTGATCCCTCATGTGCCACCCCCGGAGGCGTCCCGGGCTGCGGATACCCTTCCGGCCGGACGCCCTCCCTGGAAAGTCTGCGACCGGCGGCGCCGCGGCGCGATACCCCTAAAGGGGGTGGTGCCTACCCGCGCAAACGGGGAGCAGGGGCCGCAGCCGCCGACTTGCCGGCGATGTGCAGGAACCCGAGAACCGCCAGGATGACCGCCAGGGTCAGGAGCTCGCCCGGCAGGCCGCCGATCCTCGGATCGGCGCTCTTGGGGATCCACTTGAGCGCCGCCGCGGCGGCGATGGGGATGCCCGCGAGTCCTTCGCCGGCCACCAGCCCCGACGCCGCGAGGATCCCGGGATCGCTGTCGCCGCCGCTCTTGCCTGACGCTGCGCCGGCCGCGGTCTCGAAGCGCTTGCGCACCAGGCCGCCGACATAGAGGCAGGCCATCGACGACAGCGGCAGATAGACGCCGATCGCGAAGGCGAGTCCGGAGACGCCGCAGAGCATCGCCGAGATCGAGACGCCCGCCCCGGTGGCGACCAGGTCCCAGGGGAGATTCCCCGACAGGACCCCTTCGATGATGGTCTTCATCAGCGTCGCCTGCGGCGCCGCGAGCTCCTTGGTGCCGAAGGTGTAGGTGTTGCCCAGGAGGAGCACCGTCCCGGCCACCGCCCAGCAGGCGACGGCGGCGCCGATCAGCTGTCCGAGCTGCTGCTTGGCCGGCGTCGCGCCGACGAGGTAGCCGGTCTTCAGGTCCTGGGCGATGTCGCCCGCCTTCGAGGCGGCGATGGCCACGATCGTGCCGACCGTCAGCACCGCAGCGCGGGCGCCGCCGTCGATCCAGCCGGCGGCGGCGAACGCCGAGGCGACGCCGAGAAGGGTGACCAGGGCGATGCCCGAAGTGGGCTGCGACGAGACGCCGACGATGCCGACGATGCGCGCCGCGACGGCGACGAAGAGCACGCCGAAGATTCCGACTCCTGCGGCGCAGACCGCCCGCTGGGTGAAGTCCATGCCGCCGGCGAAGATTCCGGGCACCAGCCACGAGACGGTGACGACGGCCGCGATGCCGCCGAAGACGAAGCCGCCGGGGAGATCGCGGTCGGTCGTCGCGGCGGCGAGATGCTGCGCCGCCGAGCGGGACTCGGCCGCGGCGGCCTTCTTCTGCAGGCCCTTGGCCACGGCCGTGAACGAAGCGACCATGGTGGGGAGGTTGCGCACCACGGTCAGGATTCCCGCCGTCGCGACCGCGCCGGCGCCGATGTAGCGGACGTAGCGCGACCAGATGTCGCCGACGCCCATGTCGGCGACGAGGCGCACGGTCTCGGGGTAGAGCGGCGCCCCGAGGTGGGCGCCCATCCAGGCGAGGAGCGGAATCAGGACGAGCGACGAGACGATCGAGCCGGCGACGCAGACGGCCGCCTGGCGGTAGCCGAGAATGAAGCCGACGGCAAAGAGCGCCGGCGAGAGCTCGAGGGCGAGCTGGGCCTTCGGCAACACCGGCAGGAGAAACGAGATCTCGTTGGGCATCAGGAAGGCGACGGAGATGAGCAGCTTGACCGCCGCGCCGACCGCCATGCCGCGGAAGATCCAGACTCCGGCCCCGGTGCCGCTCTCCGAGGCGCGCAGCACCTCGGCGCAGGCGCGTCCCTCGGGATAGGGCAGCTCGGCGTCGGCGTCGACGATGAGCAGCCGCCGCAACGGAATCATCGCCGAGATGCCCAGCAGGCCGCCCAGGAAGCAGAGCGCCACGACCTGCATGTAGGGCGGCACCATCCCCCAGAGGAAGAGCGCCGGAATGGTGAAGATCGTGCCGGTGGCGAGCGCGGTCGAGGCCGAGCCGATGGTCTGGGCGAGATTGGCTTCGAGGATCGTCGAGCGCAGCTTCAGGGCGCGGAAGACGACGACCGCCATGACCGCGGCCGGGATCGAGGCGGAGACGGTCATGCCGACCCGGAGCCCGAGGTAGGCGTTGGCGGCGCCGAAGAGCACGCCGAGGACGACGCCGGCGGCGACGGCCTTGAAGGTGAACTCGGCGACGCTCTCGGAGCGCAGGGCGAGGGGATCCCGTGTCATGTCGATCTCCAAAGGGAGAGCGGGATACTACCTGAGCGAAATCGCCTGCGGCAGGATAGTTTTGACCGATGCCACCGGCAGTTTCCCGCGACAGCTGGCGCGAAGTTCGACGGCTGACGCTCCTCGCGACGCCGGTGGCCCTGACCCAGCTGTCCTCCATGCTGTTGTGGACCATCGACCTGCTGATGGTCGGGCAGATCGACGTCCTGTCGCTGAACGCGGTCTCCCTGGGCCGCATCTGGGTCATGGGGACCTCGATCTGTGCGATGGGTCTGATCTTCGGTCTCGACGCGATCGCCTCGCAGGCGCACGGAGCCCGCGATCGTCAGCGCCTGGGTGACACCCTGCTGCACGCCGGGGCTCTCGCGGTCGCGGTGAGCGTGCCGCTCGGCGCGCTGTGGCTCGCCACCGGGCGGATCCTCCTCGCCTTCGGCCAGGATCCGGCGACTGCGGCGCTCGCGCACCGTTTCGTCCTGGTGCAGATTCCGGGTCTGCCGTTCTTTCTGCTGTTCGTGGCGCTGAAGCAGTACCTGCAGGCGCGCGGCATCGTGCGGCCGGCGATGTGGGTGAGCTTCGCCGCCTGCGGCCTCAATGCCGGACTGAACTGGTTGCTGATCTTCGGCCACGGGGGGCTGCCGCGTCTGGGTGCGGTCGGCGCCGGAGCGGCGACCGCGGTCACCGAGGCCGCGATGCTGCTCGGGCTGCTCGCGGTGATCCGGAAATACCGCCTGCAGCGCGGCGCGACGACGGTCGTCGATCTCACCCGGCTGCGGCTCAAGGGCCTGTCCGAGATTTTCCGTCTGGGGCTGCCGGTGGCCCTGATGCTGGCGCTCGAGTACTGGGCCTTCGCCATCTCGACGCTGTGGGCCGGCTGGCTCGGCGAGGCCGAGCTCGCGGCTCATTCGATCGCGCTCAATCTCGCGTCGATCACCTACATGGTCCCGCTCGGGATCGGACTCGGCGCCTCGGCGCGGGTGGGCAACCTGATCGGTGCCGGCGAGCCGCGAGGGGCGCAGCGCGCGGCCTGGGTCGCCTTCGGCCTCGGCGGCGGCGTGATGGCCTGCTTCGCCCTCCTCTTCATCGCCGGAAGGTCGGTGATTCCGCTGTGGTTCACGGGCGACGCGACGGTCGTCGCCCTGGCGTCGACGCTGCTGCCGATCGTCGCCGCGTTCGAGCTCTTCGACGGCCTGCAGGTGGTGGGAAGCGGCATCCTGCGTGGCATGGGGCGCACGCGACCGGCGGCGCTGTTCAATCTCGTCGGCTACTACGCGCTGGGCCTGCCGCTCGCCGCCTGGCTTGGGCGTCCGCAGCGCCTGGGGCTGGTCGGAATCTGGTGGGGCCTGGCCCTCGGCCTGGCGGTCGTCGCCGGGCTCTCGGTCGCCTGGGTGGCCCTGCGCGGGCCCGCCCGGGCGACCTCGCTGGTCTGAGGCCGGTCGGTCAGGCCGCCGGAAGTCCCGCGGGGCGCTCCGCCGGAGCCGGGCCGGCCGACGCCTCCCCGCCGAGCAGCAGCAGCAGCGTCTCCTGCCGCAGTCCGTCGTCGTCACGCATCCGCCCGCGGGCCGCCAGGGTCTTCATCACCGGTTGCTGCTTGCGCACGCCGCGCATCTTCATGCACATGTGCTCGGCCTCGATGACGACCAGCGCGCCCTCCGGCCCGAGATGCTCCATCAGCGCGTCGGCGATCTGTGCCGTCATCCGCTCCTGCAGCTGCGGCCGGCGGGCGAAGACTTCGACTGTCCGCGCGAGCTTCGACAGCCCGACGACGCGGCGCTGCGAGGGCAGATAGGCGATGTGGGCGCGGCCGAAGACCGGCAGCAGATGGTGCTCGCAGAAGCTCGTGAACTCGATGTCCGAAAGCGTCACCAGGTCCTCGGACTCCTGAACGAAGGTGCGCGCGAGATGGACGCCGGCCTGTTCTCCGAGGCCGGAGAAGAGCTCCTGCCAGGCGCGCGCCACTCTCGCCGGCGTGTCGACGAGCCCTTCGCGGGTCGGGTCTTCGCCGATGGCCAGGAGCATCTCGCGCACCGCCCGCTCGAGACGCGGGCGATCGACCGCCGGGGCCGCCGGCGCGGGCGCTGCGGGCAGGAGGGACAAGGTGGGGTGAGTGATCATGATTTGCATTCCTCCGATCGCTCTACGCGCCGGAGCCGGCGGTCAGATGACTCCGCGCCGGAGAGGCTCTCCCGCCAAAAGGAAAAGGGCCGGCGATCGCTCGCCGGCCCCCGTGCTGCGCCCTCCTGCCGGAATCAGAAGGAGTAGCGCATTCCGAGACGGTAGTTGCGCGGCGTGTTGGTCGTCAGGCCGGTCTCGAAGGCGCTGCCGGCGCGGCTCTCGACGCTGGTGAACCGCGCCTGATTCGTGACGTTGAACACGTCGAGGAAGACGCCGAAGCGCCCGCCGTTCTGGCCGACGTCCAGGTACCACTCTGCTCGCAGGTCGAGCTCGCTCTGGTCGTCGAGGCGCCGGCTGCCGCGCGGCTCGCCGAAGACGCGGGTCGTGCCCTGATTGAAGCGGTAGCACGAACCGTCGACCAGCAGGCAGCTCGACCTGAGGGTGTAGGTGTCGCCGGTGTTGAAGGTGTAGTTGCCCGAGAGCGAGAGATTCAGCTTCGGGATGATGTAGGTCCCCTGGAGCTTGACCTGGTGCGTCGGATCGTTGGTCAGCTTGCCCTGGGCGTAGACGAGCGAGTTGGGCGTGTTCAGCCAGCTGCTCGGGCTGTCGCCGCCGTAGGTGCCGCTCTGGGTCCGGTTGTCGA
>CAZQTL010000144.1:0-10831 GCA_964595975.1 uncultured Thermoanaerobaculia bacterium | reverse complement strand
TGCCGAGGCCGCGCTCGGCGAAGGCCGTCCACAGCGCACACTCGTGATCGCCGTCATAGTCGGCGACGTCGGCGGCGAGAATCGCATCGCGGCCGGAGACGAAGCTCGGCGAACAGGGCTGCAGCTTCATGCCGTCGAGCACCAGCTGGTAGGCGACGTTGTTGCCGCCGGTGCCGTAGTAGATGTCCGAGTCGTAACCGTCGATATCGACCAGGTTCCAGTACATTTCCCACAGCATCGTCGCCCAGATCGTGCCGATGCCATGCGGCTGCGTGTTGGCGGTGTCGGCAACTCCGGCGTAGGTCAGCGGATTGACGATGTTGTCGGTCGTGTACGGGTACCGGCGGATTCCGATGTAGCCCGCGGTGTTGACCGGCTCAAACGTCACATAGCCGCCGACGCTGCGCTCGGTCGTCCGGGTATCGGACGCCTCGGCGTGGAGGAAGAGCGTCTGCCAGTCGCTCCAGCCCTCGCCGGCCTGCTCGACATTCTGCAGACAGGAGGTGTTTGAAGGGCCGCCGGTCAGACGATTGGAAACTCCGTGGCCGTATTCGTGCGCGATGACGCCGGCATCGAGGTCGCTGTCGCGGTTCGGCAGCGCCGCCACCGAGCTCATCGTGACGTTGACGGTCGACGGGAGCTGGATCTCGGCCACGATCAGGTTGCCGTTCGCCTTTCCGATCATCTGCACGGGGGTGGTAACAAGGCTCCCGTACACGCCGGCGGCCATGCCGGCGACGCCGTTGCTGCCGTTGTTGATGATGATCGTGCCGATGGCGCCAGCGTCCTGGGCGTTCGCGGCCTTCGCTCCGAACTCACAGTTGCCGCGACGTACGAGCGCGATCTTGCCGGTAACGCCCCAGGCCTGCGCCGTCGCGCAGCGCCCATCCGCTGTCGAGCAACAAGCGTCGTTCGGATCCGGGCCCTGTGCGTCGTTGATGTAGACCAGATCGTTGGTCACCGAGAACGGCGGGGTGAAGCCCCAGAACGGCGGCGAAGCGCCGTTGGTCGCCGCTCCCGCCGCGTAGTCGGTCACCGTCGGCGAGTTCTCGTGGATGTTCTGCGGCGCGTTCCAGACGAACATCTGCATGCGCGGCCGCGAACCGTCCGGCGGCGTGCCGAAGTTGGCGTTGTTGGTGCCGGAGTTGTCCTGGGCGTCGGCGTTGACGGCATCGTTGCCGAGCCCGCCGTTGCCATAGTTGTTCACCTGGAAGTTCCCACCCGGCTCGTCGAAGCCGTACTGGTAGGTCACATCGTGCATGATGTTGTTCCAGTAGAAGAGATTCAGCACGGCCGCGAGCTCGTAGTTCTGCGGCGGATCCGAGAGACTCAAGGGAGCGACCGTCGTGAAGTCGAGGGTGCCGGTGCCGTCGGGTTGACTTCCCGGATCGCAGCTGTCGGCCGGCAGGTCGAAGTCCGAGCAGGCGGTTACGTTGTTGCCGTTGGTGACGGTGAACTCGGGGCCGGCGACGCCGTTCGTGTCGTGCCAGCCGAAGGGCGAAGCCGTTCCACCGAGGAGGTCGGGATTGACGAGGTCCGAGCGCACGCCCGCCGTATTGTCGGGCGACTCGTTCGGGCTCGGGAAGACCCGGTAGGTCGCTTCGGCGGTCCAGTTCGCGCGGCCGACGATCTCGCCGGTGGCGGCGTCGATCGACAGATCCCACCAGTCGGAGCTGCCGGAATCGGCCGGCATCTTGATCGACAGGTTCCAGACCAGATAGAGCCTGTCGCTGTCCGGCACGCGGTAGTAGCGCAGGCGGGCCGGGATCGGCAGCTCGGAGACTTCGGGGTTCGACAGCACCACGGCGCGGTCGATGCCCGGGGTCGTGGAGAGGACATCCAGGCGGTAGACATCGGCGAGGCCGAGCGCCGAGGCGGCGGAGGCGATCGCCTCGTCCACCGTCAGACCGGGCTCGCTGCCGGCTTCGGCGGCGCGTGCCGCGACGTTCGGCACGAAGGCGCCGACGCGGGTGAAGGTCTGGCCGTCACGCTTGAAGGAGAGGTTCATCTCCGCGCCGAGGATTTCGAGTCCGTTCACGCGCTGCCGGAGGTAGACATGGGTGAGGCCGTTGTGGCGCGTGGGGACGACATCGGTCACCGCGAAGTCGGCAACGTCGGCGGCAGCGAGGCCGAGCTCGGAAGCCTGGCGGGCGAGGTCGGCGGCGGCGAGCGCCTTGGCGCGCTCGCGGTCGATGGGCGCCTGCGCGGCGAAGCCTGCCGCGGCGGCGAGACCGAGCAGCAGCCCGGTAGTGAGACTCTGGCGAAGGACGGATTTCGTGCCCATGGTGCCTCCCTGGAATTCCGCTCTGGGGTGAAGCGGGGACTCTACTCCCGCAGGGCCGCTGCCGCAACGCCGGCCGTTACAGCGCCGCTGCCGCCCCGCAGCCAGGCCGGCAGGTCGCGGACGCCCGGCAGCACGGCGAGCGGCCGATGCGGCGCGAGGTGCTCGAGGCGCTGGCCGCCGGAGAGCACGCCGATCCCGGCGCAGCCGGCGTTGCCGGCCATCTCGAGGTCGAACGAGGTGTCGCCGATCATCACGGCGTCGGCGGCGCGAACGCCCAGCTCGTCGAAGATGCCGAGGAGCATCCCGGGGGCGGGCTTCGAAGGCGCTTCGTCGACCGTGCGCGTGGCGTGGAAGAACGGCCGGAGGCCGGTGGCGTCGAGCTCGCGCTCGAGCCCGGCGCGGCCCTTGGCGGTCGCCACACCCAGCAGGTAGCCGTCGCGATGGAGCTCCTCGACGATGGCGAACGATTCCGGAAAGAGGGTCACCCGGTCCTTGTAGTCGGCACGCCAGAGCCGGCGGTAGTTGTCGACCAGGCGGTCGGAGAGCGCCTCGTCCCAGCCCGGGAAGTGGCGCTGCATCGTCTCGACCAGACCGAGTCCGATGCACTCGCGGATCTGTTCCGGCGCCGGCCGCTCGACCTCCTCGATGCCTTCGAACGCCGCCAGCGTGCAGTCGACGATCGTGCCGATCGAGTCCATGAGCGTGCCGTCCCAGTCGAAGACCAGCAGGCGAAAGGAGCGCGTGTCCATGCGAGCGGCGCATCGTATCAACTGCCGGGGGGAAGCGCTGCGGCGCTGGCGGCCGCCGCGCCACCTCCGTGCGGACATTGAATAGACTCGCCGCATGTTCGCCAACCGCCGCCCCCTCCCGCGCTGGCTACGCTGGACGCTCTACGGCGTCGGCGCCTTCGTCCTGCTGCTCGTCGCCGCCGGTCTCTTCCTGCGCTGGTACTTCTCGACCGAGGACCTCGACTCCGGCGGGCCGCTGCGCCCGCGCCAGGCGGCCTACGATGTGAAGCGCTACGACCTCGAGGTCGCGGTCGATCCGGCGACGAAGACGATCCGGGGCCGCAATCGCGCCACCGTGGCGGTCCTCGCGCCGCTCGACCGCTTCGAGATCCAGCTCGACGGCCGGCTCACCGTCGCGCGGGTCGCGGTGGACGACGCCGGGGCGGCGTTCGCCCACGAGGACGGCCTGGTCACCGTGACTCTCGCCAGCGCGTGGAAGGCCGGGGAGCGGCACGCCGTCACGCTCGACTACGGCGGCACACCGAAGGTCTCGCGACGGCCGCCGTGGAACGACGGTTTCGTCTGGAAGACGACCGGCGACGGCCGCCCGTGGGTCGGCGTCACCGGCCAGGGGGACGGCGGCGACGACTGGTGGCCGTGCAAGGACCATCCTTCGGACGAGCCCGACGAGGGCATGTCGATCGCCCTCACCGTCCCCGGCGACCTCGTCGGCCTGACCAACGGCAAGCGCGTCGGCGAGACGAAGAACGCCGACGGCACCGTCACCAGCCGCTGGGAGGTCACCTATCCGATCAACAACTACCTGGTGACGGTCAACATCGCCCCCTACGTGCCGATCGAGGAGAGCTACAAGGGGATCGACGGCACGCTCGACGAAAGAATCGTCTTCTGGGCGCTCCCCGAGCACGAGGAGAAGGCGCGGGTCATGTGGAAGAAGGCGCCGAAGATGCTCGAGGTGTTGGGCAAGCGGTTCGGCGAGTACCCGTTCCTGCGCGACAAGTACTGGGTCGCCGACGCCCCTTATCTGGGGATGGAGCACCAGACGATCGTCGCCTACGGCGCCGACTTCGAGGACAACAAGTTCGGCTTCGACTCGCTGCTGCTGCACGAGACGGCGCACGAGTGGTGGGGCAACAAGATCACCGCCGCCGACTGGGGGGACTTCTGGATTCACGAGGGCTTCGGCACCTATGCCGAGGCGATCTACGTCAACGACACCCTGGGCGTCGAGAAGTACCTCGAGTACATGCGCCGGCCGCGCAAGCACCTCGGCAACAAGCAGCCGATCGTGCAGGGGCGGGACCTCACCGCCGGCGCGGCCTACATCGGCGACATCTACGGCAAGGGGGCGCTGGTGCTGCACACGCTGCGCTACCTCGCCGGCGACGACGCCTTCTTCCGCATCGTCCATCGCTTCGCGACCGACGAGCGCTACGCCTACCGCCTGGTCGCCACTACCGACTTCGAGGCGCTGGTGGCCGAGGAGCTGGGCCACCCGATCCCCTGGTTCTGGAAGCAATACCTCTACACCGCCGCCCTGCCGCGCTGGCACGAAGAGCGCGTCGCCGGCGACAACGGCCGCGAGACGGTGACCCTCTCCTGGGACGACCCGGGGTTCGAGATGCCGCTGCCCGTGGTCGTCGCCGGCGAGACCCGGCGCCTCGAGATGCCGGGCGGCAAGGGCAGCGTCGAGGTCGCGACCGGCGCCGCGGTCGAAGTCGACCCGCAGGGCTGGGTGCTCGCCGAAGCGCCGGCGAAGTAGGCCGGACTACTCGCTGGCGACCAGACGCGCCAGCCTTCCGCCGGAGCCGGCGAGCACGACCAGCTGGCCGCGCTTCGCCGCGCGCGCGGCGTGGAAGCCTTCGACGGCGAGGAAGCGGAAGCCGGCGGCGCTGGCGGTGGCGATGTCGGTGCCCGACGTTCCGGTGGCGAGCCAGCCGCCGCCCAACGCCGCCGGCAGCGCCTCGACCGCCGAGCGGAAGCCGGACGGCGGCGGGACGACGGCACTCCAGGTGGCGCCGCGGTCACGGGTGACGAAGGCGACCTCGCGGCGTTCCTGGTCGGCGCGGTAGTCGCCGCCGACGGCGAGCCACTCCTCCGGAAGTCCGGTGCCGGCTCCGGCGAGCGAGAACACGCCGGCCGACTCGACGCCCTGACGCAGCGGCGCCGGGCGCGACTGCCAGTGGGCTCCGTAGTCTTCCGAAATCCACAGCCGCGCACGCGCACCGCCGGTGCCGAACGCCACCCGGCCGCCGGGGAAGACCCGGATCGACGTGCCGCTGGCGGCGAAGGCGGCTTCACCGGGGAAGGCCGCCGGCCGGTCGGCCACCGGCAGCTCGGTCCAGGTGGCGCCGCCGTCGGCGGTGGACAGGATCAGGAAGCGGCCGTCGAGCGGATCGCCGAAGGCGATGCCGCGGCGGTCGTCCCAGAAGTCGAAGCCGTCGAGGAAGCTCTCCGGGCGCTCGTTGCGGTAGGACGGCAGCCAGCTCGTGCCGCCGTCGCCGGTGATCAGGATGCGCGCCGGCGCGCCGACCGCGAGCGCCACGGCGCGGCGGTCGTCGAAGCCTTCGATGTCGCGAAAGTCGCGGCCGGCGAACTCCGGCGGCTTGCGCAGCTGGAAGCTCCGGGCGCCGTCGGTCGAGAGCGCGATCGTCCCTTTCTCGCCGCTCACCCAGACGACGCGGTCGTCGACCACCGAGAGGCCGCGCAGCGAGACGTCCTGACCGAGCTGCGAGAAGACCAGCCGCGGCGCGGCCGCGCTCGGCGCAGTGGTCGTTGCTGCATTGCTTTCTGTCTTCCCGGGCGCGGACGCGCCCGTGCTGGCGATCGCGACCAGCACGGCGAAAAGACCAGTAAAGGGAAAGGGTGTTCGGGGCATCATCGCGTGATCCTCGCCGGCGTGGTTGCGCCGCCTTCTGGGTCGAGGGTGAAGAGAGTCGCATCGGCTTGCGTGTCCGCGGCGACCGTGGCGCCCGGCCCGACGACGCTTCGCGTCAGCCTCACCCCTTTACCGATCTTTGCGCCAGGCATCACCAGGCAGCTCCGCAGATCGGCTTCCGCTGCGACTTCGGCGCCGGCCTCGACGAGGGTGCGGCGGAGCGTTGCGCTTGGGTCGACGGCGGCGCCCTTGACCGTCCTTGCCGCCTGGAGGGAGCCGCGGAAGGTCCAGTCGAGGACGGCGTCGAGATAGCGCTGCGGCGTGCCGAGGTCGTGCCAGAGCCGTTCGGTGACCACCGCGGCGAGCGGCGCGCCGGCGGCGAGGAGCGGCTCGTAGAGCACCGTGACGAGATCTCCCGGCCCCTCGGGAATGCGCGCCAGGAGCTCGGGCTCGAGCACCTGCGCGCCGGCGAAGACGAGGTGTCTGCGGGCCGCGGCGTCGGCGAGACTGCCGCGCCGGAAGGCGACGATGCGGTCGTCCTCGAGCGCAACGCCGCCGCCGAAGGCGCTCGGGTCGGCCTTGCGATGGACAAGCAGCGTCGCGGCAGGCGTGCGCCGGACGTGCGCGGCGAGCAGGGTCTCGACCGGCCAGCGGCAGAGGCTGTCGCCGTTGACGACGATCACCCGGTCGGCGGGCTCGAAGAACGCGCGCAGCGGCGGCAGGGCACCGGCGGTGCCGAGGAGCTCGGACTCGGGCGAATACGTAATCGGCATGCCGCGGAAGCTCGCGCCGAAACGGTCGCGGATCTGACTGCCCAGGTGGTGCAGGTTGATCGCCACCGCCTCGCAGCCCGCGGCACGCAGGCGCTCGAGCGTCCAGGCGAGGAGCGGTCGCCCGCCGACCGGCACGAGCGGTTTGGGCAGCGTCGCGGTGAGCGGCCGCAGACGCTCGCCGCGGCCGGCGGCGAGGACGAGCGCGCGCAGGCGTGGGCGAGGCACGGTGGCGGGGGCGGGGGCCCGGGGTCGCGACGATCGGCGCGCGCCGGAACCCGGGCGCTCAGGGGTTGTCGCGGAAGATCATGTCGCGCGGCGCGTCCGGATGCTCGGCGATGTAGTCCTCGTAGAGCATCAGGTAGCTCTTGCGCAGCGAGGTGGCGAGATCGAAGCCGCAGCGCTTGGCGACCGCTTCGGCCTTGGCGCCCTCGAACTCGACGAAGTCGCCGATCGGCGTGTGGTCGAGGCAGATGGTCTCGGAGCCCAGGCGCCACTCCTCGCGGATCTTCTGATAGCGCCGCACGACGTCGTAGCCCAGGGCGGTGAAGAGGGCGAGAGCGCTCTCGGAGTCCTGCACCGTGATCTCGAGCTCGCGGCGCAGCTTCGCCGGACCCTCGAACGTGGCCGGGCCCTTGAACGTGATGAGCGCGCCGCGACCGTCCTGGCGGACGCGCAGCACGCCGCCCGTGGCGTGGAGCTCGCCCTTGCGGTCGAGCAGCCAGTTGTCCTCGTTCGACGGCGGCCCGAGGCGCTCGCATTCGAGCTCGAGCAGGCGCGAGCGCAGCTGGTCGAGATCGACGCCGGCGAACTTGAGCTCGCGCTCGATCTGCGGCTTCTTGTGGGTGGCGGTCATGCGCCGACGTCCGACCGGGTCGCCGTCTGCGCCGGCATCGCCGCGAGCCGGTCGAGGAAGCGGGCCACGGCGCGGATCCCGGAGTAGAAGTGGCTGATGTTGAACTTCTCGTTCGGCGAATGCAGCCGATCGTCTTCGAGCCCGAAGCCCATCAGCAGCACCGGGACTTCGAGCACGCCGGCGAAGGTGCCGACGATCGGAATCGAGCCGCCGCTGCGCGTGCGCAGGGCGCGGTTGCCCCAGACCTCCTCGAGCGCGGCGAGCGCCTCCTGGGCGATCGGGCCGGTGGCGTCCACCGCCACCGGATCGGCGCCGTGAAGGTACTCCACCTCGACGGTCACCCCCGGGGGCGCCACCTTGGCCACATGCGCCTGGACGAGCTCGGCGATCCGCGCCGGCTTCTGGTCGGCGACCAGACGGAACGAGACCTTGCAGCCGGCCTTGGCCGGCAGCACCGTCTTCGCCCCCTTGCCCTGGTAGCCGCTCCACAGGCCGTTGACGTCACAGGTCGGCCGCGCCCAGGTGCGCTCGACGTAGGTGTAGGCCGTTTCGCCGGTGAGGGCGTCGACAGCCAGGTCCTGCTTCACCTCGTTCTCGTCGAAGCCCAGCGCCGCGAACTCCTTGCGCTCCCAGTCGGCGAGCGGCCGCACGTCGTCGAAGAAGCCGGCGACCTTGATCTCGCCGGTCCTGCTGTCGCGCAGGCTGGCGATGATCTCGGCGAGCGCGTTCGCCGGATTGGTGACGCCGCCGCCGTAGACCCCCGAGTGCAGGTCGCGATTCGGTCCCTGGACGCGGATCTCGAAGTAGGCCAGGCCCTTGAGGCCGTAGGTGAGCGCCGGGATGCCGGGCGCCCAGAGCGACGTGTCGGAGATCACCACGGCGTCGCAGGCGAGCTTCCTTCCGGCGTCGGCACGGACGAACTTCTCGATCGCCTCGCCGCCCGCCTCCTCCTCGCCTTCGACGATGAACTTGACGTTCACCGGCAGCTTGCCACGCACGGCCAGCATCGCCTCGACCGCCTTGACGTGGGCGTACGACTGGCCTTTGTCGTCGGTGGTACCGCGGCCGACGAGCAGGTCGCCCTCCTCCGTCGGCTCGAACGGCGGATTGCGCCATTCGTCGAGCGGATCCGGCGGTTGAACGTCGTAGTGGCCGTAGAACAACACGGTTGGCTTGTCCGGGCCGGCGCCGAGCCATTCGGCGTAGACCAGCGGATGGCCGTCGGTGGCGATCTTCTCGCTCGTGAGGCCGGCGGCCTGGAGCTTCGCTACCAGCCATTCGGCGCAGCGCTCGACGTCGGCCTTGTAGTCCGGGTCGGTCGAAATCGAGGGGATGCGGAGATACTCCTTGAGCTCGGCCAGATAGCGGCCCTGCTCGCGTTCGATCAGGGCGAAGACGTCGTTCGAGTTGGCGGTCATGACTCTCTCTGGGTAGCCCCGGTACATCCGGTCCGGCGGGTCAACAAGCTTACCAGAGGGCGCCCCTCGCGGGGCGGTCCGGCGGGGCTACGGCCGGCGCACGCCGCGCAGCAGGCCGAAGAACGCTTCGCGCTCCGGGCCGAGGGTCGCTTCCGGGCCGGTCACCTTGAAGAACCAGGGACCGCCCTCGCCTTCGACGACCGCTCCGAGCAGGCGAAAGCCGGGCTGCGGCGTCGTCGGACCGCTGCCCATGCCGGAGGGGAGGAGGGTGCCGCGGGCGTCGATCCACGAGACGCGGAAGCCGGCGGCGGGGAGTTCGCCGCGCTCGGGCGTGCTGCCGGCGGGGAGTTCGACCTGGCCGAGCCAGCGCTCGAAGTTCGACTCGACGCCCCCTCCCTTACCGGCGCCGAAATGGAAGACGGCCAGCTCGCCCGGCCCGGCCGGACCCGGGATCACCGCCTGCGCCAGACGCATCCCCGAGGACGGCTGCTCGCGGCGCCAGCCGGCGGGCAGATCGAAGCGGAACGTCGCGGTGGTGATCGTCGCACCGTCCTCCGACAGCGCCTTCTCGCCCGCGCCGCCGCCGTGCGGCAAGGCCGCGGCGCTCGCTGCCGGCGGGACGGCTGCCGACGCCGCGGGCGGCGCTGGCGGCGACGACGGGCGTTCGCACGCCACAGCCATGAAAGCGAAGCCAGTCAGAGCGGCAACGAAGCCGAACCTTCGGACTCTCGTCATAGGCGGGTCTCTCCAGCCGGGATCTTGCCATGTCCATCCGCAGTGAGGCGGTCGAGCAGTTGCCGCGCACGCTGCGTCCGCGGGTCGTTGCCGCCCACCCGGCGAAACAGCAGGTCGAACGCCGCCTCCAGGCTCTTGCGCGCAGCGGCGGGCTCGCCGAGCGCGAGCTGCGCTTCGCCGAGCAGGAGCCGGCCCTCGCCGGCCGCCGTGCTCGATTCGCGGCCGGTGCGTTTCCAGGTCGCGAGCGCCTCTTCGGCCCGCTGCCGGGCGTCGGCGAGCCGACCCTCGGCGAGGTCCACCTGCGCCAGCACGAAGACCGGCAGGACATCGTGCCGGCCGCCGCCGGCGTCGGCGGCGCCCGCGTCGCCGGCGAGCTCGACCTGACGGCGGGCCTCGGTGAGGCTCGCCGGGTCGCCGACCTCGATGAGGGTCCGGGCGAGCTGGAGGCGCGTGAGGTCGACCTCGTAGGCGGCAGCGGCCGGGCCGCGCGCGAGCATCCGCTGCAGACGCTGCTGGAGGATCACGACCGCCTCGGCAGCGCGGCCGGTCTTCGTCAGCAGGGACGCCAGATCGAGCATGGCGGAGCTCACCGCGTGCTCCCCGGCGACTTCGGCCGAACGTTGCTCCAGGCGGAGCGCCTCGCGCAGCTCGATCTCGGCCTCGGGATAGCGCTCGGCGACCTGCAGCACCGCGCCCAGAAAGGCGCGCTGGTTGCGCACCTCGGCGCTGTCGGCCCCGAACCGCCGGACGGTGGTCGCCAGAACCTCGTGTCGCAGGGCGATCCCCTCGTCCACACGTCCCCGGTGCTCGAAGACCAGGGCAAGGTCGATGAGGACGCTCGCCAGCCGGGGGTGGTCGGGATCGATCGCGCGCAGCACGGCGGCGGCGGCATCGAGGTCGAGGCGGGCGCCGTCGAAGTCCCCCGCCTGCATGCGCGCCAGGGCTCGCGCCTGCAGCGCGTCCGAGCGCGCCGCGCTCGCCGGGCCCAGAGTCGCGCCGAGGCTCGCGAGGGCGGTCTCGGCGGCGGCCAGCGCCTCTGCCGGATGCCGCAGATGGAGCTCCACCTGGGCGCTCTCGACTTCGAGCAGGGCGCGCGTGACCGGATTGACATGCGGCGTCGCGGCGAGCGCCGCGCGGGCGG
>CAZQTL010000143.1:0-10849 GCA_964595975.1 uncultured Thermoanaerobaculia bacterium | reverse complement strand
GCCCGCGAGCCGGTGCGCTCGTCCGAGGCCGCCGCCGCGGCGTCGGCCGGCGACTGCGCGCGCGCGAGATCGTCGCAGTCGGGTTCAGGGGCGGACGCCGCTCCGGATCAGGGCGCAGCAGAGAGCTGGACGGACGCCGTGGCGTCGAGGGCGAGGAACGGCAGCTCGAGCGGCTGGATGCGCAGCGCGACCGTCTCGCCTGCCGGGGTGGCGGCGAGGACCTTGCCGCGGAAGGCGCGCGCGGGGTTGCCGGCGTCGGCGACCCGGACCGTGGCGCCAGCGGCGAACGGTGCCGCCTCAGCGGCCGGCAGCGAGAGCTCGACGACCGCCTTCTTCGCCTCGACGAAGACGACCAGCGGCTTGCGCTTCTTGGCCTTCGCGCCGACGGCGAAGAGCTGCCGCACCACGTAGCCGTCCTCGGGCGCGCGGAGGTCCGCGGTCGCCAGCTCGCTCTGCAGGCGGGCGATGTCGCTGATGGCGTTCGACTCCGCCATCTGGGCGTCGGAGACGTTCTGCGCGTTCTGCATGTCCACCCGGCTGTTGCTCGCCGGCGAAGAGCTGGTGGCGCCGCGCTGCACCGCGAGCCGGCGCTTCTCCTCCTGGGCGCTGGCCAGCGTCTTCTGCTCGCCCTCGAGCTCCTTCTGCAGCTTGGTGAGGTCCATCTGGACGAGCAGGGCGCCTTTCGCCACCGGCTGGTTGAGCGCGGCGGGCAAGGCCCGGACCTCGAGGCTGATCGTCGACTTGAGCTCGGCTTCGCTCCCCGGTGGGGCGACGAGCCGGGCATCGACGGCGACGGCGTGGGCGGCGGGAGCGGCGAGGGCCGCGACGGCAGCGGTGAGGATCAAGGCGTGTCGAAAGGATCGCTGGGCACTGGTGAGCATGGGGGCTACCTCCGCGGCGCTCATCCTAACCGCTCTCCGCCCGCCGCGCTGCCGCCGGCCCGGCGCGGTCGATGGTACGCTGCCGCCAGGGCCCGAGATGCCGCGACCGATGCCGCGATCCGCACGATTCCCAGGCGCCGGAGCCCCCCGCCGGCGGGGCGCAATGGGAGCGCTCCTCCTCGCTCTGGGGGCGGCCGCAGGCGCCCTCGCCCAGGCGCCCGCCGGGGTGCCGGCTCCGGCCGCCGAAGAGGCGCCGCGCAAGGGGCGCCTCGAGGCCCTGGTGGCGAGTGTCGGCGCCTACGTCGAACGTTTCCAGACCGAGATGGAGGCGGCGGTGCTGGACGAAAGGTATGTGCAGCTCCTGCGTCAGCCCTGTTGCCGGGAGTCGCGCAATCCGGGCGAGGATCCGCTGCTCGCCTGGCAGGACGTCCGGCCGAAGACCGCGCCGAAGGGCCTGCTCGCTCGCCGTCAGCTCAGGTCCGAGGTTCTGCTGGTGCGCATCGCAGGCGGCATGCAGGTCGGATACCGCGACGTCTACGAGGTCGAAGGCAAGACGCTGCAGGATCGCAACGAACGCGTCCGCAGACTCTTCCTCTCGGGCACCGAGGAGAGCACGCTGGAGCTCGGCAGGATCGCCGCCGAGAGCGCGCGTTTCAACCTCGGCCGGATGTTGCGGACCACCAACCTGCCGACGCTGCCGCTGCTCTATCTCGCGCCGGCGATGCACCCGCGGCTCTACTTCTCGCGCGGTGGCGAGGCGGAGATCGACGGGGCGAAGACGGCGATCCTCGAGTTCCGGGAGGACGCGAGCCCGACGCTCGCCGCGTCGGCGCGCGGCATCGACATGCCGGCGCGCGGCCGCGCCTGGGTGGAGCCCGCGACCGGACGGATTCGCCGCATCGAGCTGCGCTATGTCGCCGGGGCGCGGCGAGTCATGAACGTCTGGTTCGGCGAAGATCCGCGGATCGGCGTGCTGGTGCCGACGCGGATGTGGGAGTGGTACGAGAAGATCCCGATCGGCGACGAGGTGCCGGCCGGTGCCTCCCAGCGCGCCTGGCCGGCCGATCTCGAAGGCCTGGCGACCTACTCCAACCTGCGGCTGTTCTCGGTCGAGACCAGCGAAGAGGTCGGCGAGCCGGCGAACTGACGCGCCGGTTCGCGCGCGCTCCGCGGGATCACTTCTTCTCGGCCGGCTTCTGTGCCGCGCGGATGTAGGCCACGAGCTCGCCGATCTTGCGGTCGACCTGCGCCCGGCGCTCCGGTGAGTCGCCTTCGGGCCACAGGAAGAGGTCGCCCCAGACCGGCATCTCGCGCGAACCGTGCGCCGCGACCTCGGCGCGTCCGTCGATGACCTGGGTCAGGCGCTCCGCCGGGAAGGTGCCGTCGTTCTTCTCCGTCAGGCGCGTCAGGTCGGTCGGCTGCGAGCTCAGGGTGGCCGAGATCTCTCCCTTGCCGTCCAGGTCCATGCCGTGGCAGTTGGCGCAGTAGGTCGAATAGGTGGCCTTGCCGACCGCCGTCGAGTAGACCGGCCCGCTGTCGGAAGCGAGCGACGCGCCGCCGGCCAGGCCCAGTGCGAGCACCCCTGCCGCGAGACCGGCGAGCTTCGCGGTGCGTAGTCCGATGATCCTGTTCATATGTCCTCCTGATTCGAGATGGCCCTCTCCCCCAGCGGACAAGGTAGCAGCCGCGCCGGGCGTCGGCACCACCCGCTGAGGCGGTGCCCGAAAGGGCTGCGATCCCGCCGTCCGGGTCGGCGGGGGCCGGGGTTAGGCTGAGGAGTGAGGAGGTCGTCCATGCACTCGTCCCGCACCGTCCGCTGCGCCCTGGCTGCCGCTTTGCTACTGTTCTCCGCCCTGCCGGTCTTCGCCGCTTCCAACAAGTGGCGGATCCAGTGCAGCGAAGGCGCCAAGTCGAGCGGCGAGATCGTCTTCCGCTTCACCCCCAAGGGGGGTACCGCCTTCGACGTCGCCGTCGCTATCCCCGACGGCACCAGCGAGAACCACGTGGCGCGGATCATCCGCGACACCTTCCGCCAGAAGCTCGACGGCGCGAAGTTCCACGCCGAGATCGACGACGGCGAGGACGTGCTGGTCAAGAAAAAGGGCAGTCAGCCCAATTTCGACCTCCAGGTGTTGAGCAACACCGTCAAGGCGGTCCGCATCGGCCTCGACCGCGAATAGCGGTCGGGAATCAGTCCCCGGGCGTCGCAGCCGCGTCGGGGCAGGCGGCGGCGGCCGAGGTCGAGGCCAGGCTGGCGTGGCGGAGGCGGTAGAGGTGGTAGTCCTCGCTCGCCTGGATCGCGCCGACGATCTCTCCTGCCGGTTCGACCTCCTCCCACGGCGGCAGCTCGGAGTTGATCACCAGGCCGATGTCGCGGCGCTCGCGCGCGGCGAAGGCGCGCGCGGCGCAGCGCAGCTCGTGCGGCGAGAGGTCGCGCTGCTCGGGTCCCCAGTCGGGATGGGTGGTGAAGAGGCCGCGGGAGGGCGCGAAGAGCGGGCGCCCGAGGGCGAGCGCGACGGCAGCCGCCGGCGGCTCGCGGTAGCCCAGGAGAGGCAGCTCGTCCCAGCCGAGGCGGCGGATTTCCGCCGCGGTCCGCGCACCGTTCGAGAACGGGTGCGCGAGATCCATCCAGCTGGCATAGGCGCCGACGGCGGCATGCAGGGCGAGGACGACGCCGAGCGCCGTCGCGCGTCCGTCGCGCCGGCGCGGTGATCCTCCGCTCGCCGGCGGCTGCGAAGGCAGCCCGCCTCCGAGCCAGAGAGCGGCCGCGAACAGCAGCCACCAATGCCCGTCATGCCGCAGCACGCCGACGTACTTGACGTAGCCGAAGGCGGCGAGTCCCGCGGCTCCGACCAGCCAGGTCGCGAGAGCGGCCTTGCGCGGCCAGAGGAAGGCGGTGACGGCGAGCAGCACGGCGGCTCCCGCCGCCGCCTGCAGCGCCGGCCAGGCGTCGAGCAGGTTGGAGTTCCAGAAGTGCAGGCCGAACCGCGGAACGAGTGCGAAGGCCCGCCACGGCATCTGCAGAACCCGCAGGGCGACCTCGGGCTGCCAGCCGAATCGCCACGGTTCGGCGAAACTGGTGCCGGGGGCGGGGACGAGCTGCACGAGTCCGGCGATGCCCCCCGCCACCGCCAACAGCAGGCCGACGACAATCTCGCGTCGCGATCCTGCGGCCGGCGAGGCGAGCGGCGCGGCTCCCGGGCGTTGGCGCAGCCGGAGATCGCACAGCCAGCCGGCAGCGACGGCGACCGCGAGAAGGAAGCCGTAGACCGTCGTCTGGCAGAGCAGGCCGAGGGCCGCTCCGAGCCCCAGAGCCGGCCGGCGGCTGCGCGCCGCGGCGCAGGCGAGCCAGAGCAGGAGAGCTCCCGCCACATAGTGCCGGCTGATCACCGCGTACTCGTAGAATGGCAGGTAACCGAGGACGAAGAGCGCGCGTTGGACGCGAGACAGCGGTGCCCAGCGCGTGAAGACGTAGACTCCCGCGACGGCGAGGACGAGGTGAACGCATTGCATGGCGAGCGGCGAAGCCTGAAGTCCCCGCGCGAGGTAGCAGAGCCAGGGGAAGAGATAGCCTTGCCCGCTCCGCGCCAGATTGGCGAAGAGGGCGGGGAGCGACTGGCTCTCTCCCACCACCAGCCAGAGCCACGCCTCGTCCCGCCAGAGCTCGTGGGTGAGCAGTCTCGGCACGGTCGCCAGGGCGAAGAACACGGCCGCGACAGCGGCGAAGCGCGCGCGTTCGAGGCTCACGGTGACTGAGTCCTCCTTCACCCTGGAGTCCTCCCCCGGTCGGGGCGGCGCCGCCGCGGGCGAGCCGAGCGCGGCGTTCGTGGTCTGCATCGAGAACAACGAGACGTGCGGCCAGGCCCTGCTGCTGATCGAGAGCCTGCGCGCCTTCGGCGGCCGGTTCTCCTCCTGCCCGGTGCTGGCGGTGGCGCCGCGAGCGGGTCTGGGCGTGGACGCCGCGACGCGCGCGCGTCTGGACGCGCTCGCCGCGACGTACCACGAAGAGGCGCTGAACACGGTCTGCCCGGAGTACGGCAGCGCCAATCGCGTCTATGCCGCGGCATGGGCAGCTCGCCACAGTCCGGCCGAAACGCTCTTCGTGCTCGACAGCGACACGCTCTTTCTCGGCGAACCGGGGCTGCCGGAGCGGGACTGCGATCTCGCGGTGCGGCCGGTGGATGTCAAAGGGCCCACTTCCGAAGGTCCGGGCGATCCATTCGAGTCCTATTGGGCGGCGATGTGCGGGTTGGCGGGCATGCCGATCGACGCGCTGCCGTTCGTCGAAACCGTGCTCGACCGGCGGCGGGTTCGCGCATCGTACAACGGCGGCTACGCGGTGGTCCGGCGCGCGAGCGGCATCCTCGAGCGCGCCGCCGAGCTCTTCACCCGTTCCGTGCGCGCCGGCCTGCGCCCCTACAAGGGCGCCCGCGACCATCGCGTCTTCGCTTCGACCGGACTGGCCTCGCCGGCGGCGAGCGAGTACTGGGGCTCGAACCAGGCCGCCCTGTCGATCGCCGCCTGGTCGACGACGCGGCAGGTGGCGCAGCTCGACCGACGCTTCAATCTCCCCTTGCATGGCCTCGCCGATCCCAAGCAGTGGAGCGACGACTGGGCGGACATCGGTCCGGTCCATGTCCACTACCACTGGCTGCTGCGCGCCGGGCATCGCGAGCAGGCGTTCCTCACGATGGCGAAACTGGGCGTCCCCGCCGATCGCCTCGAATGGACGCGGGAGCACGCGACGCTGATCGAGACCTGGCCCGCTGCGGTCGCGACCCGGCCGGCGCCGCGCGCCGGTGGACGTGGGGGCCAGCTGGTGATCACCGGCATGCATCGTTCCGCGACCTCGCTGGTGGCGAACCTGATGCAGCAGGCCGGGCTCGAGATCGGCGACCAGCTCATGGGTCCGGGACCCGGCAACCGCCGCGGTCACTTCGAGGACCGCGATTTCTACGTCTTGCACGAGCAGATGCTGGCGGCGATCGGTTCCACCGCGCTGATGGGAGTGGAGGAAATTTCGCCGCCGGCCGACCCGGTCTTCGCGGAGCGCGCGCGGGCGCTGATCGCCCGCCGCGGCGAGCACGCCCTGTGGGGATGGAAGGACCCTCGCAGCTCGCTCTTTCTCGACTTCTGGGACGCGCTGCTGCCGCGTCCGCGCTATCTCTTTCTCTATCGCCACCCGCTGGAAGTGGCGCTGTCGCTGCGGCGCCGCCACACCGATGCGGAGGTTCAGCTGGACCCCTGGGCCGGCCTCCGGGCCTGGGGGGTCTACAACCGCTATCTCCTGCGCTTCTGCGAGCGCCATTCCGGGCGCTGCTTCCTGGCGCAGGTGCCGGCGCTCACCGCCGACCTCCCCGGTTTCGTCCGCCGGGTGGCGGAGAAGCTCGACCTGGCGCTGGATCCGGCGCCCGTCGGCGAGCTGTTCTCCCGGGAAGAGCTGGGGACCGATCTCGCCGGACGGCCACTCTCGCCGGCCTGGGAGGAGCTGATTCCCGAGTCGCTGGACCTCTATCGCCGCCTCGAAGCGATGGCCGACCTGCCGTCGAGCGCAGCGCGGGTCGCGCCATCCTCCGGCGAAAACGCGACGCTCGCGACGCTCCTGCGCGATCTCCGCGCCGCGCGCATGTCGCCGGGTCCTCCGGCGGCCGGCGCCACCAGCCCGGAGATCGACACGCGATGGACGGTGGTGGAGCGGCGCCACCTGGGCACGGTCTTGTCCGAAGTGTCGGAGCGCCGCCGCATGGTGGCCGAGCTCGAGCGCGGGGTCGAGGCGGCATCGAGCCGGCGCGACGAGCTCGCCGCGACGCTGGCGGCGATCGAAAGCTCGCGCAGTTTCCGCCTGGTGGCGCTCGGCTGGCGCCTCGTCTCGCGGCTGAAGGGAAGACCGCGGCGCGACGACGCCTAGCGGGGCCGCCGCGGCCGTACGATCTCCGCCTCCGTCACGATCGCCGTCATCGCGATGTCGTGGGCTTCGGCCGGCAGCTCGGCCTCGAGCTGGGCGGCGAAGGCGAGGCCGATCGCCGGGAAGGGGCGGCCGGCGAGGAAGCGGTCGAAATAGCCGCTGCCGTAGCCGAGGCGATAGCCGCGGCGGTCGAAGCCGAGACCGAGCACCAGGACGGCGTCGAGAGTGCCGTCGATCGCCTCCCGCGCCACCTCGGGCGTGCCGCGGGGCGGCTGCTGCAGGCCGAACGACAGCGTGCGCAGGGGGCAGGGATAGGGGTGCACGTGGAGCTCGCGGTCGCGCGGATCGGCACGCGGCACGAAGAGCTCCTTGCCGGCGGCCTGCAGGCGGTCGACGAGCTCCCAGGTGTCGACCTCGCTGCCGAACGACAGGCAGGTGAAGATCCGCCGCGCCCCGGCGATCTCCGGCAGCGCCAGCAGTCGCGCGGCGATCTGGCGGGAAGCCGCGGCGGCTTCCTGCGGCGCGATGCCCTCCAGGCGGACCCGGAGGCGTTCGCGCAGCGCGGCCTTCTGCGCTGCCGGCGAATCGGGATGGACATCGGACATCGGCGTTCGTGTCTCCGCCTAGGGCTTCTTGCGCGTCGCCAGGTAGTCGGCGGCGCTGGTCGGTCCGAGGACGAAAGTGTCGGTGTGCTCGGCGATGTACTTGCGGAAGCTCAGGAAGAAGTCCGCCCCCGAGGGGAGTCCGAGTTTCTTCCAGGCTTCGCCGAGTGCGGCCGATTTCTCGGGCGGCAGCTCTGCCGGCTGGATGAGCATGAAGTCCCAGCTCGCGCCGTCGCTGTGGACGTAGAGCTGGCGGGGCGGGAGTCCCGCCAGCCGGTTCGCCTCGTCGTAGCTGGCGATCGCTTCCAGGAAGGCCTGATGCTCTCCGGGGGCGATGCGGTAGATCTCGACCAGCATCCGCTGCGGCTCGGGGGCCGCGTCGGCGGCCAGGCCGGCCGATGCCGCGGCGAGCGCGCCGGCGAAGAAGGTGACGGCGGCGAAGTTCCTCAATCGCATTCGGGTTCTCCTGGGGTCACGATGGGTCCATTCTGCCCGGTCGATCAGCCGCCGGTCCTGCCGAGAACGAGCTCGCGCCGCTCGCTGCCGGCGCGCGCATGGGAAACCTCGACGGCGAGCGCCGTGCCGGCGGGCGCGGCGACGAGCCAGTCGGCGAAGGCACGGTCGGGAGTGCCCGGCGTATAGCCCCACCAGGTCGCCGTCGAGCGCTGCGCGATGCGCCCCTGGAGCTCGCCCAGATTGCGGCGCGCCTCGCCCTCGACGAGCCGCGCCCCGGGCGGCAGCGAGAGCCCGGCGGAGACGCCATGGCTCATCTGCTGGTCGAGCGCCTTCTGCGCTCCGTTCGTCGGCAGGAAGCCCTGATTCTCGGCCACGACCCGAACCCGCCAGAGCTCGGGCCCGATCGCTTCGGCCGAGAGCTCGCGGATCGCCAGCCGCGGTGTGGTGAGCCCGAGATAGATCAGCCACTCGCTGTGCGGCGCCACCTCGCGCTCGAGGCGGTCGAACGGGATGTTGTACCAGAAGCGCACCAGGTCGAAGCCGCCGATCTCGACCTCGCCCAGCTGCGGATGACGGAACTTGCGCCACGGCACGAAGCCTTCGCCGTGGAGCTCGCGGTCGCTCCAGCGCAGGAGAGCGACTTCGTCGGCGACCGGATGGAATCCCCACAGCCAGGCCGAGGCGGTGGTCCCGGCCAGCGAGATGCCGGCGGCGCGCAACGGATCCCAGAACTCGGTGATGAAGGAGAGGATGCCGCGCTGGTCGTAGAGCCAGCCGAAGGCGCTCGGCAGATAGCTCTCGTTCTCCTTGCTGCGCAGGTCGAGGTACGACATGGCACGGTAGCCGGTGAGCTCCGCCGCTTTGCCGGCCAGGGTCTCGTAGGTCCGCCGGTCGCTGTCCGGGAGCCGCTCGACGAGGTTCACCGGCGGCGTCAGCACGAGCCCGCCGAAGGTGTGGCAGGTGACGTGCGCGACGATGTTGGGACGCGCGGCGATCGCCGCGACGTAGGCGGCGACCTCCGGCTCGGAGGTCGGATACGGTCCGGCGGTCCGCCCGCGCGGGCTGTCGCGCAGGTCGGCGGGGAAGTTCGACCCCAGATCGAGCGGCTCGGCGGCGGGCGGGTCGGCGATGGTCACGCCGTCGTAGTCGGCGATGTCGCCCTCCGGCAGCAAGCGCCAGAACTCGCCGCCGACCTCGTCGGGGGCGCGCGGAACGAGCAGCCGGCGGTCGGCCGCATACTCCTTCCACGGCCCGTTCGGATCGCGCAGCCTCATGAAGACGGCACGGCCGTCACCGTCGAGATCGCGGGCGTGAATTCCCGGGTCCGGAGCGCCCGGCGGAAACGGGCGCGGCACCGAGCGGATGAACCGCCCCTGCGCCAGGGTCGCCTCGACGCCGTCGGGGGTGAGGCGCGGCAGGACGTAGACGGTGCGGCTCTCGAGCAGCCGGGTGACGCGCTCGTCGGTGCCGAAACCGGCGAGGAGGCGGTGCACGAAGTGCAAGGCCGCGACCCCGCCGCCCCATTCGGTGGCGTGCATGTTGCCGTCGATGACGATCGCCGGCTTGGCATCGGCCGCGCCGGTCGCGCGCGCGGTCAGGGTGAGGAACCAGATCTCCCGGCCTTCGGGCGTCCTGCCCAGGCTCTCGACCTCGACCAGTTCCGGCCGCGCCGCGGCCCAGGAGTGGAGCAGTGCTGTGAGCTCGTCGTAACGCAGGATGTGATCGAAAGGCAGCGGAGCGATCGCGGCTCCAGCCACCGGTTGCGCCGCGGTTGCGGCTTTTTCCGGCAACGCCGGCGCCAGCGCCGGAGCGAGCAGGGCGAAGAACAGGGTCATCCAGGAGCCACGCTGCTTCATCGAGACCTCGGCTTTCTCTTCGTTCTCGGGCTGCGGCGTGGCGCCTCCTGGGCGGCGCGCCGCAGGACCGGCAGCATGCGCTGGAAGGCCGACCGCAGGAGCTCGGCGGGGAAGGCGGTGAAGCCGAAGACCAGGCCGGGTGGCGTCGCTTCGACGGTCGAATCCATGGCGTAGTGCGAGAGCGCCGGCACGTCGAATCCGGCCTCCGCCAGACGGTGCGACCAGGCGGCGTCGTCGGCGCCCTCGGGCAGGAAGGCGACGACGTTCATGCCGCCGTCGGCGTTGCCGAGCTTCACCGGCAGGCCGGTTCCGGCGAACAGGTCGAGAAACAGCCGCTGCCGCTCGGCGTACTCGCGGCGGCAGCGGCGGACGTGCGAGTAGAAGGCGCCGCTCTCGAGGAAGAGGGCGAGCGTCGCCTGGTCGAGCAGCGGCAGGTGGTCGTCGTTCAGATGCTTCAGGGCGCCGAAGCGCTCGAGCAGCGGCTCCGGCAGGACGACGTATCCCAGGCGGAGCGACGGGAAGAGCAGCTTGCTGAACGTGCCGGCGTAGATGACGCGGCCGCTGTTGTCGAGACTCTGCAGCGAGGGCAGCGGGCGGGCGCCGTAGCGCAGCTCCGAGTCGTAGTCGTCCTCGACGATCCAGGCCTTCGTGCGGCCGGCGAAGTCGATGAGGGCCAGGCGGCGCGGCAGGGAGAGCGAGACGCCGGTCGGGAACTGGCGTGACGGCGTGGTGTAGATCATCGCGATCCGGCCGCTCGCCGGAGCGGGCGGAAGGAGTCCCTGTTCGTCGACGGCGCCGGGGAGGACGCGCGCGCCGGCGTTCAGGCAGGCGAGCCGCGCCTCGACGTATCCGGGGTCCTCCAGGTAGGCCTGGTCGCGCGAGCCGAGCAGCAGCAGCGAGAGCAGGAAGAGCGCCTGTTGAGAGCCGGAGGTGATCACGACCTGATGCCAGTCGCAGCGCACTCCGCGATGGTCCCGCAGGTAGGTGGCGACGTTCTCGCGCAGCGCCGGCAGGCCGGCGATGCACTCCGCCTGGTAGTGCAGGATGCTCCTGCCCTCACGGCGCAGGACGCGGCTGCGCAGGCGGTTCCAGGTGAGCAGGGGGAAGAGCCCGATGTCGGGCTGGCAGGGCCGGAACGGGCGCGGCGGC
>CAZQTL010000142.1:0-10851 GCA_964595975.1 uncultured Thermoanaerobaculia bacterium | reverse complement strand
GCGCAGCTCGTCGAGGGCGGTGTTGTGGGCGATCTTGAACATCCAGCTCGAGAACCTGCGCGCCGGATCGAAGCGTGCCAGCGCCTTCCAGGCCTTGAGAAAGCTCTCCTGCGCCAGGTCTTCGGCCAGCTCCGGCTGACGCACGATGCGCACCAGCAGGGCGTAGACCGGGCGATGAAAGCGCTCCACGAGCTCGCGGAAGGCCTCTTCCGAGCCGCGTTTCGCCTCGACGGCCAACGCTTCGTCGCTCTTCGCCCCGCTCCCCGCCGCCGCTTTGTCCCCAGCCACCGGCCGACTAGACTAGCTCACCTATTCCACACTTCGGATCGCGCGGCCGCGGTCCGGATAGGCTGCACCAGGCTTTCTGCCGCACTGTCTCGATGGAGGAACCGGGAGCCTCCGCGCGCCGACGCTCTTCCGCCGGTGCCGGGCCCCAAGGGGGATTGCCGATGCCCGACGCACCACTCGTCCTGCCGCTCGACACGCACAACCAGCGCCTGGTGGACAATGTCCACCCGGCGAGCTGGGAGAACCCCGTCCCCGCCGCTTCCTACCACCTCGTCGTCCTCGGTGCCGGCACCGCCGGTCTGGCGGCGGCGGTCGGCGCCGCCGCCGTCGGCGCCCGGGTGGCGCTGGTCGAGAAGCACCTCCTGGGCGGCGACAGCCTGCACTCCGGTTCGGTGCCTTCGAAGGCCCTCTTGCGCGCGGCGCGCGCCGTCAGGGAGGCGCACGGCGCCGCCGAGTTCGGCGTGCGCGCGAGCCTCGAAGGCAACGACTTCGCGGCCGCGATGGAACGCATGCGGCGCGTCCGCGCCGAGATCGCCGGCCGCGACTCCGCCTGGCGCCTGCGCGACCTCGGCGTCGACGTCTTTCTCGGCGAGGGCGCCTTCAGCGGGCCGGAGACGATCGTCGCCGCCGGCGCCGCGCTGCGCTTCCGTCGCGCCCTCGTCGCCACCGGCGCCCGGCCGACGGTCCCGGACGTTCCCGGCCTGGCCGAGCTCGGCTTCCTCACCAGCGATACGGTCTTCTCCCTCACCGACCTGCCGCGACGGCTGGCCATCGTCGGCGGCGGCCCGCTCGGCTGCGAGCTGGCGCAGGCGTTCGCGCGCTTCGGCAGCCAGGTGACGCTACTGGTCCGCGGCGATCATCCGCTGGCGCGCGAAGAGGAGGAATGCGCCGCGGTGGTGCAGCGCGCGCTCGAAGCCGACGGGGTGCGCGTCGTCGCCCGCTGCCGGCTGCTCGGCGTGCAGCGGCCGCAACGCAGCAAGGTGGTGCACTTCGAGCTCGACGACAATCAGCACCAGCTGCCGGTGGACGAGATCCTGGTCGCCGCCGGCCGCACCCCCCGCGTCCTCGGTCTCGGCCTGGAGAGCGCCGGGGTCGCCTTCTCGCCGCGCGGCGTGCAGGTCGACGACCGTCTGCAGACGACGAATCCGCGCGTCTACGCCTGTGGCGACGTCGCCTCGGCGCGACGCTCCAGCCACCTCGCAGACGCCCAGGCGAAGATCGTCCTGCGAAACGCGCTGTTCGGCGGCAAGCAGCGGGCGAGCTCGCTGGTCGTCCCGCGCTGCACCTTCACCTCGCCCGAGATCGCCCAGGTCGGCCTGCAGGAAGCGGAACTGCGCGAGCGCGGGGTGCGCTTCGAGACCCTCACCGTGGCGCTCGCCGAGAACGATCGCGCGGTCATCGACGGCGCCGGCGCGGAGGCCGGACTGCTCCGCCTGCACTATCGCAGGGGGAGCGACCGGATCCTCGGCGCGACCCTGGCGAGCGAGCACGCCGGCGAGACGATCGGGGAGCTGGTGGTGGCGATCCAGCACGGCGTCGGACTCGCCGACCTGGCGGAGACCATCCACCCCTATCCGACGCAGGCCGAGGTGCTGCAACGCGCTGCCGACGTCTGGCGGAGCCGGAAGCTCGGCAAGTGGACCCGGCGCCTCTTCGCCTTTCGCTTCCGCCGCCAGGAGAAACAGGAGCGGCGGCGGATCGCCAAGGCTCAGGGAGCCGCGGGAGCCGGAGCGACCTCGACGCCGCCGTAACCGCCGCCCAGCGCCCGATAGAGATCGACCGCCGCCGACAGCTCCTCGGTGCGCGCCGCCGCCAGCTCGAGCTCGGCCACCAGCCGCGAGCGCTCGACGTCGAGCACTTCGAGGAAGTCCGACTCCCCTTCCTGATAGCGGTCGCGCGCGATGGCCGCGGCCGCGGTCAGGGCCGCGCTCTGCTCCGCGAGCGCAGTGCGGCGTTCGCGCCGTGTCTGGGTCGCGAAAAGCGCATCTTCGACGTCGCGGAAGGCGCCTTCGGCGGCGGCGAGATAGCCGATGACGGCCTGCTGCTGCCGCGCCTGCGAAGCCGCCACCAGGGCGCGATTGCGGCCGCCCTGGAAGATCGGCTGCAGGAGGCCGGCGGCCGCCTGCCAGACCAGCGCCGCCGGGTTCCAAAGGCTCGAGAGCTCGGCGCTCTCGCGGCCGTAGTAACCGGTCAGGCCGATCGACGGGAAGAGCGCCGCTCGCGCCTGGCCGACGCGCGCCGAAGCCGCCGCGAGGCGCGCCTCCGCCACCGCGACGTCCGGCCGTCGCAGCAGCAGGTCCGACGGCAGGTCGGCGGGGACCTCCGGCACGACGAGCTCTTCCAGCGGCTTGCCGCGCTCGACGGCTCCGGGCATGCCGCCGAGCAGGATCGCCAGGCGGTTTTCCGTCGCCCGCCGCCGGCGTTCGATCTCCGGCAGCGCCGCCTCGGCGGCGGCGCGCTCGGCGCGCGCCCGCTCGAGGTCGAGGCGCGAGACGAGGCCGCCCTCGAAGCGGTCGCGGACGAGTTGCTCGGTACGTTTGCGGGTTTCGATCGACTCCCGCGTCACGGCCGCTTGACGATCGAGACCGGCGAGGTCGAAATACGTCGAGACGATGTCGGAGACCACCGCCAGGCGCACCGCATCGCGGGTCGAGGTCGCCGCGAGCAGGTCCTGGCGCGCGGCCTCGGCCTGGTTTCGCGCCCGGCCGAAGAGGTCGAGCTCGAACGATGCCGATGCCGCGATCCTGCCGGAATCGAACACCGCGTCGGCGCCGGGGGCGACGGCACCGCTCTTCTCCGACAGACGCGTGCGCGCCGCGCCCGCTTCGAGCGCCAACGCCGGCAGGCGGTCGGCGCCGGCGATCCGTGCCAGGGCCCGCGACTCCTCGATTCGGGAGATCGCCAGCGCCAGATCGTGGTTGGCTTCGAGACCGGTGGCGACGAGTGCGTCGAGGCGCGGATCGCCGAACGCCTGCCACCAACGGTCGGCAACGGCGGTCGCGCCCGAGCTCGCGGCGGGCGAACGCCAGCTGTCCGGTGCGGCCAGCGTCGGTGGCTCGGGAGAGGGGGCGAGCGAACATCCTGCGGCGCCGGACAGCACCACCGCGAGAGCGAGCAGCCTGGAAGAACCGTGGAAACGTCCGATCACGACGAGACCTCCTGCTCGGCGATCGGTGTGGCGGCGCCGGTATCGCGCCCGCCCGCACCCAGCCGGGTAATGACCACGTAGAAGACCGGGATGAAAAAGATGGCGATGAAGGTGGCGGCGATCATGCCGCCGAAGACGCCGGTGCCGATCGAATGCCGGCTGGAAGCGCCGGCGCCGGTCGAGACGACCAGCGGCAGCACGCCGAGCACGAAGGCGAGCGACGTCATGACGATCGGCCGGAAGCGCAGGCGCGCCGCCTGTTGCGCCGCGGCCTCGATCGACACCCCGGCCGCGCGGCGCTGGGTGGCGAACTCGACCATCAGAATGGCGTTCTTCGACGCCAGGCCGATGAGGGTCACGAGCCCGATCTGGAAGTAGATGTCGTTGGCCGAGGCGCCGAAGAGCGCCCCCCGCACCCAGACCGCAGCGAGGGCGCCGAGCACGGCGATCGGCACGCTCAGGAGCACCGCGATCGGCAGCTTCCAGCTCTCGTACTGGCCGGCGAGGATCAGGAAGACGACCAGGATCGAGAACAGGAAGACGACGCCCGAGGAGCCGCCGGTCTTCTTCTCCTGGAAGGCCGAGCCACTCCAGGCGTAGCCGAAGTCCTGCGGCAGCTCGGCGTCGGCGAGCTTCTCCATCGCCGCGATCGCCTCGCCCGAGCTCCTGCCCGGGGCCGCGGCACCGAGGAGCTTGACCGCCGGGAAGCCGTTGAAGCGCTCGAGGACCTCGGGGCCGACGGTCGGCTTGACCGTCACCAGCGCCGACAACGGCATCATGCGGCCGTCGGCGGCGCGCACGAAGACGCGCCCGAGGTCATCCGGCGACTGCCGGTCCACCGCCTCTGCCTGCAACTGGACGCGGAAGGCCCGTCCGCTGCGGGTGAAGTCGTTGACGTACAGGGTGCCGAAGGTACTCTGCAACGCAGCGTAGACCTGGTCGACCGAGATGCCGGAGGCCTTGGCGCGCTCGCGGTCGAGCTCGACTTCGAGCTGCGGCACGTCGGGCCGGAAGAGCGTCCGGACGCCGGCCAGCTCCGGCAGCTTGTTCGCCTTGCCCATGAGGTCGAAGGCGATCTCGGACATGTGATGCGTGCTCCCCTCGCCGCGGTTCTGGACGTAGAACTCGAAGCCGCCGGTCGCGCCGAGACCCTGGATCGGCGGCGGATTGAAGCCGAAGACCACCGCCTCCTTGATCGCCCCGGTGCGACCGTAGAAACCGCCCAGGACCTGGTCGAGTCCCGCCTTGCGCTCGCTCCACGGTTTGAGGATGACGAAGAAGGTGGAGGCGTTCGACTTGCTGCCGCCGCCGACGAAGTCGAAGCCGACGATCGAGACGATCCGTTCGACCGCCGGGTCGGCGAGCACCGCCGCCTCGACCTGACTCGCCACGGCGGAGGTGCGCGACAGGGTCGCGCCGTCCGGCAGCAGCGCCGCGGCGATGAAGTAGCCCTGGTCCTCGCTCGGCACCAACCCGCCCGGCACCACCTTGAGCAGGCCGAAGACGGCGGCGAGCGCGAGCACGAAGAGCCCCAGGACGAGCAGCTTGTGGCGGATCAGGAAGTCGACCTTGGCGCCGAAACCGTCGGTTCGCCGCTGGAACCAGGCGTCGAACTTGCCGAGCAGACCGTGCGGCGCGATGTGCTCCGGCCGCAGCAGGATGGCGCAGAGCGCCGGCGTCAGGGTCAGGGCGACCACGCCCGAGAGGAAGACCGAGATGGCGATGGTGATGGCGAACTGGCGGTAGAGCTCGCCGGCCAGGCCGCCGAAGAAGGCGACCGGCAGGAAGACCGCCACCAGGACGAGGACGATCGCGATCACCGGCCCGGTGACTTCGGTCATCGCCTTGAAGGCCGCTTCGCGCGGCGGGATCTTCTCGGCGCGTTGAATGCGCTCGACGTTCTCGAGAACGACGATGGCGTCGTCGACGACGATGCCGATCGCCAGCACCAGGCCGAAGAGCGTCAGCGTGTTGATGCTGAAGCCGAGGGCATACATGCCGGCGAAGGCGCCGATGAGCGACACCGGCACCGCGAGCAGGGGAATGAGCGTCGCGCGGAAGGAGCCGAGGAACACCCACACCACGAGGAAGACCAGCGCCATCGCTTCGAGCAGCGTCTTCACGACCTCTTCGATCGACACCCGCACGAAGCGCGTCGAATCGTAGGGCGTCGCGTAGGCCAGGCCTTCCGGAAAGCGCTTGGCGGCCTCCTTCATCGCCGCCTGGACGCCGTCGGCGGTCGCCAGGGCGTTGGCCCCCGGCTGGAGGAAGATCGCCATGTTGATCGACGGCTGGCCGTTGACCCGCGACACGGTGTCGTAGTCGCGGGCGCCGAGCTCCACCCGGGCGACGTCGGCGAGGCGTACCTGCTGGCCGCTGGTCCCCGAGCGCAGGACGATGTTCTCGAACTGCCGGGGTTCGGTGTAGCGCGCCGGCGCGGTGACGGTGAATGCGAGCTCCAACGGGCCCGGCGTCGGCTCCTGGCCGATGCGGCCGACGGCGAATTGCGAGTTCTGCTCGCGGATCGCCGTCGCGACGTCGCCCGGCGTCAGGCCGAAGAGCGCCAGCCGGTCGGGCTTGAGCCAGATCCGCATCGAGAAGTCCTTGGCGCCGAACAGCAGCGCCGAGCCCACTCCGGGGACGCGCTTGATCTCCTCGAGGATGTTGAGCGTCGTGTAGTTGGAGATGAAGAGCGGGTCGAGGCGTCCTTCGGGCGAGGTCATCGAGATGATCTGCAGGAAGTTCGACGCCTGCTTCTGGACGGTGACGCCGTTGCGGCGAACCTCTTCGGGCAGACGCGGCTCCGCGAGGCGCACGCGGTTGCTGACGTTGGTCGCCGCCTGGTCGACATCGGTGCCGGTCTCGAAGGTCACCGAGATGCTCACCGAACCGTTCGAGGACGAAGTCGAGGCCAGGTAGAGCATCCCCTCCACGCCGTTGATCTGCTCTTCGATCGGCGCCGCCACCGTGACCTGCAGCGTTTCGGCCGAAGCTCCGGGGTAGAAGGCGTTGACGGTCACCTGCGGCGGGGCGATCTCCGGATACTGCGCGATCGGCAGATTGAAGATCGCCGCCGCGCCGATCAGCAGGATGAGCAGCGAGATGACGGTGGCGAGAATCGGCCGCCGGATGAAGAGATGCGAGATCATGAACCGGCTCCGGTCCCGGCCGCCGCGGCGCCGCCCGCGGGCGCCGGCTCGACCACCTGCACCGGGCTGCCGGGACGCACCTTGAGCGCGCCGTCGACGATCACCCGCTCACCGGCGGCGAGCCCCGAGCCGACGATCCAGTCGTTGCCGCTCCACTCCTCGAGTACCACCGGCCGGGCCTCGGCCAGGTCGCCCTCGCCGACGACATAGACGAAGCGGCCTTCGGGGGCCTGCTGAACCGCACGCTGCGGCACCACCAGCGCGCCCGAGCGCTTCACGCCCTTGAGCACGACGCGGACGAAGAGACCCGGCAGCAGCGCGGCGTCGGCGTTCGGGAACTCGGCGCGAAGCTCGACCGAACCGGTCGAGGCATCGATCTGCGAACCGGTGAAATTGAGCTTGCCGGGCAGCGGATGGGTCCGGCCGTCGGCGAGGACGAGCTCCGCCATGACATCGGCGAGCGTCTTGTGGTCGCGGGCGAGCTCCGCCTGCAGGCGCGCGAACTCGCGGTCCGACAGGGTGAAGAGCGCCCAGATCGGATCGATCCGCCAGATGCTGGTGAGCAGCGAGTTCTCGCCGTCGTCGACCAGGCTGCCCTGCGACTTCAGGGCCCGGCCCGAGATTCCCGAAACCGGCGCCACGACCTGCGTGTAGCCGAGCTCGAGCTCGGCCGAGCGCAGCGCCGCGCGGGCGCTCTCGAGGCTCGCGCGGGCTTGGTCGCGGGTCGAGGTCGCGTCGTCGAACTCGCGCCGCGAGACCGCCTCGCGCTCCGCCAGCGGCCCCAGCCGGGCGACGTCGCGCTCGGCGCGGGCGAGCGCCGCCTCGGCTTCACCGACCACTCCCCTGGCGCGGTCGACGCTGGCGCGATACGACGCCGGATCGATGCGGAACAGCAGCTGGCCCTCGCGCACCGGCTCCCCTTCCTTGTAGGCCCAGCTCTGCAGGATCCCCTTCACCCGCGAGCGCACCTCGACCTCGCGCGAGCCCTGCAGGCGCCCCGGTACCGAGAACGCCATTTCGATGTCCTGCGGCGTGAGCGTCGTGACGGTGACCTGCGGTGGCGGCGGTGCCTGTGGGGCCGGCGGCTTGGCGCCGCCGCAGGCGGCGACGGAAAGGGCAGCGACGGCGACGGCGGCTGCAATGAGTGTGCGCTTCACGAGGATCTCCTCTGGAGTCGGTGGCGAACGAAAGGGTTCAGGAACCCGCTGCGCGGGGAAGGCAACCGTGGACGAAGAGTTGGACGGCGGAACGCACCTGACGCTCGATCTCCTGCGGCGTCACCTGGGTCGGGTCGCCGGCGAGCGCGCGATGGTGCAGCGGACCGCGCACGAGAGCGAGGAACTGGCCGGCTGCGAGCACCGGATCGGCGAGCTCGAGCTGACCCTGCTCCACCTTGTCGGCGAGGTAGGCCGAGAGCGCTTTCTGCAACGGCCCGCCCTCCTCGGAGACGAAGACGTCGCGCAGCTCGGGCGCGTGCGGCGCCTCGGCGCAGATCGCCCGCCACCAACCCACCACCGTGGGCTCCAGCACCCCCTCGAGGTAGCGCCGGCCGACGGCGAGCAATCCCTGCTCGGGGTCCCCCGCGACGCTCTCGACCGCCAGCGGCTGCATGACCGACTCCGCGTGATCGCGCAGGATCGCTTCGAAAAGGCCGCGCTTGGTGCCGAACAGGCTGTAGAGGGTGGCGAGCGACCCGCCCGAGCGCGCCACGACGTCGGCGCACGTCGTCGCCGCGTAGCCGCGCTCCAGGAAGAGCTCGCGGCCGGCGGCGATGATCGCCTGCCGCCGCGCCGAGGCGCGGCCGGAAAGGCCGTCGGCGGCGCCGGACCGGGAATCCACTTGCGCTACGGGCTCGTTCACGAAGCGTACTGTAACTTACATTACAGATTCGATCAAGACGACGGACGCAAGATCCGGCGGCATCGCGCTGGCGATCAGTAGATCTCGGCGACGCAGCAGCGCAGCGAGCCGCCGGCCTTCTCGATCTCGGCGAGCGGCGCGCTCTTCAGCGCGAAGCCCCAGGCGGCGAGGTCGGCGCGGTGCTGCGGAGTCAGCGCCGCCGCTGCGAGGGCGCTCATCCAGACGTCCTCGTCCGAGAGGGCGATGCAGTTGCCGGCGAAGGCGGCCTTCTCCGAGTCCTTGAGGACGATCACCTTGCCACCGTAGAGCTCGGCGATCGCCCGCGGCACTTCCGGGTCAAGGAACGACGGCGGATGGATGACCAGGGCCCGGCTCGCCAGCACCGACATCACCACGTTGGTGTGGTACTCGGCGGGGTCGAGGGCGAAGACGAAGGTCAGGTCGAGACCGAACGCCTTCTCCATCGCTTCCGCTCCCCGGCGGTCGCAACGTTCTGTCAGGCCGCAGAAGCCGATGTTTCTTCCGCGATCGACGATGAGGGGGCCGGTCAGTTCGGCCACGCAGTCGCTCGGCAGGGGCTCGATTCGTTTCGCGAAAAGACCGGTAAAGAGTTTCTGAATGTCCTGCCTCTGTGCCTCACGACGGCGCACTTCGTGGCGCATGGCGCCGAGGATCAGTCTGTCCTTCGTCGTGGCGAAGACGTTGTTCGGGAAGACGGCGTCGGGAGTCTCGGGATCGCCGGGAAGGGTCAGGATCGGAAGCGTGTTCGCCAGCTCTCTCGCGAGGTGGGCGTGCTCCACCAGGGCGCGCTCCTCCGATGTCTGGGTCTGGAGGTCCATGTAGCGGTTGTCGGTCGCCGACTCTTCCGCCAGCCTGAAACCGAGCGGTGTCACGAGGAACGCGGCGCGCGCCGCCGTGGGATGCGCGATCGGAAAACGGCCTCCCGCGATGGCGTCGCGAAAGGCCTGTGGGGAGTCGACGATCATCGCAAGATTCCGTTCGGAAGAGGCGCCGCGGCCGGCGAGAGCCGCCGACGGCGCACGCTTCAGCCGGCGCCGCCCGCGGCTTTCGCGAGACGCGGCGGCAGGAGCTTGGCCTTGAGGTAGTCGCGGTTCAGCTGGGCGATGAAGTCGACCGAGATCTGCTTCGGACAGACCGCCTCGCACTCGCCGTAGTTCGTGCAGCTGCCGAACATCTCCTCCTCGAGCTGCGCCACCATCGCGTCCACGCGCAGGTAGCGCTCGGGCTGCCCCTGCGGCAGCAGGCCGAGATGCGACACCTTGGCCGCGGTGAAGAGCTGGGCGGCGCCGTTCGGGCATTGCGCGACGCAGGCGCCGCAGCCGATGCACTGAGCCGCGTCCATCGCCAGGTCGGCGTTCACCTTGGGCACCGGAATCGCGTTGCCGTCGGGGGCGGTCCCGGTGTTCACCGAGACGAAGCCGCCGGCCTGGATGATGCGGTCGAAGGCGCTCCTGTCGACCATCAGGTCGCGGATCACCGGGAAGGCGCGCGACCGCCAGGGCTCGAGGGTCACCTCGTCGCCATCCTTGAAGTGGCGCATGTGGAGCTGGCAGACGGTCGTGCCCTTCTGTCCGCCATGGGCGATGCCGTTGATGACGAAGCCGCAGGTGCCGCAGATCCCCTCGCGGCAGTCGTGATCGAAGGCAATCGGCTCCTCGCCGCGGTTGACCAGACGCTCGTTGAGCACGTCGAGCATCTCGAGGAACGACATGTGGGGGCTGACGCCGGGAGCGTCGTATTCGACCATCCTGCCCGGCGCGTCGGCCGCCGCCTGCCGCCAGATCTTGAGCTTGAGATTCATCACTTGTAGCTCCTCTGGGCGAGGTGAACGTGCTCGAAGGCGAGCGGCTCCTTGTGCAGGGTCCAGCCCTTGTCCGGTCCCAGATGCTGCCAGGCGGCGACGTAGGAGAACCTGTCGTCGTCGCGCAGCGCTTCGCCCTCCGGGGTCTGGCTCTCTTCGCGGAAGTGACCGCCGCAGGACTCCGAACGCTCCAGGGCGTCCTTGCACATCAACTCGCCCAGCTCGAGGAAGTCGGCCACCCGGCCGGCCTTCTCCAGCGACTGGTTGAGGCTCTCGCCGGAGCCGAGGACGTTGACGTTCTCGCGGAACTCCTGGCGCAGCGCCGGGATCTTCGCCAGCGCCTCCTGCAGACCCGAGGCGTTCCGCGCCATGCCGCAGTGCTCCCACATGATCTTGCCGAGCTCGCGGTGGATCGAGTCGACGGAGCGCTTGCCGCGCACCGCGAGCAGGCGCGAGACCTGCGCCGCGACCTCGGCCTCGGCGGCGGCGAACGGATCGGTCGCCGTGTCGAGCTTCTCTCCCATGTGCTTGGCGAGGTAATCGCCGACGGTGTAGGGAATCACGAAGTAGCCGTCCGCCAGCCC
>CAZQTL010000141.1:0-10967 GCA_964595975.1 uncultured Thermoanaerobaculia bacterium | reverse complement strand
TCGCCGCGGCGACGGCTGGCGGCGTTCGCCATCGACTACGCCTTGCTGCTCCTGCCAACGCTCGCGACGGCGCTGCTCTTTGCCGGGCTGGCGCTGCGCTGGAGCGACCCGGCGGGCTACAGCGCAGTCCGGGCGGCCGTTTTCGCCATGCCGCAGGAGCCGGCAGCACAGCACGCCGTGTTGCGCGACCTGGCGAGAGTGCTCGCCCACATCGACGCCGAAGGCCTTTCGGCGGCGGTGAAAGCGGACGTCGAGGCAGGCGACCTCGACCGCGCCGCCGACCTTCTGGCCGATGCCGAGCTGCTGATCGCCCTCGACCTCGGCGGCGGCGAGCCCGCCCGCCTGGCGCCGAACACCGTTCGACTCGGCGTCGAGCGGCTGATTCCCGCCGGCATCCGCACCGCTGCGCTGTTCTTCGTCCCGGCGATCTACTTCGCTGTCGCCACTTCGCGCTGGGGCACCACGCTCGGCAAGCGCCTCCTCGGCCTGCGAGTCCTCCGGCTCGACGGCCGGCCGCTCACGCTCTTCGAGGGCATCGAGCGATTCGGCGCCTACTTCGGCATCCTCGGCACCCTCGGCCTCGGCCTCTTCGACCTCTGGCGCGACCCCAACCGCCGCCTCGGCCACGACCGCGCCGTGGACACCGTGGTGATCCGCGCGCCGCGCCCGACCCGGATAGAGTCGGCGGTGGAGGCTCCATGACCGAGTCCTTTTCCGCCAGCCGCTGGACCAAGGGCAATCGCATCTTCCCCACCCGCATCGAAGTGGGTCCGGACCGGGTGACGCGCATCCAGCCGAAGTGGATCGGCAGCACCGAGGAGAGCATCGCGATTCCGAACGTCGCCTCGGTACAGATCGCCACCGGCCTGCTGTTCTCCGACATCCGGATCGACTCGACCGGCGGCAGCAACCCGATCGCCAGTCACGGCCACACCAAGGGCGACGCCCGCCGCATCCGCGAGCTCATCGAGCAGTACCAGCGGACCGCCGGCAAGAGTTGACCGCCGTCATCACCGTCTCCCGGCTGGGCAAACGCTACGGCCGCACCGTCGCGGTGGACGACGTCTCGCTCGAGGTGCGCGAGGGGGAGATCTTCGGCCTCATCGGCCCGAACGGTGCCGGCAAGACGACGACGATGGAGTGCGTGCAGGGTCTGCGCGTCGCCGACAGCGGCACCATCTCGGTGCTCGGCCTCGATCCAAGGCGGGACGCCGACCGGCTGCGGCAGCGCATCGGCGTGCAGCACCAGGAGGCCCACCTGCAGAAGCGCATCAAGGTGTGGGAAGCGGTGGACCTCTGGCGTTCGCTCTACCCGCGCGTCGTCGACACCGACGCCCTGCTCGCGCGGCTGGGCCTCGAAGGCAAGCGCAACGCCTGGTTCATGACGTTGTCGGGGGGCCAGAAACAGCGTCTCTTCATCGCCCTGGCGCTGGTGCACGAACCCGAGGTGGTCTTCCTCGACGAGCTCACCACCGGGCTCGACCCGCAGGCGCGCCGCACGATCTGGGAGCTGGTCACCGGCATCCGGCAACGCGGCACGACGGTCTTCCTGACCACCCATCTGATGGAAGAGGCCGAGCGCCTCTGCGACCGGGTGGCGATTCTCGACCATGGGCGCATCATCGAAGTGGGGACACCCGCGGCGCTGGTGCAGAAGCACTGCCCGGAGCGCTCGGTGGTCTTCGCGAGCGACGATGCCGACGTCCTCCTGCGCCTGCAGGGCCTGGGCGAGCTCGCGCGCAGCTTGGAGACCGCCGGGGGCGGCGTCACCTACGAGATCCGCGGCGCCGGTGACGACTTCGTCAACGAAGTGATCCACCGCATCGCCCGCGAGGGTGTTCGCGTCCGCGGCTTCCGCACCGAGACGCCGACGCTCGAAGACGTCTTCCTCCGGCTCACCGGCCACGGGCTGCGGGACTGAAGATGCGAGCCCCTCTGTTGCGCGGTTTCTGGAAACTCACCTGGGTCGAGACCAAGATCTTCGCCCGCGAGCCGATGGGCTTCATCGGCACACTGGCGGTGCCGGTGGTGGTGTTCGTCGCCCTGGGCCGGGCGTTCGGCGCCGGCAGTGCGGCCACCGCGCCGGACTTCGACCTGCCGTTCAACCCGGCGATCCTCGCCGCGATCCTGATCGCGATCAGCGCCGTGCAGTCGCTGGTGGCGATCATCTCGATCTACCGCGAGGGCGGCATCCTCAAGCGGCTGCGCGCCACGCCGCTCTCTCCAGCGACGATTCTCGGCGCGCACGTGGTGGTGAAGCTCGGCTTCACCACGGTGAGCCTCGCGCTCCTCCTGCTCGCCGGCAAGCGGCTCTTCCCCGGCGTCATGGAGGTGAACGTGGCGAGCTTCGCGGCAGCGGTGCTCCTCGGAACGTTCAGCATCCTGTCGCTCGGCTTCGTCGTCGCCAGCCTGGTGCCCACGGCCCGCTTCGCGCAACCGATCGGCGCGCTCGTGCTCTACCCGATGCTCGCGCTCTCGGGCCTGTTCTTTCCCGTCGAGCGCCTGCCGCCGGTCTTCCGCGCCATCGCCGGCCTGCTGCCCACGACCCACGCCGTGGCGCTGCTCCAGGGGGTCTGGGACGGCTCCGGCTGGAGCGGGCACTGGAGCAGCGCCGCCGCTCTGCTGCTGCTCTTCGCGGCCTACACCGCGCTGGCGACGAGAGTCTTCCGCTGGGAGTAGGAGCGGGAGAACAACGCATCACTGACGGAGGAACGAGATGACACGACTGGCCAAAGGGGCGTTCGACGTCAAGGTCGCGCCCGTCGCGACGAGGGAGTTTTCTGGCGGCACGACGCTCGGGCGCTTCTCGCTCGACAAGACGTTTCACGGCGACCTCGCGGCGACGAGCAGCGGTGAGATGCTCACCGCCGGCACCGCCGTCCCCGGATCCGCCGGCTACGTGGCGATCGAGCGCGTCGAGGGCACTCTCGCCGGGCGAATGGGCTCGTTCGTCCTGCAACACTCGGGCAGCATGGCCGGCGGCAGCCAGAGCCTCACGATCACGGTCGTGCCGGACTCCGGTACCGGCGAGCTCGCTGGAATCGCCGGCACGCTCCAGATCGAGATCGAGGGCAAGGCGCACTTCTATCGCTTCGACTACACCCTGCCCTGAGGGTTAGGCGCCGCCGGTCGCGATCTCGCGCAGACCGGCGAGCAGGCGGTCGACCTCTTCGACGGTGTTGTAGAGCAGGAAGCCGGTGCGCAGCAGGCCGCCGAGACCGGCGAGGCCGAGGATTTCGACCGCGCGCACGGCGTAGAAGTCGCCGTCCCAGACCTGGATGCCGCGCTCGCCGAGGCGGCGGGCTACCGTCGCCGCCGGCACGCCGGCCAGGGTGAGGGAGACCGTCGGCGCGCGCCGCCCCTCGCCGTCGGCCGCGAAGGCCGGGCCGTGAACCGTGACACCTGGAATGGCGCGGACTTCGCTCCAGTAGCGGCGGGCGAGCGCCCCCTCCCATTCGCCGATGCCGGCCATCGCATCCAGGAGCCGCGCCCGCAGCGTGGCGCCGCGGCCCCACGAAGCCAGATAGTCGATCGCCGCGCCGACGCCGACGAGAGCGGCGTGATTCAGCGTGCCGGTCTCGATGCGAAACGGCGCCGCCGGATCCTGCACCCGCAGGCGATCGGTGGCGAGGGTCTCGAGCAGACCCGGCCGGCTGTAGAGCAGGCCCACGTGCGGGCCGTAGAACTTGTACGCCGAGCAGAGCAGGAAGTCGGGATCCATCTCGGCCACGTCGATCGCGAAATGCGGCGCGTAGTGCACCGCGTCGAGGAGCAGCCACGCCCCCACGGCGCGCGTCAGTTCGCGCGCCCGGGTGACGTCGTTGACCGTGCCGAGGGCGTTCGAGGCGAGCCCCATCGCCACCAGCCGGGTGCGCGGGTTGACGACGGCCGCGAGACTGGCTGGATCGAGCGTGCCGTCGGGCAGCAGCGCCACTTCGCGGATCACCAGGCCGCGCTCGGCGAGCATCAGCCACGGGCCGCGATTGGCCTCGTGATCGAGCTGCGTGACGACGATCTCGTCGCCCGGCGCGCAGGCACGCCCGATGGCGTGGGCGAGCGCGAAGTTGAGCGTCGTCATGTTGGCGCCGAAGGAGACCGAACGCCAGTCGGCCGCGCCGAGGAGGGCGGCGGCTTTCTCGCGCACGGCGTGCAACATCTCGTCGGAGCGCCGCGAGGTGGCGAACTGGCCGTGCGTGTTGGCGTTCGCCTCGCGGTAGTAGCCGGAGATGGCGTCGATCACCGATGCCGGCATCTGCGATCCCGCCGGACCGTCGAGGTAGGCGATCGGCGATCTTCCCTGGCTGCGCCCCAGGGAGGGAAACTGCTGACGGGCCTGCTGGCAGTCGGCGGCGGTGAACGGCATCGGGTACCTCGCGTCGAGAAGTTCGGGCGGCAGTCTACCGATTCCCGCCCATCGGGTCAGAAGCGGTGTCTGGCGCCCGTCCCTCCCGGCGCAGCCGACCCCGACCGTCAGCCGAACGGCACCGGGCGCGGCGTCTCCGGGGTCGATGGCGGCAGGATCGGCATCTCGAAGCGCGGCTGGTCGCCGGTCATCGACTTGAGGAAGGCGACGATCGCGGCGGTCTCCTCCGGCGTGAAGGTGTTGCCGAGCTGCACGGCGCCCATCGTCGCGACCGCGGTGCTGAGCGTCGTCACGGCGCCGTCGTGGAAGTAGGGGTAAGTGAGCTCGACGTTGCGCAACGTCGGCACCTTGAAGCGGAACCGGTCGAACTCATCGTGGGTCACGGCCACTCGTCCCTGCGCCGGATTCGGCGTTACGTAGGGAGACACGACACCCATCTTCTGGAATGAAGTCCCGCCCGCCGCCGGCCCGTTGTGGCAGCGGACGCAACCGACCTCCTTGAACAGTTGGTAGCCGGCGAGCTCCTGTGCCGACAGGGTGTCCGCTTCCCCCTGCAACCAGCGGTCGAAGCGGGAGTTCGGCGTCACCAGCGTCTCTTCGAAGGCGGCGATCGCCTCCTTGACCTTGTCGATGTCGACCGGGCCGGGGCCGAAGGCGCGGGCGAACTCCTCGCGGTACTGCGGAATCGAAGCGATGACCTCGATCGCCAGCGGGTGGGAGAAGGCCATCTCGCCCGGGTTGGCGATCGGGCCGCCGGCCTGCTCCTTCAGGTCCTTCGCCCGGCCGTCCCAGAACTGCGCCAGGCTCATGCTCGAGTTGAGCACCGTCGGCGAGTTGATCGGCCCGCGCTGCCAGTGATCGCCGATCGAGGTCTGCAGGTTGTCCGAGCCGCCCATGCTCAGGTTGTGGCACGAGTTGCAGGAGATGAAGCCCGACCGCGAGAGCCGGGGTTCGAAGAACAGCTTCTTGCCGAGCTCGACGAGCGCCGGCCGGGTGACTTCGGCGGGGCGGATCGGCTGGATCGGTTCGTCGGCCGGTTGGGATACGCCGACGGCGGCGAAACCCAGGGGCAGGAGAGCGAGAAACGCGGTACGCAGCTTCATGGGGTTTCCTCCTCGAGAGGAGCCGGGCTCCCGGGCACCGCGGCCGTGCGGGCGGAGCCGCGCTCCGCCCTCCAGTGTCGCACCGCGTCCAGGTGGGGAGCCCGCCCGGATGGGCGGTCCGGGCCGACCGGACGCTTCGCCCGTCCCGCCGGGTGGCGCCCGACCGGTGGCCGGCGCGCTACCTTGGGCGCATGAAGCCCATCCTGCTCGCCCTGGCCACCGCCGCCGCCTGGGGTTTCGGCGGCTATTTCGAGAAGAAGGGCCTGGTCGCCGGCAGCCTGGCGCCGCAGGTCGGAGCCACGGTGCGGACTCTCGTCGCTCTGCTGGTGCTTGCCGCGGTCAGTGGCCCGGCGCTACGGCAGCTCGCCACCGCGCCGCCGCGGTCGCTCCTTCTGATCGCCGTCGGCGGAGGGATCGTCGCCGGCGGCATTGGCATCCTCTGCTTCTATGCCGCACTGCGCGCCGCGCCGATCCAGCAGGTGATGCCGATCGCGTTCACTTCGCCGCTGTTCGGCGTCGCGGCGGCGCTCGTGTTGGGCGGCGAGAAGCTGACGCTGCGCGATCTCTGCGGCATGGCGCTCACCCTGGCGGGTGTCGCCATCCTGGGCAGCCGCTAGGCGCCGCTCTCGGCGGCGTCGCCGCCGAGCTGTCCCTGCTTGAACAGCGCCGACATCGCCTTGAACTGGGCGTGGTCCTTGTGGCGCGCCCACTCGAAGCCCACCGACTCGAGGTTGCTCACCACCGCTCCGGCCTGGCGCATGCGCTCGAGCGCCCACTGCCGGTGCTCGGCGCCCCGGCCGGAGACCGCCTCCCAGCAGAGATGGACCTCCTGCCCCAGCCGCCGCGCCTCGAGCACCGTCTGCATGACGCAGACGTGCGCTTCGATACCGGCGACGATCAGCTGGCGGTCCCCCGGCGAAACGCCCGGACGCACGGCGGCGAGCGCCGCCTCGAAGCCGGCATCGCCGAAACAGCCGAACGCCCCCTTCTCGACCCTCTGCCTGGGAACGGTCAGCTCTTCGTAGTGCGCCAGCAGCTCCGGCTGGGTCGGGCCGAGCCCGCGCGGATACTGCTCGGTGAGCACCACCGGCACGGCGAACAGCTGCGCCAGCTCGAGGAGGCGGTGAGTCGCCGCCAGGACGAGCGGAGAACGATGGACCTTGTCGACCAGTTTGCCCTGCAGGTCGATGACGACGAGGATGCTGCGGTTGGAGTCGGCGAGTCCCATGGCAGAAGGATAGCAACCGGAATCGGGCATCGAATGGAAAGTCGACTTGACATCGCGTCAGGTCGTGTCGATAATCTCCATGGAAAGCCGACTTGTCATGTCCTCCTCTCTCCACAATCGGGTCCGCGAGTTGCGCCTGGCGCGCGGCTGGACCCAGCAGCAGCTGGCCGAGGCGGTCGGAGTTTCCCGCCAGAGCATCAACTCGATCGAGTGCAACCGCTACGTTCCGAGTCTGCCGCTGGCGCTCACCTTCGCGCGCATCTTCGCCTGCGCGACCGACGACATCTTCACCCTGGAGTCCGAACGATGAGAATTCCGCTCCTCGGCTGGCGGATCGACGAACGCTTCCTGACCCACCGCCAGCGGTCGACCAGCGCCGCCGGCATCCTCGGCGGCCTGGTCGCCATCGGCCTGTTCGCCTACCGCTTCTACGTCGACCACGTCTGGAGCTGGGACCTGTTCGCCGTGGCCGCCACCGTCCTGGTCGTCAAGCTCGCCCTGATGGCCTGGTACTACCTGACCGACTGACCTGTGCAGTCACCCTGGAGCCCTGCGATGAAAACACCCTTCGCCCGCCTCGATGCCCGCGCGCTGTTGCGCTTCGGCATGTCGCTGCTGCTGCTGTTCTTCGTTTCGAATTTCATCCTGCGGCGCTCGATCGACGCGTCCTGGGAGAGCGCCCTCGACGGTGCGAGCGGCGTCCTCCTGGGGGCGGCGATGGTCGTCCTCCTGCTGGCGGCACGCGCCCGGGGACGCCGCGGGCGCGGGCTGGAGGCCGGGCCGTGCAGGTGACGATGGTCGGACACAGCACCGTGCTGCTCGAGGGAGCGGGCACACGACTGCTCACGGACCCGTGGTTCGGAACCTCCGGCAACCTCGCCTATCGGCGGCTCGCGCCGCCGGCCTTTCGCCGCGAGGAGCTGCGGGAGATCGACGGCGTCCTGTTCTCGCACGGGCACTGGGACCACTCGGACCGGAAGTTCCTGCGCGCGCTGGATGCCCGGGTCCCGGTGCTCGGCCCGTCCGGCTCGCCGGCGATGCGGTGGCTCAAGGGGGCCCGGAACTTCCGGCCGATGCGCCCCTGGGAGCGCTGCGCGGTGGGAGCCGCGGCGATCACCGCGGTGCCGGCGCTCCACCTCGCGCGCACCGTGGGCTTCGTCGTCGAGCTGGACGGCAGCTGCGCCTACTTCGCGGGCGATACCTACCATCGGCCCTTCATGGCGGAGATCGGCCGCCGCTTCCGCATCGACGTCGCGCTGATGCCGGTGGCGACCTTTCGCCTGCCGATGACCATGGGCGACCGCGGCGCGGTCGCGGCGGTCGCCGATCTCGGCACGGCGACGGTCATTCCCATCCACCTGGGCATCGCTCCGCGCTCGCCGCTGCTGCGCACCGCGCAGAGCGTCGCCTCCTTCGAGCGCCGATTGCGCGACGCCGGGAGCCCGGCGGCGGTGGTTCACTTGCGGGAAGGGGAGTCCTGGGCTGCGCCGGCGCTGGCGATGAAGCCGAATCGCTCGAACACCGCCATCGCCTCCGGCCCGCAGAGCCAGGCGACGACGGCGCGCGACCTCTCGAGCTCGGGCCGCGAGCGCAGCGCGGCCAGGGCGTAGACGATGCGCGGCCCTTCCCCCTCGGGCACGAGATAGGCCACGCGCACGCGCCGCGACAGCGCCGCGTCGGTGCGATAGACGACGCCAGCGTCGACCGCGCCGATCTCGACCGCGGCGAGGGCGGCGCGCGCGTCGAGCGCGGGGATGACCCGCTGCGCGACCGCGGCCCACTGCCCCTGCGACTCGAGCCAGGCCCTGGCGTACTTGCCCGCCGGCACCCCCGCCGGATCGGCGAGCCCGAGTCGGCGGATCGCCGGCGAGGCCAGGTCGCGCGCCCCCGCGATGCGCAGCGCGCTGTCCGCCGGAACGACGACCGCCAGTCGATTGGCGAGCGGTGCGCGACGCGAACCAGGATCGATCCACCCGGCCGCGGCGACACGGTCCATCCAGTCTTCGTCGGCGGAAAAGAACACGTCCGCCCGGTTCGCCGCCAGGATCTGCCGCGCGAGGTCGCTCGAGGCGCCGAGGTTGAGCACCAGACGCGCCCCAGTGGCGCGCTCGACTGCCGGTGCAAGCTCCTGCAAGACGTCGCGCAGGCTGGCGGCGGCGTAGATCGTGAGCTCGACCGGCTCGGCCGCCGTTCCGGCGGCGCGCCCGGGAGCGCCGAGCAGAAGACCGAAGAGAAGAGCGCAGGCAGCGCCGCAGCGGCGCATCAAGTGCGCTCGACCGCGAAGCCACCGCGCTCGAGGCTGTCGGCCGCCAGCAGCGCGCCGATATCGACCGGGGCCGTCGCCATGGGTGCCCATCTTAGTCTTCTCCCGGGGGGCGCGGGCGGCGCAAAGCAGCTGCTGGACGCGCCGGTGAAGGCCGCGCCCGGCAGGGTGCCATGTGGATTGCTGTCTGCGGGTCGCGCCCGGCGGTCAGGCCGGGCGGGAGCGGTCGATTACGAGATGCGCCGGACGTTCGCCGACGCCGGGCCCTTGGGGCCCTGGACGATGTCGAACTCGACGGCCTCGCCGTCGTTGAGGCTCTTGTAGCCCTCGCCGGCGATCGCCGAATGGTGGACGAAACAGTCCTTCTCGCCATCTTCACGGGTAATGAAGCCGAAGCCCTTCTCGGCGTTGAACCACTTCACGGTGCCCTTCATGGTGTTGTCCTTGGGTCTACGCCCCCGTACCGCGAAATCGGGTCCGGTCTGGCGTGGAAGTTTGGAAGAGCCCCGGCGCGCGACTCGAGCGCAGCCACGAAACCCTTCTCCAGACCCACAATGGCACGAATGCGCTCGCGGCGATAGTCACCTAGCTCGCCGGAGCGCCAACCGGTGCCGCGCAGGCGCTCCTCGTCGCGACGGTCAGCGGGTCGCTCGCGCCGAGCGCCCGCTCGCGGATCGCCAGCGCGCGGGCGCAGACGGGCCGGCTCTCCTCCCGCCGGTCGAGGGCGACGAGGCAGTCGGCCAGCGACTGCAAGGCATGCGCGAGCCGCGGGTGGTCCGGCCCGAGCGAGCGCTCGAAGAGCGCCACGGTGGCGCGCAGAATCGGCTCCGCGCGCGCCGGCTCGCCGCGGCGCAGGTAGAAGTCGGCGAGCGTCAGGCGAGCGGTACCGATCCGCGGATGATCCGGGCGCAGGTTCTTCTCCCAGATCGCGGTCGCGCGGAGGATGGCGGACTCGGCTTCGGCGAACCGGCCGAGCTCGACATAGACGCTGGAGAGGTTGAGCAGCGACTGGCCCACCGAGGAGCTCCCCGGACCGAGCACCTTCTCGCGGATCGCCAGGGCGCGACCGTGGACGCTCAGGCTCTCGGCGTAACGGCCGAGCTGGAAGAGCGCGATGCCGAGACCGTTGGCGGTCGTCGCGACCTGGGGATGGTCGGCGCCGAGGTTGGCCTCGCGAATGGCGAGCGCGCGCCGGAGGAGCGGCTCGGCAGCGACGGCGTCGCCGCGATCGAGATGGGAGACCGCGAGGTCGTCGAGACTCGCGGCGACGGGCAGGGCGTTCGGTCCGAGTGCGCGCTCGCGCAGCTCCAGTCCGCGCTCGATCACCGGTTCCGCCTCTCCATATCGTCCCTGGATCTCGAGCACCGACCCGAGGTTGTCGAGCACGTCGGCGACCGCCAGCGGCTCCGGTTCGCGCGCCTGTTCGCGGATGGCCAGGGCGCGGCGCAGGACGCGCTCGGCCTCCGCATACTCGCCGCGAATCCACAGCAGGTCGCCCAGATGATCGAGGCTCGCGCCGACCTCCGGATGCACCGGCCCGAGCTTCGCCTCGCGCAGGGCCAGCGCTTCCCGCAGGAGCTTCTCGGCGGCCTCGTTGAGCTCGAGCTGCTGGTAAACGCGGCCGATGGTGTCGAGCAGGCGGGCGCGCGCCAGCGGCTGCTCCCCCAGACTGGCGCGGATCTTCTCGGCGCCACGGTCGAGCAGCTCGCGCGCGGTGATCGTCTCGCCGCGGTTGGTGCCGGGGTCGTTGACCTCGAACAGGTCGACCAGGAACTCGACGACCTCGGCGGTCTCGCCCTGGGCCAGCCGCGCCGCCGCCGCCTCGCGGTTGGCGCGCCTCGCCTCGAGCGTGCGCGCCGCGACGCCACCGGCGAGGGCCAGCATCACGAGACCGGTCGCCACCAGCACGGCGCGATAGCGGCGGGCGAACTTCGCCAGCAGGTAGAGGCGGCCGGGCGGGCCGGCGTGGACCGGCTCGAAGCGGCGCTGGCGCTCGATGTCGTTCGCCAG
>CAZQTL010000140.1:0-10991 GCA_964595975.1 uncultured Thermoanaerobaculia bacterium | reverse complement strand
CGGCGACGCGCGCGACGACGTCCCCCGGACGGACCAGCGCCCCTTCGTCCGCCAGGACGTAGGTGACGATGCCGTCGCGATCGGAGCGCGTGGTCGCCAGCACGAGCTTTCTCGCCAGCTCGGCGCGCTCCTTCTCGACGATCGCGAGGTCGAGCGTGCCGCCACCCAGCCGTTCGTCGCGGGCTGCGCGGACCGCGGCGACGGCGCCGCGGAGCTCGCCCACGACCAGCTCGGCCTTCTTGCGCCGGACCTCGGCGGCGAGACGCTCGCCCTCCGAGATCAGGCCGTCGGTCGCCAGCCGCGTGCGCTGCGCCAGGACCACCCCGGCCTCTTCGAGGTCGAGCTCGGCCTCGGCCAGCCGGCGCTCGATCTCCGCCACCTCGCGTCCGCTGTCGAGCTCGAGCTGGCGATGGAGGTGACGGGCGCGCGCCACGCGATCGTCGAGGCGGGCGAGGTCGGATTGCGCCGCCGCGAGATCGAGCTCGAGGATCGCCTCGTCGCGGTGGATGGAGTCGCCCGGACGCTTGAGCACGCGCCGGACGCGCCCTTCGACCGGAGCCAGCAACTGCTCCTCGAACGCCGGCGCGAGGCGCCCCTGGGCCGGAATGCTGGCGACCAGGGTGCCGCGCTCGACGGTCGCGAGGCGGAGCTCCGCGCGCTCGACCGACGGGCGCAGGGCGCGCGAGGCCGCGAAAAGAAGGACGGCGGCACTCGCGACGCCGACGCCGACGCGCATCGTCGCGCGACGACGACGGCGGCGGTGCTCCTCGGAGGTGAGCTCTCGGTCCATGGTCTCTCCCACGCCGGATCTCTCTCCACGCTCCGTGCCAGGATCAAGGACTCATGGAATCAGTGCTTTGTGCGCTCGCCCAGGCGCTGGGAGCGTCCGGCCGCGGACGCTTCCGTCCGCTATCGGACGGCGGCGGTCCGGTGCCCGAATCCCGTCGCCGGCTCGGCCTCGCGGCGCGCCCCGGGGCGGCGGGGCGCCGTCGGCGATGGCTTACGGCTTGCGCGGCGCCGGCAGGTGCTGGTCGCCCTGGTGGAGGACGAGCGAAGCGGCACGTCCGCCCTCGAGCACGAAGTCGATCTGCGCGTCGACGAGCTGGAAGAAGTAGCGCACGGGAGACTCAGGGAGAAGCTCGAGCCGCTCCTGGCCGGTCGCCTGGGCGAACAGGTGGTCGCCCTCGCGGGTGACCGCGATGTCGAAGCCCGGGGCGAGCGCGTAGACACCGACGAGAGCATCGAAGCTGCCCGGGTCGACCGCCACCGCCTTGCGCGGCAGGGGCGCCGTCTCGTTCGTGCGCAGCGAGCGGAGGACCGGTCCGAAGCCGGGATCGAGGCGCAGCGCCACGACCTTGCCGCCAGCGTCGCGCTCGAAACGGAGTGGCGTGCCGTCCGCCGTCTCGAAGGCGTCGGGTCCGACGGCGACGAGCGGATGGAGATCGCCGCCGGTGCGCTGCAGGCGCAATGTTTCGCCGTCGTGCGAGACGATCCGCCGCGAGCCCGCTTGCTCGGGCACGAGATAGACGCCGGTGTAGGCGTCGAGAGCGGCGGCGGAGAGCTGCAAGGGGCCCGGTTTGGCCTTCTGCGGCACTCCCAGGACGGACTCGGCGACGCGATGCGCGAGGTCGTGCACGTCCTGCGTCGGGTTGTTGGAGAGGATGACGACGAGCAGGTCGTCGCCGGGAATGCGCAGCAGGTCGCAGGTGAAGCCGTGGATGCCGCCGCCGTGCTCGTGGGCCGGCCGTCCGGCGACCTCGGTGAGGCCGTTGCCCAGGCCGTAGCGCGTAGCGATGCCGTCCTGGTCGCCGCCCTGGAGGATGGCCGAGGTGAACATGCGGTCGCGCGACGCCGGCGAGACGACCTTGCCGGCCTCGAGGGCGTCGCTCCAGCGCGCCAGGTCGTCGACGGTGGACATCAGCGAGCCGGCGGCGTACGGCTGGGTGAGCGAGAGGTACGGCGCGTTGGCCCAGCCTTCGGGGCCCTTCACGTAGCCGGCGACGCGGCCGTGGACGATCTCCTCCTGGTGGCCGTAGCGCGAGTCCTGCATGCCGAGCGGCGCGAGGAGCTCCGTCTCCACGACCTCTTCATAGCTCTTGGCGGTGACCTTCTCGATCACCGCCCCGAGCAGGATGTAGCCCGAGTTGCTGTAGCTCCACAGCGTCCCGGGCGGAAAGTCGAGCGGCTTGTCGCGGAACAGGGCGAAGAGCGTCTCGACCGTCATGTCCTCGCGCCAGCGCGGGATCCACTCCGGCATGTCGGTGTAGTTGGGCACCCCCGCGGTGTGCTGCAGGAGCTGCTCGAGGGTGATCGGGGTACCGCCGAACGTCATCCCGGGAAGGAACTTCGTCACCGGGTCGGAGAGCGAGAGCTTCCCCTGCTCCGCGAGCCGCAGGACGATCGCGGCGGTGAACTGCTTGGTCACCGACCCGATCTCGAACACCTGCTCCGGCGCGACCGGAATCCCGAGATCCATCTGCGCCATCCCATACCCCCTGCGCAGCACCTCCCGACCCTGCCACCGCACCAGCACCGCGGCTCCCGGCGCATCGGCGGGATAGGCCGCGGCGAGGAGACGATCCGCCGCGGCTCCCGGAGCGGGCGACTTGGCTTCCAGGGACTCGGCGGGAAGGGCTGCGGGAGCAACGAGGAGCAGGACGAGCGGCAGAAGGGAACGGCGCATGAGACCTCCGGAGAAGACAGCCGAGGGAAAGACTATCGTTCTAGTTCCGCCCGTCGATCGGAATCGTTGCATCGAGCGCCGCGATGTAGAGCTCCCGCGCGTGCCCACGCAGCGCAGCGGTCAGGCCCTTCGGGCGGTGGATCTCGAGGCGAAACGGCAGCCGGGCGAGCTCGCGGGCGAGCCAGCCGAGGTCGTCGGTCTGGGAGTGGAGGAGGACGCCGCCTGCGACCTCCTCGAGCGTTCCCAGGGTCGCGAAGATCTGCCTTCTCGCGGTGGCGAGGTCGGTGTGCAGGAGCACTTCCGCCTGGTGGGCGCGGGGCAACGTGGCGATCGCGGTCGAGATCGCGGCGAGGGTGTCGAAGCCCGCCGGTCGCTCGAAGGTGCGCGCGGTGCGGGTCGCGCTCGCGATGCGGTCGACGCGGAAGGTGCGCGGGCCTTTGCGCAGATGGCAGTGGCCGACGACGTACCAGCAGCCGCCGCGGAAGGCGAGACCGTAGGGGTCGAGGTCGCGCGCGGTGCGCCGTCGGTCGGTGGCCTCGTAGACCACGTGCACCGTGCGCTGCGCCTGTGCCGCGGCGGAAAGGGCCGCGAGCACACCGCTCTCGGCGGGTGGCCCGCTCGCCGGCAGGTCGAGCTGCATCGTCTCGTCGGCGGCGCGCAGCCGGCGCTTCAGGTCGGCCGGCATCACCCGCTCGAGCTTGCTGCGCGCACTCGCCAGACCCGCCGCAGCCTCACCCAGGCCCAGCGCGCTCGCCGCGTGCAGGCCGAGCGAGAGCGCCAGCGCCTCGTCGTCGGTGAACAGCATCGGCGGCAGCTTGAAGCCGGCCACGAGTGCGTAGCCGCCGCCGGCGCCGCGCTCGGCGGTCACCGGGATCCCCATCTCCTCGAGCGCGACGATGTAGCGCCGCACGGTGCGCCGGTCCACCCCCAGGCGGCGGGCGATCTCGGTGCCCGGCAGCTGCCCGTGCGCTTGCAGCAGTTCGAGGACCGCGAGGATGCGGTTGGTTGGCGAGCCCACCTGAAAAGGGTATCAGGCAATAGGGCGGAAACTGTCCCCATTGGGTCCTAGCCTTGCTGCGGCGGGAATCGGTCCCGCGACCGCGACACCCGGGAGGACTCATGGACAACGTCTCGTCGGACCTCGAACGCAGGACCCTTCTTCAGCTGGCCGCCGGTCTGGCGGTCGGCGGAGCGCTGGGACTCACCGGCGGCGCCCGCGCTGCTGCGGTTCCTCCAGCAGCCACCGGCAAGCCCGGCGACTTCGACTTCCTCGCCGGCGAGTGGAAGATCAAGAACCGCCAGCGCAAGGGCCACGAGTGGGATCTCTTCAACGGCGAAGCGACCGTCGTCGGCATCCTCGGCGGCATCGCCAGCATCGAGGAGCTGCGCATCCCGGAGCGCAACTTCTCCGGCATGGGCCTCCGCCTCCTCGACCGCGAGCGCAAGCTCTGGGCCGACTTCTGGGTCAACAGCCAGAGCGGCGTCCTGCAGCCGCCGCCGGCGTGGGGGAGCTTTACGAACGGCGTCGGTACCTGGGACGGCGACGATGTCGACGGGAACGGCAAGCCGATCGTCGTCCGCGGCTGCTGGGACAGGATCACTCCCACCTCCTGCCGCTGGAATCAGGCGGTGTCGCGCGACGACGGCAGGAGCTGGGAGGAGAACTGGGTGATGGACTGGACGCGCAGGGCCCGGTGAGCGGAACGCGCCCATGACTCCCGCTGCGCATCTCTGGGTCTTCTTCGGTCTGGTCGTAGGCATCATCCTGCTGCCGGGACTCGACATGGCGTGCGTGCTCGGCTGCACGCTCGGCGGTGGACGCCGCGCCGGTCTGGCGTCGATCGGCGGCATCGTGACGGCGGCGCTCGCCCATGTCGCCATCGGTGGCCTGGGGCTCGCCGCGATCCTGCTGGTCATGCCGGCGTTGTTCAACGCGCTGCTCGTCGCCGGCGCAGTGTACGTCGCCTGGATCGGGCTCTCCCTGGTGCGTAGCGGCGTCCTCTTCGACGCCGGTACCGGCAACTCCGGCAGGGTCGCTCTGCCGACCGCCTACCGCCGCGGCATGCTGACCAACCTGCTCAATCCCAAGGCCTACGCCTTCATGCTGGCGGTCTTTCCGCAGTTCGTGCGCCGCGAGTGGGGGCCGGTCTGGCTGCAGGCGGCGCTGCTCGGCGCGATCATCGTCGCGACGCAGTTCTCGGTCTACGGCGCGGTCGTCCTCACCGCCGCCCGCGCCCGCGGCTGGCTCGCAGCGCGCCCACGCGCGCTGGCGTGGCTCGGACGCAGTGTCGGCCTACTGCTCTTCGTGGTCGCCCTGCTCTCCGCGCTCGCGGGCTGGCGGTGAGTGAGCTGAACCGCCGGCTTGGCCGCGTAGGTCACGACGCTCCGGCGCCGGAGCCCGAATCCAGCCGCGGGCGGCGATTCTCCGCGCGATCGCCTGGCCGGCGAAGCGATGACCGGCGGGCGTGAAGTGGTGATCGTGGGGGAAGTAGAGATCCTCGGCGGCGGCAGGCAGAAACGGCGCGAGATCGAGGAATTCGATCCCCAGCTTCGCGAACTCGCTCGCATAGAGCGGCGCTCGTGCCTGCGGGTTCACTGGGAGGTGGACGACGAGCAGCGGAACTCCGGCGGCGGCGCAGGTGTCGCGGATGCGCGCGAAGAGAGCGCGATTCAGCCGCCAGCGGTCGCCGATCGGCCAGCGGTTCGCCAGCGCGTCGACCGTCTTGCGTCCTAGCCGTCCGAGCCGCAGGTCCTGGGCGAGCCAGGAGGCGAGCGGCCCCGGCCGGTTGGCGGCGGTCGTGCGCACCAGGACTCCATGCTCGAGATGAAACGCCGGCTTCTCGAGCCAGATGTGTCCCTGGCGGTAGGAGGACAGGCTGCGGTCGAGATCCTGGCGGATGAACGAGAGCACCACCAGATCGGCGCCGCGGGGCAGGGCCTCATGCTCGAGCGTGAGGCCCATCTGGTCGATTCCGAAGCCGCCGATCCCGTAGTTCAGCGCCTGGACGGCACCGGGCTCGGCGCCCGCGAGGCTGCGCTCGACGTGCGCGACGAACGTCTCGGCTTCGCGGACTCCGCTGCCGAAGGTGAACGAGTCGCCGAGGAAGGCGATGCGTCGCATCGTCGTGGGGGCCGCGAAGTCGTAGAGCGAGCGAAAGCCCTGCGCGTTCGCCACGTAGACGACGTCGTAGTCGGCGGTGACCTCGCGAATCGTCTCGCCGGGCGGCAGCTTCCAGCCGAGCGCCGCGTCGAAGGTCCGGTCCCGTTCGGCGGCGACGTCACCGGGGTAGAGCGGCACCGGGTAGATCTCCGCCCGCGACAGCCGGAGGGCGACCTCGGCGAGCACGAGCGCCGCGACGGTCGCAGTGGCGACGGCGATCGCCCTGCGTCGCCAGATCTGCGGGCCGCGGAGCGTCACGAGAAGCGACCGTAGCACTCCGCCAGCCTCTTTTCGCCACGGGCGTCGGACTCCACTCCCCGGAGGCGGGCGTAGGATCCGGCCATGATCGGCACCGACTCCATGTCCCGACGGATGCGCCGCGCAGCCGCGCGCTCGGCGACGCCGCTGCTCCTGCTCTTCTCTGCTGGTCAACTCCTCGCCCATGAGCCGCACAAGCCGGCGGCTCCCGCCGGTTCGGCGGTGGCCGCAGCGGCGGCGATCCCGCTGCCGGCGGGCTGGGTCGAGAGCGCGCCTCCGGCGGCCGCCGGAGCGCTGGCGCCGCAGCTCTTCGCCGACGGCGACGGCTTCCTCGCGACCTGGGTCGAGCCGGCGCCGGGGAAGGCGCCGGGTGTCCAGCGGGTGCGCGTGGCGCGTTTCGACGGCAAATTCTGGACCTTCCCCGCGACGGTGCGCGCGAGCTCGACGCTGTTCGCCAACTGGGCCGACGTGCCCGGCGTGGCGCGGGCCGCCGACGGCGCGCTCTACGCCTGGTGGCTCGAGCGTTCGAGCACCGGTACCTACACCTACGACGTCCACCTGGCGCGCTCCGCCGACCAGGGCGTGACGTTCGCCCCTCTGGGCGTCCTGCACGAAGATCGCTCGCCGGCCGAGCACGGCTTCGTCTCGGCGGTGCGGGAGGGCCAAGGGATCCGCTTCTACTATCTCGACGGCCGCGCGACGCCCGGCGACAAGCCGATGCAGCTGCGCACGGTCCTCGTCGAGGGCACCCGCATCGCCCCCTCCGAGCTCGTCGACGACAGTGTCTGCGACTGCTGTGCGACGGCGGCGGCGACCCTGCCCGTGGGCGCGAGCGTGGTCGCCTACCGCGATCGCACAGCGGCCGAGATGCGCGACGTCCAGGTGGCGATCCGGCCGGCCGCGGGGCCGATCTCGACCCACCCGGTCGGCAGCGAGCCGTGGAGGATCGCCGGCTGTCCGGTCAACGGGCCGGCGCTCGCCGCGAACGGCGGCGAGCTTGCGGTCGCCTGGTTCGCCGCCCCCGGCGACCGTCCGCGAACGGCCGTCGCCCTCTCGGCGGACGGCGGCACGAGCTGGGGGCCGGCGCGACCGATTCCGGCCGCCGCCGGCGGTCAGCCGATGGGCCAGCTCGCGCTCGCGCCGACCGCCGGCGGCTTCGCTCTCGCCTGGCTGGAGGCGATACCCGGCGGCTCCGAGATCCGGGTGGCGCGGCTCGACCGCCGCGGCGAGCTCGCACCGTCGGTGGCGATCGCCCGCACCGGCGCCGGCCGCGCCGCCGGCATCCCGCGACTCGCCAGCGCCGGAAATCGGTTGGCACTATTCTGGGTAGGCGGCGGAGATCCGGCGGCAGGGCTTCGTTTCGCCGTGCAATCTCCCTAGCCCGCGGCCGCCGGCTGCATTGACGCACCGGGGGACCGGGCCTATCGTCGCGGCGTGGCTTCCCGTGGCTTGGTGTGGGTGAAGACGGCCGTTCTCGCGGCGGTCTGCGTGGCGCCGGCGTCCGCCGACGCCGTGCCCGGCTGTCCGGCGAGCTTCGAGGAGTTGAACGGGGTCGCGACCTACTACGCGGCCGACGGCGGCGGCAGCTGTTCGTTCGCGCCCGGGGACCTCATGGTGACGGCGGTCGCGGCGCCGGACTGGGCGGGTTCGGCCGAGTGCGGCCGCTGCCTCGAGGTCTGGGGGCCGGAGGGGCGCATGGTCGTGCGTGTCGTCGACCAGTGCCCCGAGTGCCCCGCCGGGCATCTCGACCTCTCGGCCGAGGCGTTCGATCTCATCGCCGAGCCGATCCAGGGCATCGTGCCGGTGTCGTTCCGCTCCGTCGCCTGCCCGGTTGCCGGCAACGTCGTGATTCATCAGAAGGAAGGCGTCAATCGCTGGTGGTTCGCGATCCAGGTCCGCAATCATCGCTACGCCATCGCGATGGTCGAGTTGCGCGAGAACGGCTCTGCCGTCTGGCAGGCGATGGCCAGGCAGGACTACAACTACTTCCTGGTCACCTCCGGGCCGGGTCTCGTCTTTCCGGTCGATCTGCGCATCACCGACGTCCACCAGCACGTCCTCGTCGAGAGCGTCGGAGCGGTCGTCCCACAAGGGGACACGGTCGGCCTGCACCAGTTTCCTCGCTGCTCGGGACTGTTCGCCGACGGCTTCGAGAGCGCGACCGCAGCCCCCTGGTGGAGTGCCGCCTCGCCGTAGGTCCGAGGGCGGGCGTCGCGCTTTCGCTCCGTTTCCCGTTCTGATGGCAGGCACCGGATGTTCCATCCGGAAGCGAACCGTCAGGGAGGAGCTCTCGATGCAGCGTAAAAGCGGGAAGTGGGCACGTGGGCAGGTCATCGCCTGGATCGCCGGAGTCCTCGCCGTCCTGGCGGCTGCTGCACCGTCGTTGGCGCAGGAGGTGATCGAAGGCAAGGCGATCCTCGCCCATCCGGCCGGCAAGGCGATCGTCGAGGCGGGCAAGCTCGTCAAGGCGGGCAAGCTCGCGGAGGTCAAGAAGGCGAGCGCGAAGGAGGTGCGCGAAGAGTGGGCGGCTGCCTCTGCGGCGGATCAGCGCGATGCCACGGAGGAGGCGGCGAAGACCGCGCCCGACGCCGCGATGCTCGCCGCCGAAATCGCCCGCGGCGGCGTCTTCACGAACTATGGCGACTCGGGAGTCCTGCGCGTCGAAGCCGCGGACGGCAACAGCATGATCATGGCCTTCGTCTCGCTCGAGGACGGCAAGTGGAAGGTCACCGCCGGCCCGAAGACGATCGACACGACGCCGGTCGAGGAGACCGCGCCGCCGATCGAAGGGGCGGCGATCCTCGAACACGAGATCGGCAAGGTGGCCCTCGCCTATGCCAAGGAGGTCGCGGCGGGGAAGTTCGACGCTGCGGCGTCCTGGTTGAGCGGCCCGGCGCGCGCCAAGCGCGCCGCCGAGCCGGCCGCCGAACGCAAGGAGAGCGACGCTTACCGCAAGTCGACCACGCCCGCGCCCGCGGCGTTCGCCGACCAGATCCGCGTCGGCGGCAGGCTCTCCTTCGTCGGCGACAAGGCGTACCTCCAGACGGTCGTCAGCGAGACCACCAAGAACGCGGACGGCAGCATCACCGCCAGCTCGAGCTCGATGTCGCTCGGCTTCGAGCTCGACGGCGGGAAGTGGCGGCTGTCGAACTAGGCGGGCTTCAGACCGCCGGCGCGCGGTTTGAACCGCAGCGCCGGCGACTCGATCCAGCGCCAGGACAGATAGGCGCAGAGGACGATCGCCAGCCATTCGAGCACGAAAGCCCACCGCGGGAAATCGGCGGCGAAGCCGGTCGAGATGACGACCTGTTGAACGGGAAAGGCGTAGAGGTAGAGCCCGTAGGAGAGGTCGCCGTAGCGCGTCGCCCAGCGCGACGGCCGGGCGCTCACGCGGGCCGTGCCGATGACCAGCAGCGCGACGCACAGCGGCGCCATCCAGTAGCCGAGCCGGGAGTTGGCCATGAACATGAGGGCGGCGGCGGCCAGCATCGCAGCCGGGATGGGGCTGAAGCGCGGAGGCGGCGCCAGACGCAGCGCGGCGCCGAGGAAGAAGTAGGTCGCGAAGTGGATCGCCATGCGCCAGCTGGTGCCGTAGAAGAGCCAGGCGGCGGCTTGCGGCTGCACGAAGTCGACCGTCCAGAGCGCCGCCGCCACCGGCCAGAGAATCCAGCCCGCCCGCAGACGCGAGAGGGATCGCAGCAGCAGGACCAGCAGCAGATAGCAGCCGACCTCCATCGGCAGCGTCCACAACGAGCCGTTCATGACGTTGGGAACCGGATTCGTCGCGAACATCCCCGGCAGGGCGAAGCGGACGTTCAGGGCCACGTTCCACAAGTACTGATAGGTCTGCGGATGCGCCAGGTAGTCGCTGAGCCTCAGGGCGGTCAGGAGCGGACCGAGGATCAGGCAGGCGAAGAGCACCACGCCGGCGAGCCCGGGGAGCAGCCGCAGCGCGCGCCGCAGCAGGTAGCGCGGGACGGAAGGATCGCGGCGCCAGCTCTCGCTCACCAGATAGCCGGAGAGTGCGAAGAAGATGCCGACCGCGAGCTCTCCCCAGGTGACGAAGCCGAGGAAGGCCGGCTCCGGAAGGCCGGTGAGCGCCTGCTGGTGACCGGCGAAGACCATGAACGCCGCCAGCACCCGCAGCAGGTCGTAGTGCTCGCCGGTCGACCGGACCGGGGATGGATGCGGCGACTCCATGGGGCCTCCAGCGGCGGTCGGCACGGGGGGAAGCGGACGCGAGGCTAACATCGAAACCGGCCCGTCCCGCGGGCCTCCGCGGCGACTGAAACGTCCGCCGACCGGCTGCGTAGGATTCGGAGGAAGGAGGAACCACCATGGCAGAGACGCGCCTGCGGCGTTCTCGGGAGCAGAAGATGTTCGGCGGGGTGATCGGCGGCTTCGCGGAGTACTTCGACCGCGATCCGGGCATGATGCGCCTGCTCTACGTGCTCATCTCGGTGGTGTCGGCGGCGTTCCCCGGGATCTTCGTCTATCTCATCCTCTGGGCGGTGATTCCGCTCGCCGAGGCGAAACCGTCCGTCCCGGTGCGCTCGTCGGAAGCGCCGGGCGCCACGGTGGCGACGCCGTGACCGCGCGCTGGGTTTACGCCTCTCTTCTCCCGCGGTTCACTGGCTTTTCGAGGAGCGACGGCTAGAATCGGCCGAATGGGACGAGCGCGCAGGTGGCCATCGCAGGGTCGCAATACCGGTGAGCAGGCGCCGCGGCAGCCCGCTTGGGCGACGATTCGACCGCTCGGCCTGCTCGCGATCGGCTGGCTGGCGCTCTCCTGCAGCGCCCAGCCGCCGGCGCAGACCTCCGCCCCGGTGACAGCGGCGCCCGAGACGGGCGCGCCGCCGGCGAGCGCCGCCGCCGTGCCGCCGCCGGCCG
>CAZQTL010000139.1:0-11026 GCA_964595975.1 uncultured Thermoanaerobaculia bacterium | reverse complement strand
ATCTTCCTGATCCTCCTCTGGCGCATGCACCTGCTCAAGGACGCGCGACCGACGCCGCACTCCGGATCCGCCCGGACGGAGGTCTCCGGCACTGGCGCCGTTTCGGGCCGCGACCTGTCCTGGGACGAGCAGCAGGGCGGGCACACGCTGGCCCGCCACGTCGGACTGAGCGAGAGCGATCTCGCGCGGCGCCTCGACCGCGAAGCCGGCGTCGCCGCCGCGTCGAGTTTCACGGATCGCGCCACCGCCGAGGCGGTCGTCGCGGCGACGTTGCAGAGCGAGGAGGAGCGGGTCGCCTCCTGGATGCGCCGCGACAAGGAGAATCTCACCCTGGAGTACCACGGCGAGAGCGGCCGCACGATCGGCCAGGTGCTGCTGCGCGACGCGAGCCGCGCCCGCCCGGCGAGCGACGCGCGCGTCGTCCTGCGCAAGCGCGGCGCGCGCTTCTTCGTCCTCACCGCCTATCCGGTGGAGCCGTGACCCGGCATCTCGAAGGCTTCGATCCGGCCGACTCCGCGTCGCGCGCGGCACTGCTCGATCGGGTGAACCCCGACGATCTGCCGAGCCTCGCCGCCTTCCTCGCCGGCTACCTGCACGACGACTGGCAGCTCGACCACGGCTCTGCCGCCGAGGCGGCCTACGCCTTCATCGGTGACGCCGACCTGGACGACGTCGAGGAGCTGTCGGCGGACTGGGAGGTGCTGGTCGAAGCCACCCGGGAGCTCGACCTCGAGTCGATCAACCGGCTGTTGCGCGAGCGCTTCCGCAGCGGCTGGCACCTCGCCGCCAGGAAGGAGATCGAGGCGGTGGCGCAGGAGCTGGAGAGCGCGTTGCGGGAATAGGGCTTCGCCCGAGACGGTTCGTCGGGTGCCGGGAGGCGGGGGGTGTCAGCCCGCGGCGGCAACCGGCGGGGCGGGCGCGAGCACGGCGACGGCGGGCTCCCACCAGGTCGCCCCTTCGGCGAAAGGCCGACCCTCGCAGCTGCAAGGCGCGCTGACGAGATCCCTTCCGAACGATGGCTTGCCCTTGTGCCAGCCGGCGTGCGCCGGGTAGAAACTCGCGCATTCGCGACAGAAACGTCCCACCACGGCGCCGCGGCGTTCGGCCGGCAGCGTCGAAGCGGGGGCCCAGGATGGATTGACTCGGCTCATCGGGAAGAGGTTATCGGAACGGCGCCCGCCTGCCAAGCGAGGCGCCGCTCCGAAAAGGCCCGGGCTGCTCCGCCGCAACCCGGACCAGCCGCCGCTCAGAGCGCGGCGACCAGATCGGCGTGCGGGAAGAAGAAGCCGAGCTCGATGCGGGCGTTCTCCGCCGAATCCGAGCCGTGGATGGCGTTGCGTTCGATCGAGGTCCCGAAGAGCTGACGCACGGTGCCGGGAGCGGCCTTCGCGACGTCGGTGGCGCCCATGACTTCGCGCAGAGCCGGCACCGGATCGGCGCCGTCGGCGCGCTCGAGAGCCACCGGGATGACCGGTCCCTCGGTCATGAAGGCGACCAGGCTGCCGAAGAACGGACGCTCGCGGTGGACGGCGTAGAACGCCTCCGCCTGCGCCTGCGTCAGGTGCAGCACCCGCAGACCGCGGATCGTGAAGCCCTTGGCTTCGAGATGGGCGAGCACCTTGCCGGCGTTGCCGGCGGCGACGGTGTCGGGTTTGAGAATGGCGAGCGTCAGGTTCATGCGTGAAGCCTCCGGAATGAAAAACCTTCGTTGTCGTGGAACTCCCCCGGCCCGGCTGCGGGCGGGGGCCTAACCCTTCTTGGCCTGGCTCTCGATCTGCTGGATCGCGGCGAGCACCTCCGCCGCCTGCTCCGACGTCGCCGCCTCGAGATCCCGCCACACCAGGACTCCGTCGCGGAACAGGTAGGCCTGGCGCTTGGCGAAGCCCATGGTCGACGGCACGCCGAAAGCCGCCAGGACCTTCTTGTCCTTGTCGGCGAGCAGGGTGAACGGCAGCTTGTACTTCTCCTGGAAGGCTTTCTGCGCCGCCTCGTCGTCGGTCGAGACGCCGAACACGCGGATCCCCTTGCCGGTGAGCGAAGCGTAGGAGTCGCGCAGACTGCAGGCCTGCTTGGTGCAGCCGGGCGTGTCCGCCTTGGGGTAGAAGTAGACCAGGGTCCAGCCCTGGCCGCCCGCTGCCGCGAGCTCGACGGCGTGGCCGTCCTGATCGTTCACGCTGACCGTCGGGAGCTTCGCGCCTTCCGCGAGCTCGTCCGCCTTGGCGCCGAAACTGAAGAACATGAGGCCTCCGATCGCAAGTGCCGTTGCTGCCAGAACGACTGTCTTCTTCATGGTGATCTCCTCTGCCGCAATCTACGCCCGCGCCGGCGAAGCGGGATGACGCTGGTTCAGCCGGCCTCTCCGGCCTCCGGAGAGGTGGACACCTCGTCGACCAGCGGCTCGAGGTCGGCGTCCGGTCCGGCCAGACGGAAGACGGTGCCGACCGCCTCGAAAGTGCCCTCCGGACCGAGCAGCAGCGCCCCTTCGGCGGGAATGCCGAGGCCGAACCGGCCCGCGGTCCCTTCGAGCAGCTTGCGCAGGCGGCGGTCGTGCCCGGGGTCGAAGTTGGTCTCGATGACCGCCCCGGGCAGAAGGCCCAGGCCCGGCACGAGCCGGCCGCCGAAGACGCTGCGAACTTCGGCGCCGCAGGCCTGTGCCGCGGCGGCGATCGCCACGACCAGTCCGCCGTCCGCCAGTTTCGCTTCGAGGGCCGCGAGGGCCGGCGAGCCGGCCAGTGCCTCGATGAGATGGTCGGCGACGCCGCCGCCGAGGTAGATCGCGGCGCAATCGCGGATGCGCTCGCAGTTCCTGACCCGGCGGGCGTCACGGTCGCGGTAGATCGGAACGATCTCCACCTCGCGCGCGAACGCCTCCTTCATGTAGGTCGTGAAGTGCTTGCCGTAGTCGATCGAACCGGAGGCCGCGGGCAGGAAGCCGATCGGCCCGGCCGGACATCTCTCCAGCCAGGCCCGATCGGCCTCTTCGGTCTCGCCGAAGGTGAACTCCCCCCCGCCGAGGAGCGCCAGCCAGCCGTTCACGGGCGGCGCTCCGCCATCCCGGTCAGGACTTCCCGAGCGCCCGCGCCACCGTGGCGCCGAGGTCGGCCGGCGATTCGCAGACGTGGATGCCGGCGGCGGTCATCGCCTCCATCTTCGCGGCGGCGGTGCCCTTGCCGCCGGCGACGATCGCGCCGGCGTGGCCCATGCGGCGTCCGGGCGGCGCGGTGCGGCCGGCGATGAAGCCGACCACCGGGCGGTCGAAGTTCGCCTGGATCCAGGCCGCGGCCTCCTCCTCGGCGCTGCCGCCGATCTCACCGATGAGAATCACGGCGTCGGTCTCCTTGTCGTCGCGAAACGCCTTCATGACGTCGAGGAAGTTGGTGCCGTTGATCGGATCGCCGCCGATGCCGACGCAGGTCGACTGCCCCAGCCCCAGGCCGGTCAGCTGCCAGACGGCTTCGTAGGTGAGCGTGCCGGAGCGCGACACGACGCCCACCCGCCCGGGGCGATGGATGTGTCCCGGCATGATGCCGATCTTGGCCTGCCCGGGACTGATGATGCCGGGGCAGTTGGGTCCGATGAGCCGGGTCCTGGGCTTGCCGCGCAGGAACGCCTTGGCGCGGATCATGTCGTTGACCGGGATACCCTCGGTGATCGCGACCACCAGCTCGATGCCGGCGTCGGCCGCTTCCATGATGGCGTCGGCGGCGAACGGCGGCGGCACGAAGACCATCGACGCATTGGCGCCGGTCGCGGCGCGCGCCTCTTCGACGGAATCGAACACCGGAATCCCCTCGACCGTCTCGCCGCCCTTGCCGGGAGTGACGCCGGCGACGACCTGGGTGCCGTAGTCGCGGCAGCCGAGGGCGTGGAACTTGCCCTCCTTGCCGGTGATCCCCTGGACGACGAGGCGCGTTTCCTTGTTGAGCCAGATCGCCATCACGCACCTCCCTGAATCGACGCGACGACTTTCTTCGCCGCGTCAGCCATCGTGTCGGCGACCAGGAAGTGGAACTCGCTCTCCCGCAGAATCGCCCTGCCCTGCTCGACGTTGGTGCCTTCGAGACGAACGACCACCGGAATCCTGACTCCGCCCAGCGAACGCAGCGCCTCGACGACGCCGCTGGCGATCCGGTCGGTGCGCGCGATGCCGCCGAAGATGTTGATCAGCACGGCCTTGGTGTCGGGATCGGCGATCAGGATGCGGAAGGCGTTGGCCACCGCCTCCTGCGACGCCGACCCGCCGACGTCGAGGAAGTTCGCCGGCGAGGAGCCTTCGAGCTGGATGATGTCCATGGTCGCCATCGCCAGGCCGGCGCCGTTGACCATGCAGCCGATCTCGCCGTCTAGCTTGATGTAGTTGAGGTTGTACTTGGAGGCCTCGACCTCGAGCGCGTTCTCCTCGGCGAGGTCGCGCATGGCGACCACGTCCTTGTGGCGGAAGAGGGCGTTGTCGTCGAAGTTCATCTTGGCGTCGAGGGCCATGACTTCGCCCTGGCCGGTGATCATCAGCGGATTCACTTCGGCGAGCGAGGCGTCGGTGTCGAGATAGGCAGCGACCAGGGCGCTGACCAGCTTGGCGGCGCGCGCCGCGACCTCCCCCTTGAGGCCGAGGCCGCGGGCCACGCGGCGTGCCTGGAAAGGCACCAGCCCGAGCTGCGGATCGACCTCCTCGCGATGAATCGCCTGTGGATCCTTGTGCGCCACCTCTTCGATGTCCATGCCGCCGAAGCGCGACGAGATCACCACCGGCTTTCCCGACTGGCGATCGAGCGTGACCGCGACGTAGAACTCCTGCGCGATGTCGGCCGCCTCTTCGATGAGGACCTTGCGCACCTTCTGGCCCTCGGGCCCGGTCTGGTGGGTGACGAGCTGCATGCCGAGGATCTTGCCGGCGTAGTCGACGGCTTCGGCGGGGCTCTTGGCGACCTTCACGCCGCCGCCCTTGCCGCGACCGCCGGCGTGGATCTGCGCCTTGACGACGCAGCGGCCGCCCATCTCTTCGCAGATCGCCTTGGCGTCTGCAGGATCGTCGATCACCTTACCGCGCGGCGTCGCGACACCGTAACGGCGGAGGATCTCCTTCGCCTGATACTCGTGGATCTTCACGTTGGGCTCCTATGGGAAACTGCCGAACCGCAGGGCGATTCTATCCCACCGCCCGCCCCCCCACCGGCCACCCCAACGGTCAGGGCAGGCGCAGGACGAGCACCGTCAGGTCGTCCTCGCGCTCGGCCCCCTGGGTGAAGGCGTCGAGCGCCCCGAGAACCTTGTCGCGCACGACGCTCGCGCCGTGGCCGCCGTACTTTCCCAGGACCTCCTCGAGGCGGTCGAAGCCGAAATGCTCGTCCGAACCCTCCTTGCGCGCCTCGACGACACCGTCGCTGCACAGGAAGATGATGTCGCCGGACTCGAGCTTCGCGGTGTGGGAATCGACCGCGAGCGACTCGCGCACCCCCAGCGGATAGGCGACCGATTCGAGGCTCTCGACCTTCCCCAGCCGCGAGATGCGGTACGGAAACAGGTGCCCGGCGCTGGCGAAGCGCATCTCCCGCCGGACGGGGTCGACCAGGGCGTAACAGAGCGTCGCGAGCAGGCGCTTGCGCGCGCTCTGGAAGACCATCCGGTTGAGCGTCGCGAAGACCGCCGCGACCTCCGGGTCGAAGGTCACCTGTACCGCGAGCGCCGACTTCGCCATCGACATCACCAGTCCGGACGAGACGCCATGTCCGGCGACGTCGCCCACCGCCACCGCCAGCCGCCCGTCCTCGAGCGCCAGGACGTCGTAGAAGTCCCCGCCGACCTCGGTCGCCGGCAGGTAGACGTGCGAGAGCTCGACGCCGTTCAGTTGCGGCGGCAGCTGCGGCAGGATCGAGCTCTGGATGTTGCGCGCCGTTTCGAGCTCCACCCGCTGCCGTTCACGCTGGGCGATCCGGCGCACGTGCGGCGGCACGTCTTCGTAGCGATAGACGAAGACCTGATCCGAAACCAGGTAGCGCGCGGTCAGCAGGAGCGGCACGGCGCCCGCCAGGACGCCGATCCAGCCGTGCAGCTGGAGCTGCGGATCGGCCGCGAACACGAACGGGAAGATGGAGAGCACCGCCGCCGAAGTGAAAGACGCCAGCATGGTGGTCAGCAGGTCGGTCCACAGGAAGAGCACGACCGTCGCGACGCTGTTGAGGATCCAGATCGGCGCCGCCTGCGAGAGCGGCAGGACGATGACCGGCGAGAAGAAGAGGAAGGTGGTGGCCAGGGCCGCGATCGTCCCGCCGGCAGCCTTGCCGAGCTTGCGGGCGAGCCAGGGCAGCAGGAACAACCGACCGAAGAGCGTGGTGTACAGACTGAAGATGACCAGGAACAGGATCACCGACAGGCTCGGCCAGCGCGATTGGTTCCAGAACGGTCCGAACTGGAAGGCGATCGGCGCGATACCGCCGAAGCGGCCGAGCGGCACGAGACAGGCGAAGATGCCGGCGGCGATGGCGAAGCCGGCGGCATAGCCGCGCAGCGAGGCGAGCGCGACCGTGCGGTTCTTCCACTGGCGCTGGAACAGGGCGTCGAAAGCGGCGAGCTTGGCTCCCCAACCCTCCCGGCAGAGCGACTCACCGACCGACCACGACAGCAGCGACGCGATCGCCATCGGCAGGAAGAAGAGGACGATCATCTGCCCGCCCCACACCCAGGTGGTCTGCTCGCGCGACAGGATGCCGAAGTTCGTCCCCTGGGTCGCCCCCGCCGCGACCTGCATCATGAACGCGACGGCCATGCCGAGGATGAGCAGGAGGATCTGAACCCCTCGTCGCACGCCGAGCTCCCCCTCGTGATAGCGCTTGAGGAAGATCGGCGCCACCAGCGGGAGGACGAGGAAGGTCGAGAAGAAAGCCACGTTTCCCATCAGCCCGATCGGCTGCAGGAGGAGGGTCATCTCCTCCGGATGGACGTCTTCGGCGAAGGAGCCGACGCCGGCGAGCTGGTCGCCGGCGAAGGTGACCTCCATCCCGGCGCGCAGACGGCTGCTCAGGCCCGACTCGCGGTCGGCGAAGCGCACCACCCGATCGGTACGGTTGTCGAGGTCCTTGTTGCGCACTTCGGGCGGCGCGAACTTCGCCAGGTCGAAGCCGCGCTCGGCGAGCAGGGCGCTCGCCCGGGCGAGCGCCTCGGCGTCGGTCAGCGCGCCGCTCGGATCGGTCGCCTTGAATCCCTTGAGCAGCGAGAGCACGGTGCCGTCGAAGGCGATCTCCGCCTGGTAGGCCCAGTCGCGGGGCTGCGCGCCAGGGGGATAGACCGTGACCTGCCAGAGCAGGACGCGCTTCTCCAGCCCCGATTCCCGGACCGCCTCGCCGTGTCCGTCACGCGAAGCCTGGATGAGGCGGACCTCGACGCCGGCGTTGTTGTCCATCTGCGCGACGACGTAAGGATCCTCGGGCAGCGTCCCGAGCAGGCGCAGCTCCTCGAGCGCGATCTTCTCGGCCTCGACCCGCGACACCTGCCAGTCGGCGGGGAAGAACGGGAAGGCGCGGGGAAAAGCCCAGGCACTGACCAGCGCGCCGGTGACCAGCACCGCCAACCAGGTCAAGGTCTTGCGGTAAGCCTCTCGCATGCAGGACGACTCCTCGCCTCAAGGTACGCACACGCCGGAGGGAGGTTTACTGCCAGGGACCGCCGCATGCCGGCTGCCGAAGCTGCCGGGCCGGGCGCCCGCTTTCCGGTGGGTGGCGCCGGCGGAACCTAGCACAGGCCGCAGGCCGATCGATGCTAGGCTGAAAAGGTGAACTGGGAGCCCCTTCTGGCGGCCGCCATCGAAGCCCGGCGCCATTCGCACAGCCCCTACAGCCGCTTCGCCGTCGGCGCCGCGGTGCTGACCGAAGGCGGCGCGATCGTCCCTGGAGCGAACGTCGAGAACCGCAGCTTCGGCGTCACCCTGTGCGCCGAGCGCTCGGCCTTCGCCGCCGCCATCTCCGCCGGGCACCGCAGCTTCCGGGCCGTGGCGATCGTCACCGAGAGCTCCCCCCCGGCGGCGCCGTGCGGCCTCTGCCGGGAGACGATGAGCGAGTTCTGCGAGCCCGGGATGCCGATCCTGCTGGCGAATCTGCAAGGCGAGCGCCGCCTGTCCTCCCTCGGCGAGCTCTTCCCCGAGCCGTTCCGTTTCGCCCCCGGGAAAACTTCCTCCGCCTGACGACGTATCTCTGCAGTCCCGACTCTTCCCCGAAACTTCCCCCGCTGGAGGACTTTGCCGTGAAAACACGCCTGGCCGGACTTCTGGTTCTAGCTCTCGCCTCGCCCGCGCTCTGCCGCGCCGCCGACCCGCAACCGCCGCAGCTCCGCCTGCCGGGAGTGGCGCGACCGGTCGCGATGACGGTCGACCTCACCATCCTTCCCGAGCAGGAGACCTTCGACGGCAAGGTCGGCATCGATCTCGAGCTCACCCAGGCCGCGTCCTTCCTCTGGCTCAACGCGCACGAGCTCGAGATCCAGTCGGCGGTGCTGTCGGTCGCCGGCAAGGAGTCGCCGCTGCGGGTGGTCGCCGGCGGCGAGGACTTCGCGGGCTTCGACTTCGGGCGCGAGCTGCCGGCCGGCAAGGCGCATCTCGCGATCGCCTATCGCGGCAAGCTCGACCCGGTCGAAACCGAAGGCCTCTTCCGCCAGAAGGACGGCGACGACTGGTACGTTTTCAGCCAGTTCGAGTCGACCTTCGCGCGCCGCGCCTTCCCCTGCTTCGACGAACCCTCCTACCGCACACCCTGGAAGCTGACCCTGCACGTCCGCGAGGACCACGTCGCGGTCACGAACTCTCCGGCGGTCGCCGAGCGCAAGGAGGCCAACGGCATGAAGGCGGTCGAGTTCGCGCCGACTCCGCCGATCTCCTCGTACCTCGTCGCCCTGGGAGTCGGGCCGTTCACCGTCGTCGACGCCGGCACCTGGGGACGCGCCAAGACCCCCGTGCGCATGATCGTCGCCAGAGGCAAGCAGGCGCAGACCGGCTACGCGGCCGAGGTCACCGGCCCGATTCTCGCCGCTCTCGAGGAGTACTTCGAGATCCCTTACGCCTTCGCCAAACTCGACAACCTGGCGATTCCGCAGACGGTCGGTTTCGGCGCGATGGAAAATCCCGGCCTCATCACCTACATGGATCGCTGGCTGCTCTCCGATCCCGCGCACCCGGTGCTCGAGCGCCAGCGCACCTACGCCAGCACGGCCGCGCACGAGAACGCCCACCTCTGGTTCGGCGACCTGGTGACGATGCAGTGGTGGGACGACATCTGGCTGAACGAAGGCTTCGCCACCTGGATGGCGGGCAAAATCATCGCCCAGTGGAAACCCGAATGGGGCGGCGACGACGAGAACGTCGGCCGCCGCAGCGAAGCGATGGGCGCCGACAGCCTGGCCTCCTCGCAGCCGGTGCGCCGGCCGATCCACAACAACGGCGACATCGCCAGCGCCTTCGACGGCATTTCCTACCAGAAGGGCGGCGCCCTGCTTTCGATGTTCGAGACCTGGATGGGCCCCGAGCGCTTCCGCAAGGGAGTGCAGCGTTACCTCAAGGCGCACGCCTGGGGGAATGCGACCTCGGACGACTTCCTGGCGGCGCTCGCGGCCGAAGGGGCGCCGGAGGTCTCGAAGTCGTTCGCGACCTTCCTCGACCAGCCCGGCGTGCCGGTGGTCTCGATCGACCTCACCTGCGCCGGCGGCAAGGGGAAGCTCGCGCTCTCCCAGCGCCGCTACGTACCGCTGGGTTCGCCGGTGTCGAAGCAGCAGATCTGGCAGGTGCCGCTCACCGTCCGTTACGGCACGGCGGGAGCGAGCGCCCGGAGCGAGATCGCCAAGGTGATGCTGGACAGCGCGACGAAGAGCGCCGAGCTCGCCTTCTGCCCCGACTGGGTGCAGGCCAATCACGGCGGCTTTGGCTACTACGTCTCCGAGTACAGCGCTGCGCTCCTCGAACGCCTCGCAGCGATCTCCTCGACCTTGCCAGTCGCCGAACAGATCGCGCTCCTCGGCGACACCGGCTTCCTGTTCTCCTCCGGTGAGCTCTCCCCCGCCGCTGCTCTCGGCGTGCTGCCGCGCTTCGCCGACAGCTCGAGCCGTCTGGTGGTCGACTCGGCGCTCGACCTCGCCTATTCGGTCGAGGACAATCTGGTGACCGACGCCGTACGCCCGAACTACGAGCGCTACATCGCCAAGCTCCTCGGCGCGCGTGCCCAGCGGCTGGGCTTCGCCAAGCGCGCCGGTGAGAGCATGGACGACACCCTGCTGCGGCCGCGCGTCCAGCGCGGCATGGGCATCGTCGCCGCCGACCCTGCGACCCGGCAGGAGGCCCGCCGCCTGACGGAGGCCTGGCTGCACGATTCCTCGGCCGTCGATACGGAGATGCTGGGCACGGTCCTCAGCATCGCCGCGGCCTCCGGCGATGTCGCCCTGTTCGACGCCCTCGAAGCCGCAGCCGAGAAGGAGCAGGACCGCCGCGTCCGGCGGCAGATCCTCGAGGCGCTGGGGCGTTTCCGCGACCCGGCCGCGGTCGAGAAGGGCCTCGGGCTGGTGCTCTCGGGCAAGTTCGACATCCGCGAAGCCGGCGGCGTCGCCTGGACCCTCTCGGGAGACCGCGCGACGCGACAGATGGTGTTCGACTGGGTGAAACGCTCCTGGGATCCGCTCTCTGCCGCCCTGCCGGAGCAGTACACCGCCGGTCTCGTCTGGGCGACCACCGGCTTCTGCGACGCGGCGCACCGCGACGAGATCTCGGCCTTCTTCGGTCCGCGCCTGGCCAAGGTCTCCGGCGGTCCGAACAACCTGGAGAAGGTGCTCGACATCGTCGGCATCTGCATCGGGCGCCGCGCCCAGCAGGAGGCCGGCGTCACCGCCTTCCTCCAGGCCTACTGAGGCAGCGCTTCGAGGAGACGCAGGAGCGCCGCGGCGCTGGCGACACGAGGTCCTGTCGCCAGCCCGCCGCGGTCCTGCTCCGCCGCATATCCCCACTCGGCCCAGACGAACGCCGCTCCGGCGGCGGTCGCCGTTTCAAGGTCGAGGCGGC